>CP065013.1:600000-900000 GCA_016700315.1 Candidatus Saccharibacteria bacterium | reverse complement strand
GCATGATATCAATGACGTCTTCTACGACGCCTTTAATAGTTGTGAATTCGTGTGTTGCACCGTCGATCTTAAATGACGTGACCGCTGCGCCTGCGACGCTAGATAATAGTACTCGACGAAGGCTGTTTCCAAGAGTCATACCGTAACCAGTGTGTAGTGGCTCAATAACAAAAGTTGCCGAAGTCTTACCATGGTCGGTTACTGATGCTAGTGAAGGTGTGTGAATAGTTTTTGACATTAAGTTCTCTCCTTTAGCGTGAGTAATACTCGACGATTAATTGTTCGTTAATTCCGAGCTCCGCATCATCACGAGTTGGGGCGCCGGTTACTTTGATTGTTAGTTTCTTGCGATCAGCGTTAATCCAGCTAGCTGTTACTTCGCTCGGTGGGCTGACAGTGTCAAGATTCTTAAAATATTGGCTACTTTTGCTGTGATCACGAACTATTAGCTCGTCTCCAGCAACTAGTCTTACTGAAGGAATATCGAATCGGCGTCCGTTAAGCATGAAATGTCCATGGCTAACTAGCTGTCTTGCGGCTCTACGACTAGGCGCTAAACCTGCTCTATAGACTGCATTGTCGGCTCGCTGCTCTAGGAACCTCAGCAAGGTCTGGCCGGTCTGGCCGCGAGAACGGGAGGCTTCCTTCATTAGATTTTCAAATTGTCTCTCAAGAAGACCGTAAAGTCTTTTGACTTTCTGCTTCTCGCGCATCTGTAGCGCGTATTGGCTAGGTTTGTTTGGTCGTCTACCGTTTGCACTAGCGCCGGGCATTCCGCTGCGTTTTACTAAAGCTTTGTGTGCTTTAGGATGAAGAGCGTAGCCTTCTCGGCGAGACTGCTTAACAATACTGCTTCTATCTCTTGCCATACTAGTTCCTCCTTGCCTTTCTTGGACGAACTCCGCCATGAGGAACACCGGTGACGTCCTTGATGCTTTCAATAGCAATGTCCATATTCAAAATAGCTCTCATCGCCATATCTCGTCCTTGGCCAATACCTTTAACAAAAATGTCTACCTTTGAAAGTCCGTATTGGGTTTTAGCTACGTTAGCAGCTTTTTCGGCCGCAACCTGGGCTGCGTATGCAGTGCCTTTTTTGCTGCCGCGGAATCCGCAAGCACCCGCGCTGGACGTCGATAATACGCCTCCAGCTTGGTCTGTGAAGCTAACAATGGTGTTGTTGAACGTTGCCTGGACATGCATTTGTCCGTAAGCAACAGTTTTTTTCAGTTTTTTCTTTTTTGATGGTGCTGTTGCAGCTGGACTGTCTGGCATTTCCTGACTAACAGGAGTGTCAGTAGTCTCAGTAGCTGTGGTTTTAATCTCTTCTTCAGCCATAACTTACCCCTTAAGTCTTAGACGGCGCTTTCTTCGCCGTTCCGCCTACAGTTACCTTCTTACCACGCCTAGTACGTGCGTTGGTGCGAGTTCGCTGTCCTCTGGAGGGAAGATTAGCGGCGTGCCGCAATCCGCGGTATGATTTGATTTCTTTAAGGCGTTTAATATTCGTGCTAACTACGCGCTGAAGCTCACCTTCAACAGTGTAGGTTTCGTTAATATAATCTTGGATTCTAGAGACCTCTTCGTCAGTCAGGTTTTTTACTCTAACCGTAGGATCGACTTTGGCTGCCGCTAAAACATCTTTAGCAAACTTCGGTCCGATGCCGTAAACATAAGTCAAGGCAATCTGAATCTGCTTTTCGTTTGGAATGGTTACACCAGAAATTCTAGCCATACTATCCCTGCCTTTGCTTGTGTTTAGGCTTTAATTTATTTATAACGTAAAGGCGTCCTTTACGGCGCACCAACTTATCGTCGGGGCTGATTTTTTTTACGCTTGCACGGACTTTCATTATTTACTAATGATCCTTTCATCCGGATCCACCATATTTTTTAAGTGGTGGACTCACTGCATTAATTTATTAAATTCGTAAGTCTTAATATATAAAACTACGATTTTCGGTAGGTTATTCGACCCTTACTGAGATCGTAAGGTGTCAGCTCAACCGTTACCTGGTCGCCAGGTACTATGCGAATGAAGTGCTTGCGCATTCTTCCGGCGACATGGGCTATAATCTGATGGCCATTGTTGAGCTCGACACGAAACTGAGTACCCGGAAGGGTCTCTACAATAACGCCTTCAAGCTCGATCACTTCCTTATTGCTAGCCATAGAGTATATTCAAGGTTGATTATAGCAAATTCTACCACACCCTGTAAAGAGTTTTATTTCTTTTTACGCTTTAGAAAATTAAATCTTTTCTTCGAAGATTTTTCGGTTTCACCATAGAAGAAATCTGGTCTTGAATAGTCATCATAAGTAACCATCAGTGCCCTGGATTCGATTGCTCGTAGTGTTTCAAGTGATACCGCTACCAAGATCAAGATAGAAGTTCCACCAAGGCTGATGCTTGTGTTTAGGAAAACTTGGCCGATGATTGGTACGATTGCTAAAAAGCCCAAAGCCAATGCACCAAAAAAGGTTAGGCGATTGATGGTTTTCTTTAGATGCTTTTCGGTGCTGTTGCCAGTTCTGACGCCTTCAATAAATCCGCCTTGCTTCTGTAGGTTCTCGGCTATCTCCTTGGTGTTAAAAGTAATAGAAGTATAAAAATACGTAAATACAAAGACCAAGAAGAAGTAAGTGATTGGGTAGATATAGGGTATCCAACCACCTTGGGCAAAAGTTTGGGCGCTTGGGTTTTGGAACCATAGCGAGAGATTGGCGCCGAGTTCCGCCAAACGCGCGCTACTGTTTGTCGTAAGGAGCTGACCTGCAAAAGCTGGAACGCTTAAAAACGCCAAGGCAAAGATAATCGGAATCACCCCGGCCGTTATGAGCTTAACTGGTAGAATTGTGGTCACTCCGCCATACGTCCTGTTGCCTTGAACTCTTTTGGCATAGTGTATTGTGATCTTCCTTGCGGCCTCATTTAACTTAACCACAAAATAAGTAAGTAGCACCGTCACGAACGCAATAACGCCAACAGTAATAATTGTGTCGCTGCTAGCTTTTATAGTAATGCCAAATATTCTAGTTGTGTCTGATCCTGTGAACAGTGCCGAACCAATGCTAGCAATTGTACTAGGAAGTGACGATACGATACCAGCGGTTATGAGTAGACTTATGCCATTGCCGACACCTTGCTCAGTTATTATTTCACCTAGCCACATAAGAAGCATCGAGCCAGCAGTAAGTGCACCGACCATAACAAACCAGGTCAGAGGGCTTGCGCCAGCAGTGATGCTGCCGACACCAGCTACCTGGGTTGCAGTTTGTTGTACTAAGTAAATCGCGCCAACAGATTGAATGATGGCAAGCGGGAACGCGAGAAGCCGAGTATATTGATTGATTTTTTTGCGCCCAAACTCACCTTCTTTGTTTAAGGCCTCCAGCTTAGGTATGGCCTGGGTTAGAAGTTGCATGATGATGCTGGCATTAATGAACGGGCCCAAACCTAGTAGTACTATAGAAAAACGGGACAGAGCGCCGCCAGAGAGCACATTCAAAAAGCCGAGTAAGCTCGACCCTTGCGAAGCGGTGAATAAATTTTCTAGTAGCTGTTTTAGTGTTTCGCCATTTCCAATCGGAATAGGTATCTGTGCCAATACACGAAATATCAGGATCATACCCATGACTGCCAACAGGCGCTTTCGCATGTCGCCATGTTTTAGACTTTGAAAAATTAGCTTCCAGTTCATCTACTACGCTTACCGTTACTTGGGTTTGCATTTGTTAGTCTAGGGGTTAAATCCAAAAACACACTAATTACTAAAACCTAACGGCTCCCTCTCATTATTATTTAACTATTTTTATTATAGCAAAATTATTTTGTGTCTGATGATTTGGCGCTAACTCTAGCGACGCGATCAATCTTTTCAAAAGTTCCACCGGCTTTTTCGATAGCTGCTATGGCCATCTTGCTTGCACCCTGAAGTTTTACACTAAGTTTCGTTGTAACAGGCTTTTTACCTAATACCAATCTGACGGATAAGTGTTTGTTGTCAATTAAGCCGGCCTCTGCAAGACTATCGTTAGTAACGGTGATCAACTCAGCTACTTTATCGGTCGTAACAGTAATTGCGCTTGCCCAAAATGGTTTGAAACCACGTAATTTTGGAACTCTCTGCATTAGAGGGTTTGAGCCGCCTTCGAAACCAGGCTTTGCGGTTTTACCAGTACGAGATTTTTGACCCTTAGTGCCGCGACCGGCAGTTTTACCTTGTCCAGCAGAAATACCGCGACCAATGCGGTTACGGCTTTTGTTGGCGTTTAGGCTTAGTTGGTTGTATTTCATTATTTGTTGCCCTCCTTAGCTTTAGCGGCGGTTGGAGTTTTCTTTTTTGTGGCTTCTTTCTTAGCTGCTTTGTCGTCATTCTTGACTCTTGTCTCTTGACTCTTGTTGCTACTATTTAGCCATTTGTCTTTTGGTAGGCTAATTCCCAGAGCCTCTAGAGTAGCGTAAGCCATATTTATCTTGTTGCTACTACCTAGGCTCTTGCTTAGAGCATTTTGAACGCCTCCAACTTCGAGTATTGTACGAACTACGCTGCCGGCGATAAGACCAGTACCTGAAGTTGCTGGCTTAATCAAAATTCTAGCTCCACCAACGCGTCCTTCGACTTCGTGCGGGATAGTCTTGGCCTCATTTTTTGTAACCGCTATATAAACAAAATTCTTTTTAGCAATTTCGGCGGCTTTACTTACTGCGGCAGTGACATCTGCTCCTTTGGCTACACCTGCGCCAACTTTTGACTTATTGTCGCCAACGACAACTAGTGCGCGAAAACGGAACCTTCGTCCGCCCTTTACGACACGAGCAACACGATCGACGGCAACTACTCTTTCGTCAAACTCCTTAGGCTCTGGCGCCTGGTCGCGCCCACGACGACCTTGCCTTGGATTATCCGATGAATAAGATGACTGCATGTTAAAAGTCCAATCCTTCCTGGCGTGCTGCATCTGCTAGGGCCTTAACCCTACCGTGGTAGCGATTCCCGCCTCTGTCGAAAACAACAGTTTTTACTTTAGCTTTCTTGGCTTTTCCGGCTACTTCGGCGCCGATTATTGCGGCCTTTTCACTCATTGTCTTACCCGTGAGCTTTGCTCCGACGGTCGTTGCGGCTGCTAGCGTTTGATGGGTGTCATCGTTTATTATCTGTGCTGAAATATGAAGATTACTGATGTGTATACTAAGTCGTGGCCTGACTTCGGTGCCTTTAGTGGTTTTACGTACTCTGGCCTGTCGGCGGAGCTTATTTTGCTTTGCAAGTTTTAATTCAGACATTATTATTTATCCTTCCCTGGTTTAGCGGCTTTGCCTTTTGAGGACAACCTACGGTTTTCCTCAACGCGCAGGGTTTGAAGTAAATCCAAACTCTGGCTGCTCTTTTCCCTATAGCCAAACATCATTATTTATCCTTCCCTGATTTACCGCTCTTACGTAAGACTCGTTCACCCTCGTAACGAATACCCTTACCCTTGTAAGGTTCGGGTTTCTTTAGGGCTCTGATTTCGGCCGCTACTTGACCAACTTGTTGTTTGTCGATACCGCTAATAGTTATGGTATTTTGCTCAACAGTTGCCACAGTTCCTTGAGGCATCTTGTAGATAACGTCATGAGAAAAACCTAAGTTAAGTTTGAGGTCAGTGCCCTGCATAGCCACGCGGTAGCCAACACCTTGAATTTCTAGTTTTTTCTTATAACCTTCGGTTACACCTGTGGCCATGTTAGACACTAGTGTTCTAAGCAACCCGTGCCTTGCGCGGTGTTCACGTGCTTCGCTGGCACGCTTTAATTCAGCAACTCCTTCAGAAATGTTAAGCGTTATGCCTTCCAGTAAGGGCGTAGATAGCTCTCCTTTGGGGCCCTTAACGTGAACACGGTCATTATCGACAGTGATTGTCACGCCCGATGGGATTTGGATCGGTAGTTTTCCTATTCGACTCATTATTTAAATCTCCGATTTAAATGATTAATGATTTACGATTGATGATTAACGAATTTATTGATTCTTTAATCTTTTATCTTTAATCCTTAATCTTAATTAATATACTTTACAAATTACTTCACCGCCCAAACGCTCTTTTCGAGCATTTGCACCGGTCATAACACCCTTGCTAGTTGAAACAATCAACAGCCCTCTTCCCTGCTTTACTTGAGGAAGTTCACTTGATCCCATATAGACTCGTCGTCCTGGGCGACTAACTCGCTCAATCTCAGTTATAGTGGCATTTTGGGTGTCTTCATTAATCTTAATAACTAGTTCTTTGAATACGCCGCTGTCATCTACAACGACTGACTGAAGATATTTATTGTCAGCCAATACCTTGGCAACAGACTCTTTTACGCCGCTGTGTGGCATCCGAACTTCGTTTTTACGTACGGCAATCGCATTTCTGATGCGGGTTAGCATATCTGAAATTGGATCTGAACTTACCATATAATCGCTCCTTTCGTCACTTTAGAGCCCTGAGTCACGAGACTCGAGACACGAGCAACTGCTTTTGAAAATTGAAAACTACGGAAAATTGTAAACTTCATACCACTTACCAACTAGCTTTCGTTACGCCCGGGATTTCGCCCTTTACAGCGTGTTCACGGAACGATAGACGACTTAAGCCAAACTTTCGCATGTAACTTCGTGGTCGTCCGCTTTCGACACAACGGTTTTTTCGTCTAGTCGGGCTAGAGTTACGTGGAAGCTTAGCTAGTCCTTCTTGGTCGCCAAGTTTCTTCAGCTCCGCTCTTTTATCCGCATACTGTTGGTACATTCGCTCGCGCTTAGCATCTCTAGCGATAATTGATTTCTTAGCCATTATTTTTTCTCCTTTTCAAATGGCATTCCAAACTTTTCAAGTAGTGCCCTACTGTGCTCAGCGCCATGAGATTTAATCACGAAAGTTATTTGTAGGCCGTGAGGACTACTGATCTCGTCAAAAGTTAGCTCCGGAAAAACAGACTGGTCTACGAAACCTAAAGAGTAATTACCTTGAGCATCGAACTTGGTGCCGACACCGTGGAAGTCACGAAGACGAGGTAGTACAATGTTAATGATCCTATCCATGAACTCATACATGCGATCACCGCGCAATGTGACCTTGATACCAATCTTGCTGCCTTCGCGAAGCTTGAACGTAGCGATAGACATCCGAGCGATAGTCTCGACTGGTTTCTGGCCAGTGATTTTAGTCAAAGTATTGGTTGCAATCTCGATAACCTTCTTATCGTCCTTGGCTTTACCTAGTCCGCAAGATACAACTATTTTTTGGAGTTTAGGAACGTCGTTAACGTTCTTGATGCCTAGTTCTTTTTCCAGTTCAAGCGCTATCTTGTCGTTGTACTGGCTTTTAAGCCTAGCTGTATATTTGCTTGCTGACTTAGTCTGAGGTTTTGAGGCTTTAGTGTCTGCCATTACTTCATCTCCTTGCCGGATCGCTTAAAGACGCGGACTTTGTTGCCCTTGGTGTCTAGTTTAAAAGCAATTTTGCTTGGTTTTTTGCTGTTGGGCTCTACAACCGCAACCTTGCTGACCCAGATTGGCTTGGTTATTTCTTCGATACCGCCTTGAGGCTTGGCCTGTGATGGTTTCCGGTGTTTCTTAACAATATTGATCCCGGCAACCGTAACCTTGTTGAGATTGGGATGGGTGGCGGTTACCTCACCAGTTTTACCCTTGTCTTTGCCAGATAGAACGACGACATTGTCGCCTTTTTTGAGGCGAATTTTGTAAATCATATTAGAAGCTTTCATCTAAAGTACCTCCGGTGCTAAGGATATTATCTTGGCGTAACCGAGGTCACGCAGCTCTCGCGGAATTGGGCCAAAAATTCGAGTACCCTTAGGCAATTTGTCGTCACCGATAATTACTGCTGCGTTATCGTCGAAACGAATGGTTGAGCCGTCAGCTCGTTTAAGTTCGCGTCGGCTGCGCACTACTACTGCCTTAACGACTGATTTTTTCTTAACGTTACCACTAGGGTTGGCCTGCTTAACGGTTGCCACAATGATATCGCCAACTCGTGCGTATCGGCGGCGCGTACCGCCAAGTACACGAATACACAAAATCTCTTTAGCGCCACTGTTGTCACAGACGACTAGTCTTGACTCTTGTTGTATCATGACTTGGCCTCCTCTTCTGGTAATGCCGCTACGGCGTCAACTCTATCAGACTCTGTGATTGCAGCCTTTTCGATTACTTTGCGAAGCGCAAAACGCTTACGAGCGCTAAGCGGTCTGGTTTCGATAATCGAAACACGATCGCCAACCTTGGCTTCGTTTTTCTCGTCATGTGCCATGAATTTCTTAGTAGAAACATAGGTCTTTTTATAAATTGGATGTGTTTTTCGGGTACGCGAGGCTACGACAATAGTTTTGTCTGCTTTGTCGGATACGACTGTACCTACTATTCGACGCGCCATTATGCATTCTCCTTTGTCAATTGTTCACTTAGAACCGTTAGAACTCTAGCTAGATCTTTGCGCTTTGCTCGCACAACTCGTACGTTTTGCATTTCACCCATTTTGAGCCGTCGTTTCATCTCTGAAATTTCTTCACGAAGGCGTACGCTCTCCTCAGTTAGTTTCTCTGTTGGCAGTTTACGGATTTCAACGATTTTCATTATCTGCCCTCCTTCTCAATGAACTTTGTCTTAACTGGCAACTTGTGGCCAGCAAGGCGCATAGCTTCTTGGGCTACTTCGCGTGTGACGCCGCCCATTTCGAACAAGACTGTTCCGGTTTGGACTTTTGCCACAAAAAATTCTGGATTGCCTTTGCCGCTACCCATCTTTACATCATGTGGCTTGCGACTAACAGGAGTATGCGGGAAAATTCTTATCCAGATTTGACCACCACGCTTAATGTAGCGAGTCATTGCCTGACGCGCAGCCTCGATCTGTCTGCTGGTAATGCGCTCGTTTTCGAGCGACTGTAGACCAAAATCACCATGAGCAATGTAGTTAAGTCTAGTTGCGACACCTTCGTTGGTGCCTTTTCGTACCTTGCGGTACTTGGTTTTGTTAGGTAACAACATTACAAAACCTCCCCTTTGTAAATCCAGACTTTGATACCGATAATCCCGGCAGGAGTCTGAGCGTCAACTTGTGCAAAATCAATATCGGCACGAATGGTATGCAGCGGCACACTTCCGGCTACTTCTTTTTCGCGACGAGACATTTCAGCGCCATTAAGACGACCAGCAATCTCGATACGAACGCCTTTAGCGCCAGCACGCATGGCATTGGCACTGGCTTGTTTAATCGCACGGCGGAATGAAATACGTCGTTCAATCTGGTTGGCGATGTTTTCGCCGACCAACTTTGCGTAAAGCTCTGGCTTTTTAACTTCCTCTATATTTAGTCTTGTAGGAGTCTGATATACCTTCTCGATAGCAGTCTTCAATTCTTGAACGCCTGCACCACCACGCCCAATCACTACACCAGCCTTGGCTGTCTGAAGAGTTACAGTTATAAGGTTTGGCGACCGCTCAATGTCAACTTTGTTAATAGCTGCTCTTTTGCCTAGCTTATCTTTGATAAGTTTTCGAACCTCGAGGTCGTCTTTTAGATACTTAGCGTAATCTTTGCGACTAGCAAACCATTTGCTGCGCCAGTCTTTATTCACTTGCAATCTCATGGAGATCGGGTTAACTTTTTGTCCCATACTATTTCTCCTCTACTTTCGTCGCTTTAGCTGGTTTCTGACGTACTTCACCAGTTACAACAACACGAATATGGCTTGAACGACGCTGAAAAGGCAATGCGCGACCATGAGCCGCTGGGCGGTAGCGCTTGATACGCGGTCCACTTGTAACACTGATCTCGACTATTTTAAGTGTGTCTGGCTTTAGGTTGAAGTTGTGTTCGGCATTAGCTCTAGCACTAGCAATCACTTTCTCAACAACAGAAGCAGATCTGCGGGGTGTGTGGCTTAAAATGACCATAGCGTCAGCAACAGTGCGGTTGCGAACAAGGCTGGCAACAACACCAACTTTGCGTGGGCTCATTCGTACACCTTTGGCGGTAGCAATAACGTTCATACTTTATGCTCCCTTCGCCATCTTACCGCCATGTTTGCGGAACTTACGGGTTGGGGCAAATTCTCCGAGTTTGTGGCCAACCATGTTCTCTGTTACGAAAACAGGAACATGCACCTTGCCATTATGCACAGCAATGGTGCGGCCGACAAATTCTGGCGGAATAGTACTGGCTCTTGCCCAGGTCTTAATAATTGTGCGGTCTTCAGCGCCAAGAGCATTCACCTTCTTAGCAAGCTTGAAATCCACGAATGGTCCTTTTTTAAGACTCCTACTCATTTTCCGCCCCTATACTTACGATTTTACCTAACTGTTGCTCGACAAGAAGTGTTTCGTATATTGAAGGCTTGATATATTTTTCATCCAATAAATTTTCTAATGATGTTATACATTCAGGAGAGCCCGCATTGTTGCCGCTGCAGATAGCACCCTCTGATAGTCTGCGGATCTGCATAACTGGACAATTTCTGCAAATATTTAAAGTATTACTCATAATTATTTCCTCTTGGCCGCGTGACGGCTTCTTACGATAAATTTATTAGTACTCTTACGGGTTCGGGTCTTGAATCCGAGTGTCTTCTGGCCCCAAGGTGTGCGAGGCGCTGCACCGTGATTAGTGCTACCACCAACACCGTGACGACCACCGTCTCCACCACCGTGAGGGTGATCGACAGCGTTCTGGACAACACCACGCACGGTTGGACGAATACCTCGTTTGCGAGTTCGGCCGGCCTTACCGTAATTGATGTTCTGATGTTGCTCGTTACCAATTACGCCAATGTGTGCCATACAAGTAGGCAAAACGATGCGGATTTCACCGCTTGGCATTTTTAGCTGAATTTGGTGGTCTTCTTTGGCGACAATTTGAACGCTCTGGCCAGCAGAACGAGCGATTTGGCCGCCTTTGCCTGGCTGCAATTCTACAGCATAAACACTGGTGCCGGTCGGTATGTTCTTAAGCTGTATTCTATTGCCGATAACAATTGGAGCTTCATCTCCACTCTCGATCTTGGCGCCCACTTTTATGCCGTTGGCCGCCAAAATGTAATGGTATTTGCCGTTTGCTTCCTTGATACGGGCAAGTCTTGCTGTGCGGTTAGGGTCATATTCTATGTGCTCCACAACAGCCTTGGTGCCGCTTGCAAGATTAAAGTTTACTAGTCGGTAGTACTGCTTGACTCCGCCCCCCTTGTGCCTAGTGGTTATACGGCCTTGGTTGTTTCGGCCACTAGTTTTTTTCTTGATCTTAATTAGCGAACGAACGGGTTTACGGGTAGTAATGCCGTCAAAATCCTGCGTACTCATACCGCGCTGGCCAGGAGTAGTAGGTTTAATGGATCTTAGAGCCATGATTATTTTTCCTCCTTCTTAGAAGCACGCTTTAGCAAGCTTTTTTTGGGTTTATCTGACGACTTAGCCTCTTTGGCAGGTTTTGGAGCTTCCGCTTCTTCAACTGCTGCAAAAATTGGCAATGACTGTCCGGCCTTAATGGTTACATAAGCCTTTTTGTAGTCGCTACGGCTACCGCTGACCATTCGCTTGCTGCGATAGGCACGCGTTGTCTTGCCAAGTTGATTAACGATCGCAACCGACACTACTTCGACGCCGTATTGTGCGGCAACAGCTCTGGCTACCTCATGCTTGTTTGCGGTCTTAGGAACCACAAAAGCAAATCGATTGAGTGAGCTGCTGGCGCCATATGCCTTTTCGCTAACCACAGGGATGAGGATTGTAGTCTTACTCATTATTTTTTCCTCCTTTGGCTGCTGGTTTTTCGGAAGCCGCCAGCCAATCGTGCACGGTCGATACTGCATCTGCGGTAAGTACGATGTGATCTGCATTGATGATGTCAAATACGTTTAGGTAGCTAGCTGCCGCTAGTTTGACATTGGCAAGATTTCTGAAGGCTCTAACTAGCTCTGGAGTTTTTGCAGAAACCACAACCAGAACACTACCGGTTGCGCCGATTCTACTTAATAGGTTGTTTGCTGCACTGGTTTTAGCTTCCTTTAGCTCGATCGATTCAATTATTATCAGTTTTGATGAGCTAGCAGATAAACTAAGCGCTTGCTTAATGGCTGTTTTCTTGGCTGCTTTGTTTAGCTTGATCGAGTAGTTCTCATTTCCGGTTGGGCCAAAAACAATACCACCACCGCGCCAGATTGGCACTCTTGAAGAGCCAAAACGAGCGCGTCCAGTACCTTTTTGTTTCCACGGTTTCTTGCCGCCACCACGCACTTCACCGCGCTTTTTGGTCACAGCTAGGTTAGCCCTGGTATTAGCTTGATCCGCGAGGTAAGCCTGCTTGATAAGATCATGCGTTTTTACTTCTAGCTCAAAAACTTCCTTCTTAAGACGACTAGGAGCTGCAGCTTTGGTGCCAGACTTTGTATATGTTGCAACACTCATTATTTCGCCTCCTTAATTAAAACAATTCCCTTTTTTGGTCCGGGAACTGCTCCATAAACACCGATAACATTGTTGGTAACATCGACAATCGCTACTTTAAGGCGCTTTACTGTAACTTGTTCATCGCCCATTTGGCCGGCCATGCGCTTGCCTTTAAAAATCTTTTGAGGATACATCGAGCCGATAGAGCCAACTCGTCTGTAGGAACGGCCACCATGAGTTTTGCGGCCTCGTTTGAAATTGTGGCGCTTGATAGTACCGGCCCAACCTTTACCCTTGCTAGTTCCAGTAACGTCTACTTGGTCGCCAACAGAAAAGACCTCGGCTGTAAGCTCTTTGCCTACTGCGAGGTCTTCGCTGGGTTCTGTTATTCTAAATTCACGGATAATTTTTGGTGTGGCTTTTGATTTTGCTAGATGGCCAGCGAGTGGCTTAGCTATATTTTTACCTTCTTCGAAGCCAAGCTGTACGGAATTATAACCGTCGTTGTCCTCGGTCTTGAGTTGTGTAATTACACATGGTGTAGCGGAAAGCAGCGTCACAGCAGCGACAGAACCGTCTTCGGCCATAGCGCTGATCATACCAATCTTTCTCGTAATGAGAGCTTTCATACTGGTTTAAACCTTTTGTTTATAGTTAATAATTTGATACCGGCCGATTGTTGCCTCAAGGAGTTTTGGATCCATTCCTTAAGGCACAAAAATTCTTGGCTTCAAGCAGTATCCGTAGACTTGCTCGATAACCAAGTTTCGATATTGATTACAGATTAGCACAAAACTATAACACCTGTCAAGATGTTGAGGATTCTACAATGAAGTTAGTAAAGTTAGGATTATGAAGTTTATGTCATTCGAACAGATAAATGCCTGGCAAAAATCAAAACTGCTTGCTGTAGGCATATACAAAATCCTTAAAAACTGCAATGATTATTCATTCAAGGATCAGTTGCAGCGGTCAGCTGTGTCTGTAATGAGCAATATGCCGAAGGTTACGAGCGAAATGGTAACAAAGAGTTCAGAAACTTCTTATACATATCAAAAGGCTCATGAGCTGAAGTAAGGTCAATGCTTAGCTTAGGAATAGAAATTGGACTTTTCGATGAGAAAGAGGCTGTTGAACTTTCGGAGCTAGCTATTGAAATATCAAAAATGCTTTCAGGTTTGATAAAAACTCTATAACTAAAAACTTTATGAACTCTATAACCTTATCAACTTTAAAAACTTTATATACTTTTGAACTTTATAAACTAACTCGTACGCCAATTGGTAGCCAGAAGCCAACCAAACAAGCAAGCAGCAGTACCGCGTATTCTATCTTACGATTGATCGCAAAATGGTCGCGGCTCGCAAACCAAAGACCCAGCAGAAGCCCAAATGGAATCGGTAACTGCCACTCAGGAAAACGTTCTACTCTCAGCCACAAACAGCCAAAGACCAAGAACATAACTAACTTCAGAAAAAACTCTTCATCAGAGTCTTTTATTAGACTTTTTCTATTTTTCTTAACCATAAGCATATTTTACACTAAAAGTTAACTTTATTAAGCTCAATATTAGTGCTTGAATAATGTGGTTGCTTTAGACTGCTCCTCAGGGCAGAAAGTCCGCTGTATTAAGAACGCTGCCTTATCTGCAAAGTTTACAACTTGCATAGGATCTTCTGTTGGAACGACATGAGTTGTCTCTACGGATGCTATAGTCACTTGTTCTGTGTCTATGGTGTTTGCGCTTATCATACCGCAAGTAAGGTTAGACAGTACAAAAAAACGCACACGTATTTGGCCTTTCGGAATCGGAAAATTTATTTGATTACCGACGAATTCGATGTTCATTAGTTTACATCTTGATTTCGGCGTCGCAGCCTGCGGGCAACGAAAGGTTCATCAATGAATCGATTGTTTTTGGAGTAGGGTTTAGCACATCGATTAGGCGCTTATGGACACGCATCTCAAACTGTTCACGGCCCTTTTTGTAGACATGCGGGCTCTTAACTACTGTGTAGGTAGTTTTACGAGTTGGCAAGGGGATCGGCCCTGCAAGTGTAGCTCCGGTTCGAAGTGCAGTATCTACAATCTGCTTAGCAGACTGATCAATCACTTTGTGATCATAGGCCTTAAGGCGAATGCGGATTCTCGCCTGCTGGCTTGGTTGGTTTGTTGGTTTCTTGGCCTCTGCCATAATTTGACTCCTCTCAGTCATCTGTGCAGACCATGGTCCTTGGCTCTTAGTCCATAGAAGCTACTGTGGACTATTTACTACAGTCTATGGTCTATCTTGGTGTAACATCTGTTTGCTGAGGGGCATTTTTGGGGCCATCGCTCTAAGTCAAACCGACTTTTAGTCACCTTAAAATGTTATTACAATATGATTGTACAACAAATCTTCTAATGACACAATCAAAAGAAAAAGCCCGGTCTTACAACCGAGCTTTGTTCTGACCTTAGCGTTACTACTTATTAATTTTAGTAACAACACCAGCGCCGACGGTACGGCCACCTTCGCGAATAGCGAAACGTAGGCCCTGTTCCATGGCGATTGGAGCAAGTAGTTTTACCTTGAAGGTGATAGTGTCACCAGGCATAACCATTTCTTTGTCAGCTGGAAGCTCAACCTCACCAGTAACGTCCGTAGTACGGAAGTAGAACTGTGGCTTGTAGCCCTTGAAGAATGGAGTATGACGTCCGCCCTCTTCTTTGGTAAGGATATAAACTTCTGCGTCAAACTCTGTGTGTGGAGTGATTGAACCTGGCTTGGCAATAACCTGGCCACGCTCGATATCATCACGCTCAACACCACGAAGCAGCAAGCCAACATTGTCACCGGCTTGACCTTGGTTAAGGTTCTTTTTGAACATTTCGACACCAGTCACAACACTCTTAGTCGTTGGACGGATACCGACGATTTCAACTTCTTCATTAACTTTAACGATACCAGTCTCAATACGTCCTGTAGCTACAGTTCCACGACCTTTGATCGAGAAGACGTCTTCGACGCTCATCATGAATGGCTTGTCTAGATCGCGCTTTGGTTCTGGAATGTAGTCGTCCATAGCTTTGACAAGTTCCATAATTGCATCTTCGTTGGCTGCATCGCCCTCAAGAGCCTTAAGAGCAGAACCCTTAACGATAGGAGCGTTTTCATCAAAACCGTTCTTAGCAAGAAGTTCACGGATATCCATCTCGACTAGCTCAACGAGCTCAGCGTCGGCCATGTCCATCTTGTTAAGGAAAACAAGGATAGAAGGTACGCCCACTTGACGAGCAAGCAGTACGTGTTCGCGAGTCTGAGGCATAGGGCCGTCGGCGGCAGACACGACAAGAATTGCACCGTCTACCTGAGCAGCACCAGTAATCATGTTCTTGACGTAGTCAGCGTGTCCTGGCATGTCAACGTGCGCATAGTGACGCTTCTCTGACTCGTACTCTTGGTGAGAAGTAGCAATGGTAATACCACGAGCTTTCTCTTCTGGAGCGTTGTCGATTTGGTCGTAATTAATTGGTTTGTTAACGTCACTTGGTAGCTTCTTGGCTAGTACGTGAGTAATAGCAGCTGTAAGAGTAGTTTTACCGTGGTCAACGTGACCCATAGTACCTACGTTTACGTGTGGCTTGCTTCGATCAAAATCTGCCATGTTTTAAAAATCCTTTCATGATTTTTATTAGGGTTAGCGATTGGCTCGTAGGTTTTAGCTTTCTATACCTCCGACCCTATACGCATTACCCTGATTTTTTAAGGGTTTAATGAATTTTTAACTTTCGCGATCCATATTTCTTTTAACATTAAGAAAAGCCCTCACGCGAGTTACACTTAAGATTATATAGTAGCTAGCCTAAAGTAGCAAGACTTAGGTTGATCTAAGCCTGACCGGTGAGCGGGCAAACTGCTTGAGCATTCGGCTTCACGTGCCAGATGGGCGCCAATAATGTAAACTGCTTGTCAATTTGCGTGCAGAGCGCAGTCTTAAACCGCTCTTACCTTTTGGCTACGCAGGTGGGCACTTTGAGACCTATTTCATCTCAGGTGTTTGTATACCAAAAGCCTATACTTATTTTCCGTTTTTGGCGATGATTGCTTCGGTTACGTTGTTTGGCACGTCGGCATAGTGGTCTAGCTCCATCGAGCTACTGGCACGGCCCTGAGTCATCGAACGGAGGTTAGTGGTATAGCCAAACATCTCGCCAAGTGGAACGAAGGCAGTGATCTCCTTTACTCCGGCACTTAGGTCTTCCATGGTTTCGATTCGGCCACGCTTGCTGTTAAGATCACCGATCACGTCACCCATAAATTCTTCTGGCGTGACAACGACGACCTTCATGACTGGCTCAAGTAGTACTGGGCTGGCTTTCTTGACGCCTTCTTGCAGCGCCATGCTACCAGCAATTTTGAAGGCCATTTCGTTACTGTCAACTTCGTGGTAGCTACCGTCGTAAAGCTCGGCTTTGACGTCAACTACAGGGTAGCCAGCCAAAACACCGTTGTTCATCGCTTCTTCGATACCTTGCTGGACTGGCTTGATGTATTCACTAGGAACAACTCCACCCTTGATAGAGTTTATGAACTCAAAGCCGGCTCCTTGATCGTTAGGTGAAATTCTTAGCCAAACATCACCGTATTGACCACGACCACCGGACTGGCGGATGAACTTGCCCTGGACTTCTACGTTGGCTTTTCTGATAGTCTCACGATAAGCAACTTGTGGCTGTCCGATGTTTGCTTCGACGTTGAATTCTCGCTTCATACGGTCAACCAGAATTTCTAGGTGAAGCTCACCCATACCACTGATAATTGTTTGACCGGTTTCGTCATCTACACGAACTCGGAAAGTTGGGTCCTCTTCGGCAAGCCGCTGAAGAGCAATACTCATCTTTTCTTGGTCAGCCTTAGTTTTTGGCTCGATCGCAATAGAGACAGGTGGCTCTGGGAACGTAATGCTTTCTAGCTCGATCGGATTGGCTGGATCGCACAGAGTGTTACCGGTTGTTGTGCCTTTTAGACCCACAATGGCTGCAATGTCGCCAGCCCCAACTTCGGTTACGTCGGCTCTCTTGTCAGCTTGGAGCCTTACGATACGTCCAACGCGCTCTTTTTCTCCTGTTGAACTGTTTAGCACGTAAGAACCGGCAGTGATCTTACCAGAATAAACACGGAAGTAAGCTAGCTTACCGACAAATGGATCAGTTGTGATCTTGAAAGCTAAGCTTGCAAATGGCTCGCTTTCGCTAGGTTTGCGCTCAATTTCGTCGCCGCTTTTTGGGTGTTTGCCCCAAGTAGAGCCTTTATCAAGTGGGCTTGGCAGATAGTCGTTAACCATGTCTAGGACTTTTTCGACAATCACACCACGACCGTCACCGCCGGTTACAGCATAGAACTTACCTGTTAGTACGGCTGAGCGAATGGCCTGTTTGATCTCATCGACGCTCAGACCCTCTTCGCCAACTTCAAAGTATTTCTCTAACATGGCTTCGTCTTCAGCTACAGCATTTTCGATCAAAAGGCTGCGATATTTCTTGACTGAGTCCATCATGTCGGCAGGAATCTCTCCCTCGACAAGTTCGTGATCGGTAAAGTCCTTGTAGGTATAAGCCTTCATGCTTACTAGATCAACAAGGCCATTGATGCTCTGCTCAAAGCCAATCGGTAAGTGAACAGGAAACGCGCGTTTACTAAGTCGGTTGTGAATAGAGTCAAGCGACTTATAAAAATCCCCACCTGTTTGATTGATCTTGTTGATAAAGCAAATACGAGGCACACCATATTTATCTGCTTGGCGCCAGACTGTCTCTGACTGGCTTTCAACGCCCATTTTTCCGTCGAAGACAACGCAGGCCCCATCAAGCACACGCAGTGAACGCTCTACCTCGACAGTAAAGTCAATGTGACCTGGTGTGTCGATGATGTTAATCTGCTTACCCTTCCAGAAACAAGTAACACTAGCGGCCACAATGGTGATTCCTCGCTCACGCTCCTGTGCCATCCAGTCAGTTGTAGTCTCGCCTTCGTGTACGGCGCCAATCTTGTGTTTAAGACCCGTACGATACAAAATACCTTCGGTTGTTGTTGTCTTACCCGCATCAATGTGGGCAATAATCCCTAGGTTGCGAATGTCTTTCATTTCAGTTTTTTTATCTGCCATAATCTTTGAGAGAAACTGCGTTTCCCTCAACGCGCCGGGCAAAAAGCGTGGTTTTTGCTCGGGCTGCTCCTTTCCTTAATTAGTGTCTATGGTTAAAAAATTTCTTCTTGCTGCTGTTTCAAAATCGCCTTTGTCCCATAGCCAGCTAGATGGATCTGTTTTTGGTCGCCCCTGTAGTTCTTGTTCTAGTCCTTCTGGTCCAATTATGAAACATAAAGTTCCTTGCGTTCCCAGAAAACTACCCTTTTCTATCCTAGCTATTGCTTCAGCATCATTATTATCCGTATTTAACACTAGTTCTACTTGACCATCGCCACAGATTACTTTGTCTATTAATCTTGTTGTGAAATCTATACACTCTTGCGTTGGCATATAGTATCTGGGTAAATCGCCAAGGTTATACAGACCTAAAAATTGAGAATTTACGACATTGGCAACAGAATTTTGCGGGGAAAAGTAATGTTTTTCTGGTAGTACTAAGCCCATTTCATCTCGCGAAGTGAGCGAAGGCTCGGTTAGATTCGGCCATTTTGTGAGTATCGTCTTTTTTCTTGAACGCTGTACCAGTTTGGTTATAAGCATCAGCAAGTTCAGCTGCAATACGTTGGCTCATTGGAATGCCTTTTTTGGCACGAGCAGCAGCTACAAACCACATGATTGCTAGGTGTTTTTGGCGCTGACCTTTTACTTCAAATGGAATCTGGTAGTTAGCGCCACCGACTCTGCGAGAGCGAGTTTCGACAAACGGAGTGATGTTTTTGAAAGCCTTATCGAAAACCTCTAATGGGTTATCGCTGTTAACCTTCTTGGCCGCTAGTTCCATACCTTCGTAAACCAAACGTTCAGCGAGCTGTTTTTTACCATCACGCATGACACGATTAATAAGTCTCTGGACCATCTCATTGTCATATTTGCGATCTGGTAGTTTTTCTCTTACTAGAGCTTTGGTAGTCTTTCTCATTTTTGACCTCCTTCTAATGCCGTCCCGTCCTTCTTGGTACCGTACTTACTACGTCCACGCTTACGGTTGTTTACTCCCTGAAGGTCAAGTGCGCCACGCACTATGTGGTACCGCACACCAGGAAGGTCAGGCACACGACCGCCACGAACTAGCACTACCGCATGTTCCTGAAGGTTGTGACCTTCACCGCCAATATAGGCCCATACTTCGTAGCCATTGTTTAAACGAACACGAGCTACCTTACGTAGAGCTGAGTTTGGTTTTTTGGGTGTTTTGGTAGTTACTTTTACGCAGACGCCTCGTTTGAACGGGCCGTCTTTTTCGTAAGACTTGGTTTTGAGGTTGTTGACAACTCGCTGCAAGGCCGGAGACTTTGTCTTGGCCCTGATAATACGGCGAGGTTTCCTCACTAGTTGATTTATTGTTGGCATTTATCCTCCTAAACTTTGGATGTTTAAGATATACATAGAGAAAGATAGCAACAATCGTACTACTCATTAGCCACAGCAGTGGCTAATGATGAATTCTCTTTGTAATCTACCGCTACGATCGCCCTGCCTTGGTGGCGATAGCTCGGATTACACTTATTAACATATTTATATTAGCAGATTTATAGCACTTATGCAATCTGTTCGTCGGTGTCGATATCTTCGACTTTTTTGACACCCGTTCCAACTGGGATCCTGCGACCCAAGATAACGTTTTCTTTCAACCCATAAAGATGATCGACTTTACCACTTGTAGCAGCACCAATTAGTACACGTGTAGTGTCCTGGAAACTTGCGGCGCTAAGGAATGAATCTGTAGAAAGCGATGCCT
Source organism: Candidatus Saccharibacteria bacterium (assembly GCA_016700315.1). Taxonomy (NCBI): domain Bacteria; phylum Candidatus Saccharimonadota; species Candidatus Saccharimonadota bacterium. The sequence continues at coordinate 879,644 of CP065013.1, read as the reverse complement.
TCGTGATTCCAAGCAGCAACTGAGAGTATTGCACTAGCCCCTTGCCTTCGGCACTCAAACGCTCGTTTTCGCCTAAGACAGCTTGCTTGCTAACTACGTCTCCGGTTACGAACTCGCTATCACCAGCGTCCTCGATAATGACACGGCTAAACATCTGTCGAACAATCACTTCTAGGTGCTTGTCGGAAATATTCTGACCTTGAGCGGCAAAAATACGAAGGATCTCGTTCATGATGTAGCGCTGGGTCTCTTCGATTCCAGCTAGTCTCATTAGGTCATGAAGATTGATCGAACCGTTAGTTAGACGTTGTCCAGCCTTGACTTTGTCGCCATCTTTTACCATCACCTGTTTGAAACCAGGGATTTCATAGCGAACAATACTCTGCTTAGTCGGTACAAGATAGCTGCCCTTTTTGTTGTACTCTAGGTGTCCAGCAATCGGAGCGACCAATGGGTTTGCGCCCTCATCGTCTGTAGCTAGTACGTCGCCAGCTGCGACACTACTGCCTGATTTGAGCTTCCAAGTCCGGCCGTTTAGCAGTAGTTCTACTTTTGCGCCTTCGTCGGCCGTGATTTGGGCGATATATTTCTCACCTTCTTCCCAAACATTAACAACTCCGTCGATATCTGCCAAAAAGGCTTGTCCTTTAGGCGCACGAACTTCAAACAACTCTTCTACTCGAGGTAGACCTTGGGTGATGTCGTCGGCAGCGGCCGAACCACCACCGTGGTAAGAACGAAGCGTTAGCTGCGTACCTGGTTCACCAATACTTTGGGCAGCGATTACGCCAATAGGATGAAACTCAGTTACTAATTGGCCCGTGGCTAGGTCAAGGCCATAACTACGCTGAGGAATCCCTCTGATAGATGGAGCTGTTAGAGCGCTCATAATACGCACGACTGTTACGTTTTCGTCTTTTTCAATGGCGGCTGCAATTTCTGGTGTAATGATCTGGGCTTTTTTGACATGTCCAGTCACAGCGGCTGCAGCATAACGTCCAACCAAACGCGAAGCGTAATCAACGTTTATATCGATGGCATCTTGACGATACATCGGAAAGCCTGGGTCATCTAGTTCTTCGTTAGTCGTGAAGACGTCTTGTGCGACGTCGACCAATCGGCGAGTTAAGTAGCCAGAGTCAGCCGTCTTTAGTGCAGTGTCAATCATAGTTTTTCGAGCACCACGAGTAGCCGTAAAGTACTCTAGTGGTGTGAGCCCTTGCTTATAGTTGCTCTTAATTGGCAGCTCGATCGCCTTACCAAGAGTGTCCATCGTTACGCCGAGCATACCGACAGCAGTCTTAACCTGACCGATGTTACCTCGAGCACCAGATACAACGGCAATCGACATTGAGTTGTCCTCACTGGCGAATTGCTCAGTAAGCATTGCTTGGACTTCACTATCTGTATCGAGCCAGTTATCGACTGTCAAACGGTAGCGTTCTTCGTTGGTGATGAATCCATCTTCGTATTGCTTGCTAATTTCGGCAGCTTTTTTGTCACCACCAGCAAGTGCCTTGTCTAGACCAACAATTTCACTGAAATCGTCCATGCCCATTGAAAGGCCAGATCCTGTTGCATATTCAAAGCCAATATCCTTAAGGTCGTCGGCGATTTCGGCCGTCTTCTCCTGTCCATAGGCTTGGTAAACTGCCGCCATGACGCGGCCAAGCATCTTCTTGGTCATGGGCTCATTAACAAATGGGAAGTCACTAGGGAACACCTCGTTAAAGAGGATTCTGCCTAATGTTGTGTCGTGTACTTCACCGCGGAATTCAACTCTGATTGGATCCTGTAGGCTTAACTCTGCATAATCACGAGCCATAATAGCTTCGTCAAGCGAGCTAAAGCTTCGTCGCTGCTTTTTCTCGACTCCAGGACGGTCGTAGGTCAGGTAGTAGCAACCAAGCACGATATCTTGTTCAAGGTGAAGGATCGGAGATCCGTCTGCTGGCTTGAGCAGGTTGTGGTTACTGGCCATGATCTCTTTAGCTTCTGCCTGGGCTGCATCGCTAAGTGGAAGATGCACCGCCATCTGGTCGCCGTCGAAGTCAGCATTGAAGCCTTTACAGACCAATGGGTGTAGCTGGATAGCTTTGCCTTCGATCAAAACTGGCTGGAAAGCCTGAATACTCAAGCGGTGAAGACTTGGGGCTCGGTTTAATAGCACATATTTGCCACGAATTACGTAGTCAAGTGCATCCCAAACCTCGGCATCACCAAGTTCGATTAGTCGAGTTGCGCTGCGGATATTGTGAGCGTGATCGTTCTCGATAAGATAGCCGATTACGAATGGCTTAAACAGCTCAAGTGCCATCATCTTCGGCAAGCCACACTGGTCAATCTTAAGCTCAGGTCCGGCCACTATTACCGATCGGCCAGAATAGTCAACACGCTTACCAAGTAGGTTCTGACGGAAGCGTCCTTGTTTGCCTTTTAGCATGTCAGACAAAGACTTAAGTCGTCGTCTCTGTCCGGTAGCGGCTACAGCACGTCCGGATCGAGTTGAGTTATTGTCGATCAAAGCATCTACTGCTTCTTGAAGCATACGCATTTCGTTGCGCCTAATTACCTCTGGCGCGTTAAGCTCGATCAGTTTCTTCAAGCGGTTATTGCGGTTTATCACTCGACGGTACAGGTCGTTAAGATCACTAGTAGCGAAACGTCCACCGGTTAATTGCACCATTGGTCGAAGATCTGGAGGGATCACCGGAAGAACAGTCAGACACATACTTTGAGGCTTAATACCTGCTCGCTCCATACCTTCGAGCATACGCAGTCGTTTCATCAACTTCTTCTTGCGCTGGCCTTTGGCCTCCTCGGTTTCTGCACGTAGATCTTCTATAAGCTTATCCAGATCAATCTGGTCAAGCAGTCGTTTAATTGCTGAACCACCCATATCCACATGAACTAGCTCTTGCAGCTCATCTGGCATATTGCGGAAATCTGTTTCGTTGATGAGGTTAAACTGGCGAAGTGAGTCAAGCTGAGCTTTGAGCTCTTCAAATTCCTTAGCAATTTCTTCAAGTTCTTTGGTCTGCATTTGTGCCAAAGCCTTAACATTTGCGCCTTCTTCTTTAGCTTCAGCTTCGTAGCGAGCTTTGACAGCTTCTTGGGCATTTGAGTAGGCCGTTTCACGGTCAAGCAGCATTTGCTCAAGCTTAGCTTCATCAACATCTATAACGACATAGGAAGCAAAGTATGCAATACGTTCAAGATTCTTAACGGTCATGCCCAGTAGCAGGCCAACCGCGCTAGGAGTGCCTCGCAAAAACCAAATGTGCGCAACAGGACTAGCAAGTTGAATATGGCCCATGCGTTCACGACGTACAATCGACTTGGTCACAACTTCGCCGTTCTTGTCGACAGCAGCTTCGCGACTCCTTACGCCTTTATACTTAGCATCATGCGGGTTAATATCCTTGACTGGTCCGAAAATTCTTTCACAAAACAAACCATCTCGCTCAGGTTTTTGAGTTCGGTAATTTATAGTTTCAGGTTTTAGGACCTCGCCATGACTCCATCTTGAAATATCATCTGCGCTAGCTACGCTAAGACGCACGGCATCAAAATCACTGATATTGACTCCGGTTCCGTATTTTCTCATATTAGACCTCCGTCCCTTCGTCATCTTTATCGACTGAATAATCATGCTCCTCGGCAGCGATATCGTTAGCAATTACTTCTTCTATTTGTTCACCATCTGAATCTACTACAGCAAATTCTTCGCTGATGGCAGCATCCTCGCTGACATCGATATCTGAGATTTCATCTTTTGGCACTTCGACTGCAGGCATGTGTTCTGCTTCGTCTTTGATAGTGCTAGCAAGCACTGTCTCAGCGTCAAGGGACTGCTCGGTAGACTTCTCGATTAAATCGACCTTCAAGCCTAGGCCTTGAAGTTCTTTGACAAGCACGTTGAAGCTTTCTGGAACCTTAGGACCAACAATCTCGGTTCCTTTAATTATTGATTCGTAGGCTTTTGAGCGTCCATATACATCATCAGACTTAATCGTTAGCATTTCTTGAAGCGTATTTGATGCGCCGTAAGCTTCAAGCGCCCAAACTTCCATTTCTCCGAACCTTTGACCACCATTTTGGGCCTTACCACCAAGTGGCTGTTGAGTCACCATAGTGTATGGACCCGTTGATCGTGCGTGTATTTTGTCGGTAATCATGTGGTTGAGCTTGATCATATACATGCTGCCGACTGTGGTGTGCTCTTGGAACGGTTGACCAGTACGGCCATCATAAAGCTGCTGTTTACCGCTTTCTGGCAGCCCTGCTTCTTTGAGTAGCTCTTTGACTTTTTTGTTCGTTACACCATTAAAAGACGGACTGGCAACATTGATACCTAGAGCCCTTGCCGCCATACCAAGGTGAGACTCAAACAACTGCCCAACGTTCATACGACTCGGCACACCTAGAGGGTTCAAAACGATATCAACTGGAGTACCATCTTCCATAAATGGCATATCTTCGACAGGCAGAACACGGGCAATAACGCCCTTGTTTCCGTGGCGGCCACCAAGCTTGTCGCCAACACTGATCTTGCGCATTTGGGCAACGAAAACTTGGATCTGCATAATGACACCTGCTTTGAGCTCGTGTCCTGTCGCGCGACTGAAGATTTTAACACCGACAACTTTACCATGTTTACCGTTACTCATTCGTTGAGAAGTATCTCGGACTTCTTTGGCTTTCTCGCCGAAAATAGCTCGCAATAGCCTCTCTTCGCTAGAAAGTTCCTGCTCACCTTTTGGTGTAATCTTACCAACCAAAATGTCTCCCGGATGAACCTCGGCTCCAATTCGGACAATTCCGTCTTCATCTAGATGTCGTAGCGCTTCTTCTGAAACATTTGGAATATCACTTGTAACAATTTCAGGGCCTAATTTGGTCTCACGAACTTCTGTCATGTAATCGACAATGTGAACACTAGTAAGCTCATCATTCTCTACGAGTTTACGTGAGATAACGATAGCGTCTTCGAAGTTATAGCCATTCCACGGCATGAAGGCAACCAGTAAGTTCTTGCCAAGGGCGAGCTCACCGCCGGATACGCTCATGCCCTCAATCATTATGTCGCCTTTTTTAACTTTGTCGCCAACACGCACAACAATTTTTTGATTTATTGAAGTACCCTCGTTACTACGAACAAAATGCAAAGGACGATAAGTTTTTTTAACTTTCGCATAAGATACGACTAATTCGTTGGCTTCTGCGTGAACAACTTCACCGTCATCTTCGGCAAGAACCACTTGACCAGAGTTGCGCGCAACTACTCCTTCTAGACCCGTACCAACAATTGGCGCTTCGGGATTTACTAGCGGTACGGCCTGACGTTGTTGGTTACTACCCATCAATGAACGATATACGTAATTCTTTTCAACAAATGGAATCAAGCCAGCGCTAGAACCAATGATCTGCCGATTAGCTGCATCCATGTGAGTCACATCGGCAGCATCTACAGTCCCGGCAACTAGTCTGTTACGGGCGCTAACACGCTTATTAACAAATTTGCCACTAGCATCTAAAGGCTCGCCACCAGCTGCGATAACGGCTTTTTCTTCTTCAGATGCATCTAGGTATATTACTTCATTTGTTACCTTGCCTTTAACAACTTTTCGGTATGGCGTCTCCATGAAACCATAGTCGTTAATCTTGGTATACATAGCCATATTGAGAACTAGTCCAATGTTGGCACCTTCAGGGGTTTCTACAGGACAAATTCGGCCATAGTGCGTTGCATGAGCATCACGGACTTCAAAACCTGCTCGCTCACGGCTCAATCCGCCAGGGCCCATCGAGCTTAGGCGACGTTTGTGAGCAAGCTCACTCAGTGGATTAATTTGATCCATGAACTGGCTCAACTGGCTGCTGGCAAAAAACTCTCGCACGGCTGCTACTACTGGCCGAGCATTAATAAGTTGAGCTGGAGTAACTGTCTCGATTTCGCTCATACTCATGCGATCTTTGGCATTTCTTTCCATTCGCAGCAGACCAATACGGAACTGCCTTTGAACTAATTCTCCAACCAATTTAACTCGTCGATTGGCGAGGCTGTCGATGTCATCAGCTGGTTCTTGAGTGTTGTTTAATCTAATAACTTCAGAAACTACCGCAACTAGGTCTTCGAGTCGCATGACACGGTTCTCGGCGGTATTGGCAATATCCATACCGAGGCGCTTATTCATTTTGTAACGACCTACACGACTAAAGTCGAAACGTTTGTAATTAAAGAACATGTTTTCTATCAAGCTTTTGGCGTTATCAACTGTTGCTAAGTCACCTGGTCGGATTCTTCGATACACTTCAATCAATGATTCGTTAAAACCCTTGGCTGGGTCTTTGTCATGGGTAGCTTGAATATAGCTTAACTTACCGTTATCAACTTTTTTGAAGGCGTCACGCATCTGCGCATCGCTCATGCCAAGAGCACGCATCAAAGTTGTGACTGCAATCTTTCGTTTGCGGTCAATCTTGACATAGATTGCTCCATTATTGGCAGTTTCAAACTCAAGCCATGCCCCACGGCCAGGTATAACTTTGGCTCCATAAAGTGTGCCATTGTTTCCGGCTTCAGCTGTAAAGAATACACCGGGTGAGCGAATAAGCTGACTAACCACAACTCGCTCAGCACCATTGATAACAAAGGTGCCACGGTCAGTCATCCACGGGTAGTCGCCTAGGTAAATCTCTTGGTCTTTTACTTCGCCAGTAACTTTATTAGTTAGTTCTAGTGTTGCTTTAAGGGGTGCTTCGAAGCTCACGTTGTTTTCACGTGCTTCGTTCTCAGTCATTTTTGGCTCTTCGAAGTGATACTGTTTGAACCTAACGCTTAGTTTCTGACCGGTGTAATCATCGATTGGGCTAATCTCGCCAAAAAGCTCTCCCAGACCTTCGTCGACAAACCATTGAAAAGATCGTTTTTGATGATCAACAAGATTTGGTAGATCTAGCTCGTCTTGCTTTGTGTAATAAATTCGTTGTTTGTTTTTTGCTTTTAGAGTCACTTTTGCCATAAGCGAACACATACCCCTTCCCACAACTAGTGGTGTAATTATTACTATGTTTTGTTGGTCGAAGATTCCCTACGCATACTAGATGCTTTTTGCAATTCACCTCTGTTTTACAGGCAAACTTGAGTGCGCGCGTACACTACTTCTTATATGATAGAGTACAGATTAAAGAGTCATGAGTCAAGGAAAACAACAAATATACTAAGATATCAAAAGCCAAAGCCTAGGCTATAACCACTGCGGGGCGGAATGCAACGTAACGGTAGTCGATCTGGCGATCGCGCATGCCACGGCCCGTCTGCGACTCGTACACGTACGCAACCGGAGCGCTGCGGCGGTCCGCCCTTTTCGCTTCACCGGTAAGCCATACCCATTCGTTGATTTCAGGGTTGACAGCAGCTAAGGCTGCAGCATCCTCAAGTGTAATGCCAGAGAGGTTTAGTCGTTTTGTCTCTGCAACGCTACTATCCCAATTGCGTTTTGGATCATAATCTTTGTTTGGGTTGTTGCCCAAGTCGATACCTTTAGTTGCTGTGTGCATCACTTTAAATACGTCGGCTATAACGTTGTCGTTTTCATCTACAATTTTAGATATTATAAGATCAAACTCATCTTCAGGTCGCTTAAACTCGCCAGCAAGCCTTGTGATTTCCTGCTTTGCTTTAGCCCTTTGCTCTGTAGTAAGTAGTTTCCAGATGTCAATTTTCTCTGGTGCTGGCTGTTCAGTGCCCAGTGCGTCTTGAGTTTCTACTTCTTCTAGTGGATTCAGAAAAGTAACTCCGGTTTCTTGCGACAGTGCAAGCGCGTAATCAGCTGCTTTACTAAATCGAGTATGCAGTTCATCTCTTTTAGCTTGGAGCGGGCCTATGGCATCGCCAGTTAATCCGGGTGTAGCTAGATGTGTGTCTAATACTCTTAGCTCACGTAGCATCTCTAGGCCAGTTCTGTTGATTGTGGTATTATGAGGCTTATTCATAAGCAACATAATATTACAAATCAACCTTTTTGTCAACAAAATCGTAAGCAAACCTCTTATGGTAACGCTTCGGCTTGTGGGCCTTAACCAGCGACTGATAGCTTGCACTGTTCTTTGTGGACAGTCTGGCGTCTAAGAGCTATCATGCATAAGCTTGTCCTTAGTCCCTAGACGGTACGTGGTACGGGGTAGCTTGCCCTAGTCCTGGACCTAGCCTTGGCTCTGACTCTTGCTCTTGGTCTTGAACGGTAGTATCCGCGGTAGGGGACTTTTGCTGACCTAGCTCCTAGTCCCTAGACCCTGGTCCCTAGTCGGTACGGGGTAATACTTGCTAACTACCAACTACTAACTACCAACTACTAGTCCATAGCCCTAATCACTCTAACCTCTAACCTTTATCGGCTATCCCGTATTTCACGGCTTCGTCGGCTGTCATCCAGCGATCACGTTCCATATCATCATGAATTTTGGACTGCTTTTGTCCGGTGTTTTTAACCATTATCTCTTCTAGAAGTTTTTTGACTCTTAGACTTTCTTTTAGATCAATCTCTTGGTCTGTAACTTTCCCACGAGTGCCGCTACTTGGCTGGTGAATCATAACAGTTGCGTTAGGTAAGATCATGCGCTTACCTTTAGTGCCACTACTGAGTAGAAATGCGGCTGCACTGGCCTGCATACCAATTCCTACTGTCTGGATGTCACATTTAACAAAATTCATCGTGTCGTAGATTGCTAAAGCGTCGTAAACGCTGCCGCCTGGACTGTTGATATAAAAGATGATGTCTTTGTCTGGATCTTGATTCTCCAAGAATAGAATCTGTGCAACCACCAAATTGGCAGTGTGCTCGCTAACCGCATCCCCTAAGAATATTATGCGGTCTTTTAAAAGCCTACTATAAATATCATAAGCCCGCTCATACTGACCTTCTTTTTCTATTACTGTTGGGATTAAAACAGATTGATGTTTGTTCATAATAACCAAGTATATCGTACCTAATTAGCACTCGTCAAGTCCGAGTGCTAATTGTGTGCTTTTCGTGAGGTTTTTTCCTCAAAAACCACAGGACCACCTAGGTCAACGAACCGTTTCCCAAGGGCTCTTAGCACTTTTCTCAGAGGAGTTTTTTGTCTTAAACTTTCAGCTCCGTAGACTGATGTAGCTATTGCGGCGTATGATTCGTGCCAACTTAATTCGGGCTAGTATTCCATTAGTTAATTTTTTTTGTTAGGAACGCTATGGTTTTTTCACTTAGAATTCTAGCGGCTATGTCCTGCTGATTCTCACGCTTATCAAGTTGTTTCACCATTTCAGCATCACTATACTGCTTCTTAAGCGCCATTATCCTTTTATCAAGCTCACTCTCACTTACTGTAAGTTTTTCGGCTTCAGCAATTGCACTTAACACTAGCCCTGCTTTTATTCTTTCGGCGGCGGCTGGTTTGATCACTTCTTCAAGATATTCATCTTCAGTTTTGCTCAAATTTTTAACAAACTCCGGCCAAGTTTGCCCCTGAGCTGCCAAGTCACGCTTAAATTGACCAAGCATTTCCTCAGCCTGCTTATCTATAATGATTTGCGGTAGCTCAACGCTCGATTTTTCAGAAATCTCCTTGATCACAGCGGCCTCGTAATCACGCCTACTGGCTTCATCTTTCTCAAACTGTAGCTGTGTTTCTATGTCGGCTTTTAGTTGCTCAATCGACTTAAAAGGCCCCATTTTTTTGGCAAATTCATCATTGAAATCTGGTTTAATAACTTCTTCAACCTTGTTTAGACTGACCTCAAAAGTTACTTTTTTGTTCTGTAGGTCAGCTTGCCCATAATTTTTTGGAAAAGTAACTGTAAAATTAGTTTTATCGCCTGCTTTAAAACCGCTAAGGTTCTCCTCAAAACCAGGAATAAACGTTTTACTACCCAATATAAGTGGATAATCTTTGCCGTCAGCTCGTTCGATAGGGTTGCCTTTACTGTCTTTGCCAACAAAATCTATCCAAACACGGTCGCCCTGCTTGCTTTTTCGTTCCACCAACTTATATTCGCTAGCTCTAATAGCTAAGTTATCCAAAACAGTTTGAATTTCTTTGTCTGAAACTTTTGCTTCTAACAACTTTGCTTTGTGTTTTTTGTAGTCCCCGAGTTTTAGTGGCCCGACAGTCGGTACCTCGAAGTCTAATTCGAGCTGCGTGAAGGGCACAAAAGCCTTTATTGAAACTTTTGGTTGATCGACAGGCCGAAGCTTTTCCTTTTTTACAGCAGCTTGATAAAGCAAATTTATTGCCTCGTCCAAAAACACTGATTGTAGTCGATTGCTGTCGATATTCTTCTCGACAACTTCACTAGGCACATGTCCAGCTCTAAAGCCAGGAACCTTTATTTCACTGCTTAAGCTCTTTAGTACCTTGTTTTTTATGGAGTTGAGCTCTTCGCTACTAGCTGTAATTTCAAGCATGGCTAAAGTAGGATTTTGATATGTGGTATTTAATTGCATTAGGCTATTTTAACAGATAAGAGGAAAAAGGAGCAAGCCTAATTCCTAGTCCCTAGACCCTTGTCCCTTGTCCCTAGTCGGTACGCAGTAGTATCCGCTAGATTTTAGCTCCTAGTCCCTAGTCCCGAGACAGTACACGGTACAGGGTACGAGGTACGGGGTAATACTTACTAACTACCAATTACTAGTCCCTAGCCCTAATCACTCTAACCTATAACCTCTAACCCAATCATGGCTCTTCTATAAGCTATCAACTTGCTCCCTGCAATTCCTCATTCACCACTTCTGGCCTATAATATCTAAGAATGAACACAGTTATTGACGCGTTATACTTCTTCCTTCCTGCAGGATTAGCCAACATGGCACCGGTTTTTGCCACTCTAGTACCAGGCTTAAAGAACATTAACGCACCCCTAGACTTTGGCCGCAGCTATCGAGGCAGGCGTATATTTGGAAGCAACAAAACTTTGCGCGGAATTGTAAGTGGCGGACTTTTAGGAAGTCTTACGGCGTTAGCTCAATTCTACGCCTCCAAACCAGAACTTCTAAGCGCTCAGAGCCTAGGCAGATGCCTATTGTGTGGTGGAGCAATGGGATTAGCTGCATTACTGGCTGATGCCATTAAAAGCTTTTTCAAAAGACAGATTGGCGTCGCGCCAGGCAAGCCTTGGATACCCTTCGATCAAACCGATTATATATTAGGGGGTCTGCTCGTTTCGATACAGTTCGTACACTTAAGCGCCTTGCAAGTTGGTTCTATTTTGGTGATCTATACTGGGGGACATTTACTAGCTAACTTCGTCGGCCATCGCCTCGGTTTAAGAAAATCTCCTATCTAAACCGAGCTAACGTCGGTTGCGCTGATCTTTGATAATACTGACTACTCGCTGGGGACTGTGTTTCTCTTCTTTGCCGGAAATAATATCTTTAATAGTTAGCTGATCTTCGGCTAGTTCATTCTCGCCCAAAAATGCGACGAAGCGAATTGATTTTTTCTCGGCAGACCTAATACACTTGTCTAGTTTGCGACCACTCGCATCGACGGCCACATTCAAACCCATTTCACGTAGTTCATGTATCAGCTTTTGAGCTTTTTCGTAATAGCCTTCGAATACTACTGCATACAACTCGGTCTCGCTGTTCAGTTTTGGCAGCAGATCATGGCTCTCCAAGAAAAGCTGCATTCCTACATCACCCTGACCAAAGCCAACTGTTGGCACTGGGTCGACGCCAAACATACCAACTAGCCCGTCATAACGGCCACCACCGAACATCGCACGATTATTGTCGGGATGAAGATCGAAAACCTCAAAAACTACCCCTGTGTAGTAATCGAAGCCTCTCATTAGGGTAATGTCAAAACGGGCGTTAGACACACCAGCTTTTGCCAGCATCGAAAGTACTGTAGCAATTTGGCGCAACGATCGATGAGTCTTCAACTCTTCTGGTAATAGCTCAATGTCCTTTACTTTCAGTATCGACTGCAACTTGTCGAGCACTCCACTCTCTCTGTGTGACGGGGCAAGGCTTGCCTCAGCTAAGACCTCAAACTCGCCATCTGGAAGTTTATACATTTTATCAATAAGCTTAGCGATTGAGTGTGCCTCAGTATCGCTAAGTCCTAGATGATCTTTAAGCAAAAAATCGACAAACTGACGGTTGTTCAGGCGAATCTCATACATATTTCTCTTAGCTCCAAATTCACGCATAATCTGGTCAGCGAGCAAGATTATCTCGTGTTCTGCCTGCGCTCCCTCAACGCCGAATATGTCGACATTTAGCTGCCAGTGTTGCCTAAGTCTACCTCTTTGTGGTCTATCGTATCTCCATAAATCTGGGATCGAATACCAACGAAGCGGGTACGCTAGCTCTTGCCGTCGACCAGCCACCATACGACTAACGCTAGGTGTCATTTCTGGCCTTAGCGCAAGTCGACGATCACCTTTATCTACTAAAGTGTACATCTCTTCGTTCACAATCTCTTGGCCACTTTTAGCCTCAAATATTTCAGCAGATTCTAAAACCGGTGCAGTATATTCCTCATAACCAAAGCGCTCACAAATCTGACGCCAAACATCAAAAATATGTTTCTGAAGCCTCATGTCTTCGGGATAGAAATCCCTAGTACCTTTATACGGTTGTGTTGATAGACTCATAATTCCTCCTTATGTTAACAAATTTACTGCAAAATATTAACTTTCTAAGCAGCAGATAAAAATCAGCGACTTATTTATCACCTTATTTTTCGCAATCGTATAGACTCTTGAATATAGTCTAAACATACTTCTGCCGGCACTAACAGCCTCTCAGGACCTTGTATATTTAAGTCTACCGTTCTTGGGCCAAAAGTATTGTATCTTTTTGATTCTAACCTAGCACGCCTGTCGAACAGCAGCCTTGCTTGATTAACGTAAAGCCCTTCAACAACTCCTAAATCGCCTTCAATAGCACAACGCCACTCACCGACGTCTTTATAAATTTCAAAATCATTCATATATATCCTTTCTTAACTATATTTTTTTTAAGACTAAAAAACGCCGGAGATACCCGGCGTCGTTTGTGCAAAAAAATATTTAAACTACCGGGTGGACTCCGGCGATATATGTGTCAATTTTGTAATCTCAAATATCATAACAATACTTTAACAGTGTATGGAGGATCGTGCAAGCCTAGTTCTTAACAACGTTAATGTTTACGGCGTTCAGAGTAAATGCGGCCTGCCGCAAAATATCGGCGCCTGACCGTCTAAAGTTCTTGCGGAATACTCTCGCAAGTTCGGGGTTCTTTAAAAAAGATTTAACTAATTCATCGGCTGGCAATGAACAGAAGTCTGGAACTTCAACTGTAAAGCCCCTACCGTTTAGCGTTTGGCAAGCGTAAGCTAATTCATTGTCCTCTGACCGTTGCGACAAAACATCAACAAATGTAATATCACCTACCTGAGGGCCAAAAACTTGAATTCTCCTTTGTGCCACTGTCATACCTTCGGCGAGGTTTACGTAAGCAGAACCGCTCCCAACTATTTCGTATGGCCCACACCTACTCGCAAAATCAGCAATTGGTATAAAATTCCATAAACTCATAAAGTTACTTTAACATATTTTTATGCTTGCGAATACTTTGTTACACTTACTCTAGCTCATCGGGCTGCAGACTGCGCCAAACCGTCATAAGAATAACGTAAATATTCCATACCACCAGCACTACCCGCCCAAAGGAGTTGTGATGTTCTCGGAAACTGGCCATACATGCCATAGCCAACATCGCCGCAGTGGTCAAAGGTATTGTGACTACACGAAACTGCTTTGAACTTAGCGCATGAAAAAACTTAACCTTGGGCGTTAGCGTCAACACAACAAGCACGCTTGAGGCCATAAGGTTAAATGATTGGCTAGTGCCAAGCATCCAGAATGCAGTAACTACTAGGTTCCATGCTGTCGGGAAACCCCTAAACCACATATCTTTGGTTTCGATGTCCTTGCGGGCAAACCAGATGACAGAAACGTACAAAATCGCACCGATTATCCAGTTTTCAACTTGAGCTGGAAAAATATCAAACCTAGCTGCGAATGCCATTGGCACTACAACGCACGTAAGATAATCAATAACCAAATCTAAGATGTTACCGTCAACGACCGGGACATACTTTTGCACCTGATACTTACGAGCCAAAGGGCCGTCTAAACCATCTACAACCTGGGCAAGCAGCAGCCAGAGCAACGCGTGCCCCGGCTTATGATGATAAATACTTACAACAGCGGCCATGGCAAGTAGCACCCCACTCGTTGTAAACAAATGAACACCCCAAGCAATCGCTTTATTTCTGGTCGTTACTGTGTTTTTTCTTTCAAAGCTAAGTTTCATAACTCACCTTAAAGTCTATCATGACTTCTACTGGTCCACCATACCACCTGTTAGTCGACATAAAAGCCACGATCGTGGCTTTTATGTCGACACCTTTCTTATAAGAAAATTAGTTGTCTAGGATTTAGTCGCTATCAAACTTCATGTTTGCTGGTATAATTTTTAAGTCGTGAGTATAAAAAATATAAAAAATCTATTTTCAAATGAAACAAGACAAAAAACCGAAAAGTACTGGCTAGTTATTTGCATAGTTTATGCAGCACTGCGCACTATCCTAGTAAATTATATATTTGGCAAGCATGGGGTTAACCCCTGGGGTTATTTTGCCTGCGACCTAGTTTCATCAATCTTTTTCGCCAAGTTTTCGTTTGGCCTAATCACAGCGTGGGTCGACAACGACAAGTCAAAATTCCGCCTTTATCTCATCTTAACAGCTACCAGTTTTTTTGCCCCCGATTTGTATATTTTTATAAACGGTCAGTCCGTACCACATACGACTTATATATTATTTTTCATGTATCTCATTGGTGCGACAGTCATTACATTACTTTCTTTGATGAGTGATTATAGGAAAAAACGAACTAATCAATAGGGAACTGAAGTCCAGTAGCCCTTTCATAAGTTTCGGCTTTCGCAATATTATCAAAGTATTCCTGCCTTCTTAATTCTCGCAATCCGTCAGCCCCTAGTCTCCTCAATAATGCAACACTTGGGTGAATCCCAGTACCCCTTTCGTAGCGCGTAGGTCGTTTTATTTTCAAAAGTGGCACATCTACAGGGAAAGATAAAGTATCTATTACAGTACCAGTTTCTAAGTAAAGCTCGTACGAACTCTTTATTTGTGTCTTTTGTGTATCAACCATTGACACAAGTATAGTCTATTGGCATGCAAAAAAAAAGCTCCAGGCTCGTTTGAAGTAGGACACTAACCAAGAAAGGTTGGTGTCAGTGAAGAGATCAAAAGATAATGATCAGATGGGAAAGCACTATGATCATTTAAGCTATGAGGATCGAGTCAAGATTGAACATTGGCACAAAAGCGGAAAGAGTATCCGCTTCATAGCACGTGAGCTGGGGCGAAGCCCCAATACCATCAGCTATGAACTAAATAACCTTCGAGTGTCTGGTGAATACGTTGCCAAGAAAGCTAAGGTGAAAGCATACCAAAAACGTAGGCTGGCTCGAACTTGGAGTAACAAAGTTGCCAGAGACAAAGACCTGCGAACCTATGTTGACGATAAACTGGATCTCGGCTGGTCACCCAAAGTCATTGCTGGTCGCGCTCAAGCCGATCTCAACATTGCTGTGTCGAAGGATGCGGTCTACCGCTATGTACGTCTGTACGCCCTTCACCACAAGCTGTACTTCAAAGGTAAGCCAAAGAGACGGAAGACAATGTATCGTCGCTCGCTGATTGGTGACCGGAAATGGATCGAGGAACGTATCCTGCGTGATGAGATCGGTCACTACGAGCTCGACTTCATTGTCAGCAGGCACAGTAGAGCTGTGTTGTTGGTTGCTGTAGATACGCTGAGCAAAAAGACACTCATCGAGCTTCTACCCAACAGAACGAAGAAAGAGGTGTCAAAGGCTCTGAGAGTGATGTTTGACGGTTGCACCGTTAAAACCATCCTGACCGACAATGACATTGCTTTCAAGCAGTGGCAGGAGTTTGAGAAACTATTGCATGCCCCAATCTACTTCTGTCACCCATACCACTCGTGGGAGAAAGGGCTTGTTGAGAACGCCAACAAGTGGATACGGCACTTTATACCGAAGAAGACAGACCTACAATTCGTTACTAAAGAAAAAATACACGAGTGCCTCGTGTATTTAAATGATCGTCCAAGAGAAGTGCTTCAGTTCAGAACCGCCAATGAAGTATACTGGGAGGAATTAACTTGAAGTGTCCTACTTCAGTGCCGACTGTACGAATATGTCTATAAAAAAATAATGACACGGTTCTTACCCTTTGACAAGCGGATCCCATATTTCTACAGTTTAAGGACTAACTCTCAACAAAAAGTCCTCCATAGTTTGGCAAAAAGCCAAACGACAGAGGATGGTGCGCGAGAAAGGACTTGAACCTTCACGTCTTGCGACACTAGCTCCTAAGGCTAGCGTGTCTACCAATTCCACCACTCGCGCATGAGATACGGGAATAAGATACATTCTACCCTACACGTCGGTAAAAATCCAGCCTTGCGTCGCCATAAAGCTTAGTAGACAGTAGGTGGTAGGTAGTAGGTGATAGTTCGAAGTTAGTGTCAGACGGCAAAGAAAGCACTACAATACCTGATATCTTTACGGAGTTGGCAATTTTTTCCAACAACTCTGGGCGCACATCATCATAGGGTGGGTCAAGAATAACAACATCAAAAGTGGCATCGAGATTTGTATCTAGCCAAGAACTAATATTGGCCTGGGATAACTTAATAACAGATGACAATTTGAGCTCATCAATATTTTTACGTATACACCTTACAGCTTCTTTGTCTTGGTCGACAGCTTGTACGAACTTAGCACCTCGGCTCACTGCCTCGGCGCTAACTGCTCCGCTACCTGCAAAGGCATCCAGTAAGCTCAAGCCCTCAATATCACCAAGCGCGTTAAAAATTGCCCCTCGAATCTTTTCACTCATTGGGTGAGTACGATGGCCGTGCGGCTCGTGTAAAATCCTGCCCTTCAGATAACCAGCAATAACTCTCATGTCATTAGTATTATGTATCAAGTATTTTGTATCAAGTATCATGAATCAGGTATGGGGTATTTTTATACATGATACCTGATACAAAATACTAAATACAAAATTTTACTTCTTAGTTCTCAGAAGCCCAGCGTCTCTCATGGCCGAATACCATGCCAATGTAACTGTTTTGATAATGGTCGGCGCAAGCTCGTTACGCACTTCTCGCGCCAACTTGAGCGTCCAGCCGCGAGAACAAAATCTATCGTACATGTCTAGCATCGCAATTTGTCTAGCACTTCTGGCGAACCATTCTTCTATTCCGATTTCATTAACTTTTTTCATATTTGCTTCTGTAGGAATAGCTTTTTTGAATTTTAAGGGCGATATCATGACAGCAATCCCTATCTCAAATAATCCGTGCATACTCATCAATCCGTCCGGGCCCCACATCTTCCAGTTGTTTTTTAGTGAATCCAGCACTGTTTCACCCGGCATCAACAACTTATCTTTGATACTGGTTCTGGTGTCGATGCTCTCCCCTCGAATTTCGATCAATTTTTCTTCGTATGGGAAGTGATGTGCCGGAGTGAGCCCGTCGACTATAGCGTGAGCTAGCCAGGCTGCGTCATAGGCTGCGCGGGTTGGCGTGCCCTTACGGAGATTAGCCACTAGTTCGTCATAATGCATCCTAAAATACTCAAGTAGGCGTGTGTCTTCGTTGTCGAAGGGGTTAAAATAATGCCACTGCTCATCTTGTGCAGGACTTTTGCGTTTTATGCCGTCTGGGCCATTTTTACCCTCAAAATGCAAAATATCACGAATAGTTGGAAAGCCTTTGGCACCGTTTGTATTTTTTTCCAAATGCGAAAACGCTGTACGGTCAATCTTTTGATGCGCTCCCAGTACAGCTCCCGAAAAATTAGTTAAAGTTGTCCCCGAATACATATTTACTGTCTTTTGCAGTTAGTTTTAGAGATTTCTCTCGAGTGAGTTTTCTGTAATACCTTATGTAGCAAGCATATAATACAGCACGATCGTTAGTACTTACTAGTTTAGTTTTACGATTTTCCTTAGCTCATTAGTTGAATTACCTAGCTGCGGCCACTCTGAGATTTTTTCTCTTGCAATAAAGTCGACAGCAGCTTGGCGTGCCAGGATAATAAGCTTAGTGTCGGTAAGCTGGGCTATCCGGAGGTCTAACGCGCCATGTTGGAGTGTGCCATAAATTGCGCCAGGGCCTCGTGACTTTAGATCAAATTCAGCAAGCTTAAAACCATCGTAGACTGTAGTCATTGTCTGAAGACGGCTTGGAGTCTGCTCGCTATCGCTAGGAACTAGTATGCAGAACGATTGATGCTCGGCTCGGCCAACACGCCCACGCAACTGATGAAGCTGCGCCAACCCGAACTTGTCGGCACCCATGACTACCATTAGACTGGCGTTAGGAACATCGACTCCAACCTCGATAACGGTAGTAGCTACCAATACATCGACCGTTCCCGAGACAACAGCTGCCATTATTGATTCTTTTTCTGCTTGTTTTTGTTTACCATGAACTAGACCGACCTTGGTGTGTGTTAATTTTTGCCGCAAATATTCATGCATGTTTTCGGCAGCCAGTAGATCATTTTTATTTTTTTCATTCGAAATTAGTGGACAAACCACAAAAACCTGCCTGCCGAGCTCTAGTTCTCGTTCAATAGTTCGAAGTACCTCATTCAATACTGCCGGTGAGACAATAGAAGTTAGAACATTTTTTCGCCCCAAAGGTTTCTCGTCTAGGACGGAAACATCGAGTTCTCCATAGAGTGTTAGAGCCAAACTTCTAGGAATAGGGGTGGCAGTCAGATAGATAGCATGTGGCGTTAGCTGGGCTTTGTTTTGAAGTTTTTTACGCTGCTGCACACCAAAACGATGCTGCTCGTCTACTATAACAAGCTGCAGTTTCGGAATCTCCACGGCATCCTCGATGAGTGCGTGCGTACCGACAATTAGGCTAACTTTTCCATTTTTTATAGCCTCTTGCGCTAGTTTCTTGGCTTTGGGGCTTAAAGAACCGACCAGCAGACTTACCCTGTCATCAAGCCCAACTGAGCTCAAAATCTTGCGTAACGTTTCGGCGTGTTGACGGGCCAAAATTTCAGTTGGGGCCATGAACGCTACTTGACCGCCAGATTCCATCACCATTACCGCCACCATCGCCGCTACAACTGTTTTGCCCGCTCCAACATCACCTTCAATTAACCGATTGGACGGCTCTGATTTTTCAATATCCTTATATACTTGCCAGGTAACTTTACGCTGAGCATTGGTTAATTTGTAGGGAAGTTGTGAAACAAATTTTTTTGCTAATTCCAGCCTGAATGGTACTGGTTTGGCTTTAACCTCCAACAGCTGCCGGCGAGACAACTGGCTTGCTAGCACTAACCTAAACAACTCTTCGAACTTAAGCCGTCTTATAGCCAGCTCAAGTGCTGATTGTGAAACTGGAAAGTGAATATCAGCCATGGCTGTAGAAAACTTTACAAAATTGTACTTTTCGATAAGCCAGCCTGGCAGCGTTTCGGCTACTTCAGTAGCCGCTAGCGCTGATTTAACGAACTTTCTTATCTGCTTGGAGCTTAAACCGGCGGACTCTCGGTAAATCGGCACAATTCGCCCGGTGTGCAGTGGCTCGTCGTCGGCTGGCTCGATCATCGGACTAACAATGTTGACCCTTCCTCTTTGAAACTTTAGCTCTCCGCTTATGAACCATTCGTTAGAAGATTCTAGCTGCTTGACTCGGTAGGGCTGCTTGAACCAGATAACCTTTAAACTGCCTGTACTGTCACTAGCGATTGCCTCTGTAACGTGCATGCCTTTTCGGGCGTAACGAGCTTTTATAGAACTAAAGCGCACTCTGGCTGTTATGTGTCCGAGCTGCGCACTTTTCAGCGCTGTAAACCTACTTTCATCACGATAATCACGCGGCAGATACCATAGTAGATCTCTAACAGTAGACAATCCGGCTTTTTTGAGGCTTTCGGCTGTTTTTTGGCCAATACCAGTAAGATTAGCTAACTCCTGATCCATAACTACAATACTACTTTAAAAAAGTCGACTTTCGAAATATATAGGCCGATTACTTTGAGCGCTTACGAAGTAGGTAAACCGTGCTTGGTCCAAAATAGCTTTTGGCGAGTGGCTGTTGTAGTGATTTTTCAAGCCCCAACAAAACTTTTTTCGGAAGAAACTTTTTTAATACCGGAGAGCGCAGATTGCTGACACTCAAGACTTTTTCGAGCTTAAATCCTGCATGAGCAAGCAGTTTTTTAACCGTTTTTGGGTTATAGTTGACGAATGGGATATTGCTGGTCTTGTCGGTTCTGATGTCTACTGGTTCGACGGGTAACTTCTTGAATTTTGCAGCGTATTTAAGGCGATTTTTGAAGTTTGAGTAGTTGGCAAACTCAATCAGGAAGTAGCCACCGTCTTTTGTGACTCGTGCGATTTCAGCGAAGAATTCTGCAGGATCTGGAATGTGGTGAATTACACGAATAACCATTGCTAAATCAATCTCGCCGTCGTCAAATGGCAGCACTTGGCCTTTTGTTAAAACCATGTCTACTTTTGGTTTGTTTTTGAGAAAATCTTTGGCTATGTTTAGCTGCTGCTTGGACGGCTCACACAAAAACACTTTGTCGGCATAGTTCCGCAGCACTACGCTCATACGGCCATAGCCGCCGCCTACATCTATAGCCTTGTTAAATTTCTTCCCCTTTAGTAAACGATGTAGTGCGATTTCCTCGGCTGCCTGTTCGTAGTCACGACCGTCCCAGTATCTTAAATAGTTGTGAGACGGGTCATTGTATTGATCGGCACCTTTAACAGAGGTTTTTTTGTTCATGGCTTCCTTTAGTTTAGCTTTACTAAAATTGTGTTGTTTTTACCACGTCGGAGAACCGCATAGCCGTGAATGTTATCTGAGCCGTCAAGCGTTTGCTTCTCGCTAGAAAACTGTTCGCCGTTAATATAAACGGCATTAGAGGCCAAAAATCTTCGTGCTTCGCTCTTGCTGGCCGCCAAATCACCTTCGATCAAGATATCACTCAGTGTTTTGTCGTACCCCGATTCGACAACCGGTAACTCACCTGCTAACACTTCCATATCCTCCGAGCTAAGCTCTGAATAGTTTTGGCCGCCAAAGAGAGTTTCGCTTATCCTCTGCATAGAGTCAGCCGTTTTTTCACCATGCAATATTTTTGAAACTTGATAAGCAAGATGCTTCTGTGCCAAACGATTGCCCTTTGACTGATTATGAGATTCCATTATTTCGTCTATTGATTCTTTGTCTAGCTCTGTGTAGACCTTGAGATAGCCCTCCACACCGTCGTCATCTAGGTTTATCCAGAACTGGTAAAACTTAAACGGACTAGTCTTGGTTGGATCTAACCACACTGCCCCTTCTTCACTCTTACCAAACTTTTTACCTGTAGCTCTGTTTATGACTAGAGGTAGTGTTATTGTATGGACCTCAACGCCACGAGCTTTACGTATTAGATCAACACCAGAGAGGCAGTTGCCCCACTGATCTGAACCACCAAGCTGCAGTGTTACTCCATACTTGTCGTATAAATGAAGAAAGTCCATTCCTTGCAGAAGTGTATAGCTAAACTCAGTGTAGCTAATACCAGCTCCGCCTTCACCGATACGCTGCGCAATGTAGTCTCGTTGTATCAGCGGCGTCATCGAGTAATGCTTACCGATATCGCGCAGGAAACTCAGAACAGTCATATCCCTAGTCCAGTCAAGATTATTAACCATCTCAAACTCCAGGCCATCAAAAATTTTGCTTAACTGAATCTGTGCCTGAGCGACGTTGTGAGCAATTGTTTTTTCATCCTGAAGAACTCTCTCTTTGTCTTTGCCGCCGGGGTCGCCAATCAAACTAGTCGCACCGCCCGCCAAAATCACCGCCTTACAACCGTGCCGCATGAGAACTTTGTCGAACATCATCGCCGCAAGATTGCCGACAGTCTGTGAATCAGCACTGGCATCAAAGCCGTGATAAAAAGCTGGCTTCGTCTTGTCGATTGCTTTTAGGTCTTGGTACGTTGTTTGCTGGACGAATCCTCGCCACAGTAGCTCCTCTGATAATGTCATGCTTACATCTTACAACGTTAAGCGATTGGGGTAAAGGGATTGGGGGATTAGCGTAAAGGGTTCAGGGTTTAGTGGTTAAGGTTTAGTAGCAAGTAGTTAGTAGTAAGCATCAAGCATGATATTCTAAATCCTAAACTTTAAACGATGATAGTATCAAGTATTAAGTATCATGTATAAAGTATGAGTTTCTCTCAGTAAACAGTCATCAGTAAACAGTAGCCAGTAATTTTCTATAAACCATAAACTATCAACCATAAACTCCCCCTAACCCTTATACGCTATATGCTAACTGCTAGCCCCCTCGTTCCTCTTGACTCCTACCCACCACCTAAACCATACTAACTGCAAATGGCCAAGAGTAAAACTAGTTTTTTGTGTGCAAATTGTGGGGCTGTCTACGGTAGTTGGAGCGGCAAGTGTAGTTCGTGCGGCGAATGGAACACACTAGAAGAACAAGTCTCCATAGCTGCCAGTCCAGGCACAAAAGCGGCACATGGTGTCCCGCTAAAAGCCGAGAAACTAGTTAAGGGATTCCGTGATGATGAGAAACGACTAAAAACTGGCGTAGGCGAGATAGATACAGTTTTAGGTGGAGGTTTTGTACCCGCTAGCGTGCTACTTCTCGCTGGAGAACCCGGCGTTGGCAAGAGCACGCTACTGATGCAGATCGCCAAAGCGATAGCAGATTCAGCCAAGGTGCTTTACGTTAGCGGCGAAGAATCTGTCGGCCAGGTTGCAGACCGCGCTCGCAGGCTAAAGGCCAATCATGATGAAATAGAGCTTGCTGCTAGCAGCTCAGCCAACGATATAGCGGCCGCCATCGCCAGCAAAAATTATGGATTGGTTATCGTCGATTCTATTCAAACTGTTGCATGCGCAGAAATCAGTTCTGCTGCCGGAACGATGAGTCAAATAACGCATAGCTCGCAGCTGCTCACTCAAGCTGCCAAAAGAAGCGCAACCATACTGATAATTGTTGGGCATGTGACCAAGGAAGGCTCGATTGCCGGCCCTAAACTACTTGAACACAGCGTAGATGTAGTACTCAATCTCGAAGGCGACAAATTCGGAGGATTCAAGCTGTTACGCGCTCAGAAAAATAGATACGGCGCGACGCATGAGGTGGGAATTTTTGAGATGGCTGAATCTGGCCTTTCGCCGGTCGCTAACCCTTCTGCCGCTCTTTTAGCCGAACGGGTAAGTAGCGACGGTTCAGTCGTAATGGCAACTATCGAAGGTAGCCGCGCGCTATTAGTCGAAATCCAGGCATTAGTGAATCGTAGCAGTTTTGGCTACCCTAAGCGTACAGCCAGCGGCTTTGATGTCAATCGACTAAATCTACTGGTCGCTATGCTCGAAAAGCGAACAAAGCTCCAGCTTTCTGACAAAGATATTTTTTTGAATGTTGTTGGCGGCATAAAACTAAGCGAGCCAGCTAGTGATCTTGCAGTTTGCATGGCAATCGGCTCAGCAGCGAAGGGTCTCAAGCTATCCAAAAATGCTGTTGTCTTCGGTGAGGTCGGACTTTCTGGCGAAGTCAGACACGTGCCATTTGTAGATAAACGCGTCGATGAAGCCACAAAGATCGGCTTCGAAGTTGCCATAGGACCAAAAGTACTAGGTAAAGGCAAAAGCCCAACCAAGCTTGAAACAGTCGGCGATATCAAGACCGCGCTTAACACTTATTTGAAGTAATTAGAAGCCAGTAGCCGCAACCAAGCGCCAACCGCGGCTTATTGAAGAAACTGTATTGTTTTGGTTCGAAGGAACGCTAGCAACCGAGAATGTAAAGCTCTTGGTATCGCTAGCAGAGTACAGGACACTGTCAACCACTTCTGCGAAAACATCTTTTGAGCCGCCGCTAAGAGCCGTGAATTCAGCAGTAACACTACCTGAAGCTGCAACTTCGAAGCTACCGTTTGGAATGTCGGCGCCTGCAACTTTTATTCTTACAGTACCCTTTCTCGCATCAGAAGAAAGCGGGTGCGTTCCACTAGCATAGACAGCACTTATGATATAAACACCTGGGCTACCGGGTTTAGCCGCCACAGAGACGGTGATCGTTGGTTTTACATCGTCACATTTATGTACATCGTCTTTTTCTTCGTTTGTGACAGTACCGCCCCCAACAAACTTATCCCCAGAGAAACTGGCGATTGCTGAATCGTTTAATGTCTTTTTGGCGAGTTCTGGTGTACAATCGGTGGCAAGTTTATTGGATACAGTGTCGATAGTCTTGGTCTCGGTTTTTACGTTAGGCTTTTTGTACCAAGACGGATATAGGTCGGTGGCCGAGCTAGGCTCTTGTGATCCGAGGCCCACATGCGTACGAACAACATATGCTGGTAGTGTCTGAACCCCTGCTGGCTTCTCTCTCTTGACTGGCGTTAGTCCATCATGCGCGCGGTTCATCCAACCTTGCCAAATTGGCTGAGTCATAACCTCCATAAACTGTCTGGTAGCCACTCTTCCTGTATGATGCCCAACCCATACGCCAGCTGAATATTTAGTCGAAAAGCCCATCAACCAACCGTCTTTGCTATCATTTGTCGTACCAGTCTTAAGTGAAAACTCCCAGCCTTTGTAGCGGTGTGGTTTATTACTAAAATAACTCGCTCTAGGGTCGGCCATCATATCAGCTACGATGTAAGCTGAATCTGGTCGAACCACTTGTTCTCCATTACTGGGTTTCCACTCTTTGACTAGACGACCACTGCCATCTGTTACTTTCAAGATATAGGTTTGGGGAATCTTATTACCGTTTCGTGAAATTGTAGCATATGCATGAACATGCCTGTCCAAGCTCAAGTATGCACCGTCTCCGATACCAGCCGAAGCATAGCAGTCTCGAACTATGGTTTTGGCATCATCCTCAAAACATCGATAACCATCATTCCCGCCACCATCACCCATTTCGTTCGATGCAGCCTCGCCTTTTAAGCCCAACGAGTCAGCTACGCCAATTGTCTCTTTAACTCCAGTTGTTAAAATCGCTTTGATGGCTGGCACATTACGCGAGCCACCTAATGCGTACCTAAGAGTCATAGGCCCAGGGTATCTGAAATCGTAGTCCCAAAGACAGTTACCACCAGCCGTCGGACGGGCTTTACTGGTACAAGGATAGCCTTCTAGCGGGCCTTGGGTATCATATAAAACTGTACCGGCACCAAAATTTTCGTTCTTCTCGATAAGCGCAAGGTAATCATACGGCTTAAAGCTAGAACCGGGTGGCAGCGGCGTTTGGGCATAGTTTATTTCGCCAGACCTTGCCTGATCGAAGAAATCAGAACCGCCCACAAGCGCCACAACCTGTCCTGTAGTTACGTCTTCAGCCGCAAATGCTGCTTTATCAAAACCGTTGGCGAAAATTCTGGGCATACCTTTCTGGACTTCTTCTTCAGCTATTTTCTGCTTTTCCATATCTAGAGTTGTAGTGACCTCGAAACCACCGGTTTTGTAACCCTGCTCTCCAATAATACTTTCGAGCTGTCGTTTGGCGGCTAGCACAAAATATGGTGCTGTGACGCCTTGATACTTGTTGGGTTGACGTTGTTTGATAGTTGCAATTACGTCTACCTTTTTAGCCGCCTCAGCTTGCTCGCGGGTTATTCTTCCCATATCGGCCATTCCGTCGAGTACATAACCTATGCGCCCTTGGAGTGTCTCTTTTTCGAAGTCACCAGAATATGGCGAGAGATAGCGGATCGACTTAGGGATAGAGGCCAAGAATGCAGCTTCTTCCAGAGTTAAATCTTTGGCATCTTTTTGGAAGTAGGTTTTAGACGCTACCTGCACACCGTATTCTAAACCGCCATATGGAGCAGAGTTTAGATAGCCGTTGAGGATTTCTTCTTTTGAATAACTACGTTCTAGCTCTACAGATAAGATTAGCTCTTTTATCTTTCTTGAAATTGTACGTTGATTTATAAAATCTGGGTTATTTAGCTTAACGACTTGCTGGGTGATAGTCGAACCACCCTGTGTGCTACCGCCTCTAGCATTGTTAAGTGTGGCCCTAACAATTCCTTTGACATTAAAGCCATTATGGTTATAGAAGTCTCTGTCTTCTGCCGCTATAGTTGCATCGCGCATGACTTGTGCGATTTGCTCTCGCTCAACTGGGTTGCGTTTTACAGCATCATAATCTTCCCAAAGCAGCGTTTTACGTTCACGGTCGTAATACCTAATACTACCGCCAATCGAATCGCCAGAAATGTCTTTTAAGTTTGGCAAGTCTTTTCTAAAATAAGCAAAAACAGCCATCAGGCTGAAAAATAACACCACGATCGCCACACCTGTAAGTTTGAGAGCCATAATCGCACCGTCTCGACTGAACCAGTATCTTACAACTCTTTTTGGATGCAGCCTAAATAATACTCTTTTTAGTCGTGATTTTGGTAAGCCCCTCATTCGCTCGGCCTTGCGAAGCGCCTTAGCCTCCTGGCGAGCCTTAGAGCGCTCCATAAGAGTACGATTTACTTTGATAGTTTTGCCCGACTTAGTCAAAAATTTGTTACCCGATACCCGGCGTTTGCCGGTGAACTTGTTTGCCATATCTTATAGTTTCCTCATTAGTTCTGGACTCAATTATACATGAGAGTCGGGCCATGTGTTAAGTTTTAATGATCGCGACTTAACGAAACTAGCAGCCAGTCTATAAAAATATGCTGCGTACCGTGTACCGTTCAAGTAGAGCCAAGAGCCATGATTAGGTTAGAGGTTATAGGTTAGAGTGATTAGGACTACGGACTAGTAGTTAGTAGTTGGTAGTTAGTAGTTGGTAGTTAGTAGTTGGTAGTTGGTAGTTGGTAGTTAGCAAGTATTACCCCGTACTGCGTACTGTTCAAATAGAGCCAAGAGTCAAGAGTCATGAGCCAAGAACTAGGGACTAGGGACTAGGGACTAGGGACTGGTAGTTAGTAGTTGGTAGACTAGGAGCTAGTAGATAGTAGTTAGTACCGCGTACCATTTACTGTTCTTGTTCGTCGCCCCTACTCACAACCCTCTAAAGCGCATCCACTCTCGTATCGATGGCATCGAGGAGTGTTTGCTCTTCTAGAGCAACATTGTTACGTTCGGTAACAATTTGATTGTAGTCGTTTACTAATTTTTTTACTGCACTAAGCGCTGCATTATATTGCCGTACCTGTAGATTGTATTGCGCAGCCAACTGATTAAACTCGGCAGCGCTATTTGAATTACGCTTTGATTCTAAGCTACTTCTTTGCGATTCTAAGGAGTCAGCCTGCCGTTTTAGGTCAGCCTCGCTACTATCGATTTTTGTTTTTAGATCAGCTAGTCGCACATCATAGCTCTGCACCAACGCCTCTCGTTTAGTAAATTCTTCAGCGTAGGAACTGGCATGGGCTGTAACCTTGCTGCGATCAGAAAAATACTTTTTGTAATACTCTTCCAACTCTGAAGTCAAGTTTTTTAGTTCACTGCCAAAAATCGAATGCATTTCGTTGACAACACTTTGGGCGTCACTCTTACGGTAGGCTTCGATGGTTTCGAGTACTCGTTTGTCGGTTACTAGTTTCTCTTGTTCCAACAATAGCTTGTTTAGATTTGTTTTGTCTTTAGGGCTTAGTCTGGCATAAGCAGCGTGAAGCATCTCATGGGCAGCCGTGACTTCTTCAACTCCATCCAACCGCTCGTCTGTCACATCTAGCAGATAAATGTTTTGGGTACTTATATAGCAACCTAGAACTATTGATTCTTCAGAATTTGTACAGTAGCTACGGAAATTTTTTCTATCTTTTAGCGTAGGATAGTTTATGTAAAAAAGTTTTCTACCCTGATCATTAAAGCCTGAATTCGAAACCAGCGAGCTAATAGTTGCGTCTGGGGTATACTTTCTAAGTCTGAGCCAATCACTAATGTTTTGCTGGTTCTTCCAAAACCAAAAAATACAAACCAAAAAAAGCAGATAGGCTAGAAACTTAAAAACAGACTTTGGTTTTCCTGGCATAAGCACATTATACGGGAGAAATTTATGACAGCGAAGTAATAATATTCATAGCCGTTAACTAAATTTAAGCTCGTTGTTTGCTTCAGAAACATGCACCACTGTTCCTTTGGCGTATTTTTCGTCGAGGATATTAACTGCTAGATGATCTTCGATATCGTCTTGGATAAGCCTTCTGAGAGGCCTCGCGCCGTTCTTTGCATCATAGCCATGCTCAATTAAGTAGTCACGAGCTTTATTGTCCAAGACTATACTAAGCCCATGTTTGACCAGTCTTTCTTTGAGTTCATTTATCTGCAGGTCGATAATTAACCGAATATTTTCTTTTGTCAGTGCTCGAAAAACCACGACCTTGTCGATACGGTTAAGCAGCTCTGGTCGTAATAGCTTTTTGAGTTCATCTTTTACTTTCTGCTGGTTAGCTTTGTGTAGTTCGTCAAGATTTTCAAGGTCCTTGGCAGAACTGGCACCGAAACCAAAAGTAGCTTCTTTTTGCAATTTATCGGCACCAATGTTGCTAGTCATGATTACAATTGTATTAGTAAAATCGACACGTCGACCTTTGGCATCCGTTAGGGAGCCGTCTTCTAGCATTTGCAGTAGCATATTAAAAATATCTGGATGAGCTTTTTCGATTTCATCGAAAAGTACTAGGCTGTATGGCTGACGGCGAACTTTGTCTGTTAACTGACCACCATCTTCGTATCCAACATAGCCAGCTGGTGCGCCTACTAGTCTTGCCGAGGTATGGCGTTCAGAAAATTCGCTCATGTCGATCTTGATAAGGGCCTTTTCGCTACCAAAATATTCGCGCGCCAAGACCTTGGCTAGTTCGGTTTTACCGACTCCGGTCGGGCCTAAGAAAATAAATGAACCAACGGGCCGCTTCTCGCTGGCAACCCCACTGCGGTTTCGCCTAACTGCTCGGGCAACAGATTCGACAGCTTCTTCTTGACCTATGATATTGTTTTTGAGCTTTGACTCTAAGTTTAGCAGGTACTTTGCCTCAGCGCGCATAACCTTACTAGCTGGCACGCCCGTCATCCGCGAGACAACCTCAGCAATATCATCGCTATTTAGTCTTATTCTTTTGCCGCCCTTGGATTTGGCTTTGACGGCCTCGAGTTTTTGCTCAACTAGCTTGGCCTTCTGCTTCTGTTTGGCGGCTTCTTCGTAGTCTTCTCGCTCAACTGCGTCTTCGATTTTTACTCCAAGTAGTTTCAGTTCTTTTTCAAGGTTTCTAAGCTCAGGCGGTGTCTTGCCCTTTGCCACTCTGAGATGAGCGGCTGTTTCGTCTAACAAATCAATCGCTTTGTCAGGCATATAACGGTCGTTAATGTATCTTGCAGACAGTTGAACAGCGTCGTCTATCACTTCATCAGAAATTATTACATTATGAAAATCCTCGTAATGCTTTCGCAGACCTTTGAGAATAGCGACCGTTTCTGTTTTGCTAGTTTCTGGTACTATTATCGGCTGGAATCGACGCTCTAGCGCTGCGTCTTTTTCGATATGCTTGGTGTATTCGTTGGTCGTAGTGGCGCCAATTAGTTGAATTTTGCCCCGAGAAAGTGCGGGCTTTAAGATATTGCCGGCATCCATTGAGCCTTCGGCGCTGCCTGCCCCTACAATTAGATGAAGCTCGTCAATAAAGACTATCTTATCGCGATCTTCTTCGAGCTCAACCATTACTTTTTTGAGTCTTTCTTCAAACTCACCGCGGTATTTCGTACCAGCCACCATCGCTGCCATATCGAGCATCAGGATTTGCTTATCAAGTAAGGAGTCTGGCACATCCTCGGCGATAATGCGCTGTGCAACACCTTCGACAATAGCTGTTTTACCAACTCCGGGCTCGCCTATCAGCACGGGGTTGTTTTTGGTTCGGCGATTCAGGATCGTAACCAGTCGTCGAATTTGAGTTTCGCGGCCCACGACCGGGTCGAGCTTGCCGGCTCTAGCTTGCTCAGTTAGATTGATAGAATACTGCTCGACAACTGATTGTTTGCGTGTTTTGGTTCGCGTTTTCACATTTACACCGGCACCACTGGAGTGCGTTTGTCCTGCCTTTTGCTCTAATGCCCTCTCTATTTCAGTCGCCAATATATCAGTGTTTACATTTAACTGTCTTAATAGGTTTACGGCACTGGCTTTGCGCTGTCCCAGAAGACTAAGCAGTATATGTTCTGTACCGCAGAATTCTTGGTCGTACTCCTGGGCAATTTCCCATGCCATTCTTAGTGTCAACTTTGCGGCTTCGCTTAAGCCTTTGCTGGCATCGCTCATGACTACTTTGGCAGGATTCATATCCATGGCCAATCTGGCACGATTTAAGCTAACCCCCGCTGACTTTAACAGCTTAGACCCCATTGATTCTTCTTGAGCTAAAATCCCGAGCATCATATGTTCTGTGCCAACATAGGCCTTACCTGTACCACGCGATATAGCTTCGGCGTGCTTAAGGCTATGTAGCGCATTATCGGTTAGATGGTTAAGAATATTCTGCAAGTCTTCGTCGTTATTCATAGCGATTCCTAAAATAGTTTAATTATCGTAAGGCCATTCTAACAAAACAAATTAGCACTCGTCAACCCCGAGTGCTAATTATTCACTTAAAATGACCTTTTGTTTAGTACTGATTGACCCACAGCTCTAATTAAATTCGAGCAAATACTGAGGGTAAGACCCTCCCTAAAAATCATCACTCGCCGTGCTGTTCGACAGCTTCTAATAGAGAGTTTTCAAGGTCGCTCTTACGTTTCAGCTTAGGCTTCTGTACGCTGTCAACGGTTTCTGGAGCTTTACGCTCTCGCTTTGTTTCACCTTCTGCCTCGATATCAATGTCAAAACCTGTCAGTTTGCTGGCCAGACGAACGTTTTGGCCGCCCTTGCCGATGGCAATGCTTAGCTGGTCGTCCATAACATAAACTGTCGCCTTATTGGTTGCCTTGTCTACTAGCACGCGGCTAACCTTGGTTGGACTAAGTGCATTCTCAATGTATGTGACTGGATTTTCGTCCCAAACTATTATATCGATTTTTTCTTGCTCGCCGACTTCGCTCATAACGGCATTGACCCTAGTACCATGCCCACCAACAAATGTACCGACTGGGTCTACACCTTGAACCAAGGAGCTTACGGCGATTTTGCTTCGAACACCAGCTTCACGTGAGATATTCTTGATTTCTACAGCTCCACCATCCATTTCTGGCACTTCGGCAGCAAAAAGTTGTCTCATAAAATCGGCACTACCGCGGCTAACGATCGGCTGTGGTCCACGAAATCCCTTTTCGATATCCTTCAACAGCACTTTGATTCTTTGACCCGGGAAGTAACGCTCGCTTTGAATCTGTTCGCTAGCAGGCATGATGGCCTGGGTTTTACCAAGATCTACTCGGACAATCCTAGCCTCAACTCGGGTGACAATGCCATTGATGAGTGTGCCGATTTTGTCCTCGTACTCGGCCATGACGATTTCGCGCTCGGCTTCACGAAGACGCTGCAAGATAACCTGCTTTGCAGTCTGAGCAGCTACACGGCCGAAACTTTCAACTTTATGATGAACCTCTATTGTCTCGCCAAGTGTAGCGTTTTTGCGCATTACTTGAGCTTCTTTAAGCGAAATCTGATTTTGCTTGTTTTCAACTTCATTAACGATTTCTTTTGAGATATATGCGTCGACGTCTCCCGTGTTAAGGTTCATCGTTACGCGCACTTCTTGCTCACGATCACCGAAGTCTCGGCGAAAAGCGGCAGCCAAAGCTTGCTCTACAATCTCTTGTACTGCGGCGCTATCAAGATTTTTTTCTTCGGCGATCAGCTTGATTGCTGCTGCCAGTTGTTTCATGTCTAAATCCATAGTTTTCCTTTATTATTTTTACAGCGTAAATATTGCTATGTACGGTTTGGTTATTAAAAAGTCCGACCTGTCGGCCGGATTACAAATACAGTATAATGTACCTAGACTAAAATATGCAAATTAAGCTTTAGAGGGGAGAAACAAAAGTAGTGCCCAAAGATGTCGACAGACTGTATCATCAATTTAAACCAGAGCATTACGACCTGTCACTGAAGCTCGATCACAAAGACTTAAAATTCGAAGGCAGGGTAGTTATCAGAGGCCATAAAGTCGGTCGCCCCAGCAAACGCCTAACCTTTCACCAAAAAGACTTAAAAGTAGATAAGGCCGAGCTGATACATTTTGACAAAAAAGGTACCTCCTCGACTATTCAGCTAGACCGCACTAACAATCACGCAAAATACGACGAGCTAAGACTACACTCGACCCAGATGCTTTATCCTGGCCTTTACCAAGTCACTATCCATTTTAGCGGCAAGATCACTAAGCCAATGGACGGCATTTATCCTTGTTATTTTGAGGCTGACGGCAAAAAACAACACCTGCTTGCGACACAGTTCGAAAGTCACCATGCACGCCAAGCCTTCCCATGTATTGACGAGCCCGAGGCCAAAGCGACCTTCCAGCTTTCAATTACTACCAACTCTGATCATAGTGTTATCTCCAATACTCCAATACTTGAAACAAAATCAACCACGTCCAATGCCCATAAAACAGTTTACTTTGAAAAAACTCCTGTTATGAGTACCTACCTATTGGCCTTTGTGAGTGGTAATATTTCTTATAAAGAGGCCAAGACGAAGTCCGGCGTGCTGGTGCGTACTTATGCCACTCCAGACAATGTTGAGCACACTAGTTTTGCGCTAGACACAGCCGTAAGAGTGCTAGACTTCTACGAAGATTACTTCGGTATCGCCTATCCCCTGGCCAAATGCGATCATATAGCCTTACCGGACTTTGCTTCTGGGGCAATGGAAAACTGGGGCTGCATCACGTACCGCGAACAATGCATGCTGGTTGATCCAAAATACACATCACTAGCCACAAAACAGTTTACAGCACTAGTGGTCGCCCACGAATTAGCTCATCAATGGTTCGGCAATCTTGTGACTATGAAGTGGTGGAACGATTTATGGCTTAATGAAGGTTTTGCCAGCTGGATTGAGTACCTGGCGATCGACCACATCTATCCAGAGTGGCAGCTATGGACACAGTTCCTAGTCGACGACCGCGAAACTGGACTCAAGCTTGACGCACTTGAGCACACTCATCCCATCGAAGTACCGGTTCATCATCCTGACGAAATCAGAACTATTTTTGACGCCATTAGCTACAGTAAGGGCGCGGCGATTATTAATATGCTTCATCAATACCTGGGACCAAAGAACTTTCAAGATGGCCTACGCCACTACCTGAACGAGCACGCATACAAAAACACTACCACGGCAGACTTATGGAGATCGCTCGGAGATGCATCAAATCAAGACGTAGAGCAGTTTATGAACGCTTGGACAACACAACCAGGCTTTCCTGTCATCGCAGCAGAGGCGACTAACAATTTTGAGATGAAATTGTCTCAACACCGTTTTTACTTACGCAAACCGACAAAAGACCAAGCTGCAACTTGGCCAATACCGCTCTTAAATGATGCTTTTGATAAGAAGCTATTGACTGCAGAATCAAATACTTTTAGTCACAATAGAGATTTTATTATTAATCAAAGCCAGAAAGGTTTCTACAGGGTAGTTTATGATAGAAGTTTTCTATCGCAGATTGAGGACTTGATCGTTACTGGTAAACTAAACACCGAAACTAGATTGGGCATTTTGAGCGACAGCTTTGAGACTTCCAAGGCGGGCTATCAATCTATAATCAACACTTTGAATTTAATTGAATCTTACAAAAACGAGGATAATGCTGCAGTATGGGATGTGCTTGCTGCTGGCATAGCTACTATTCGATCGGTTATGGATGATGAGGAACTAAGAGAAAATATGAAGCCATATATCCGAAATCTCACCGCAAAACAGCTTAGGCGTCTAGGCTGGGAGAAGAAAAAGAATGAAGCTCATTTTGACAGTTTGCTGCGACCGATTATCCTGGCGATGGCTGCGGCAGCTGATGATCCTAAGATCACAAAAAAATGCTTAGATTTATTCAGTCACATGGCTGCCAGCAACGAGCTAAACCCAGAGTTAACTCAATCTACACTGCCAAAGCTCACTGGTCTGCCTAACGAAATTGACCCAGATACTCGAGGTGTCATATACGGTACCGTCGCCAGACTTGGTGGCCATGATGAATTCAACAAATTACTCGCACTACACAATGCCACGACAAACAGCGAAGAGCGAACTAACATTGCTGCCGCTCTTACGGGTTTTAATCAGCCGGAATTAATTGATAAAGCGCTGGGACTAATTACAACCGATGCTGTCCGTTTGCAAGATGTTGCTTATTGGGTTGCTTATTCTTTCATGAATCGTTTTGCTCGAGATAAAACATGGCTATGGCTTAAAGATAATTGGAAGTGGCTCGAAGAAAACTTCGAAGGCGATCTAGGATTTTACCGTATGCCAGTTTTTGCGGCACGCTCTTATAGCAGTGAGGATTTCAGAGAAAAGTTTGAAGAGTTTTTTGCCAAAAAACGTAGCCCTGCCTTTAACCGCTCTATCGATCAGGGACTTGAAATATTGGATTGGCACATTTCCTGGCGGAAGCGCGACCTTCAGGCTGCTTCAGCTTGGTTTAAAAAATTAGCGTTTCGATAAAGTCCACCCCACCGTAGGAATTAACGGCAGCTGCTGCCAAACAGCACTCACCTTCCCAGTTATGATTTGCCAACCAAAACTCAGCTGCAAATTTCATCTGATTAAGCTTCTTCCTCGTAATGTAATCTAGCCCGCCTCCCCATACATCACGTGCTCGAAACTTTGATTCAACAAAATAGAGGCATTTACCCTTAAGAGCGATAATATCAATTTCACACCAGCGTGTTTTCCAGTTACGAGCGATTATCTCATAACCGGTCATCTCTAGGTACATAACAACTGCGTCTTCGCCGATATCACCGTAATCCTTATTGCTCATGAGCTTAGTATCGCCGATTTTTTATCGGTTTGCTACTAATGCTTTAATTGGCTTGAAAGAGTTTCGGTGAACTCTGCATGGGCCAAATAAACTAAGGGCTTGCCGATGATTGACTGTACCATAGCCAACATTTTTTTGAAAATTATAGTCTGGATACTTTTGCGATATTTCTACCATCAACTGATCTCTAAGCACTTTCGCAACCACTGACGCAGCTGACACGATTGGTAGCGTTTGATCAGCTTTGATTTTTGTTCGAACGTTTACATATGAGGTGCTGTCTAAAAAATTAATGTTTCCATCGATAACTATTTCTTCATTCTTGGAAACTGCAACATCCATCACGGCAAGCATCGTCGCACTCTTCAGAGAACGACTAAGGCCTAGTTTATCAATCATATCAGCGCTGACCCAGCCCTGGCCGATATCGCATGATTTTACGATTTCGACGGCTAACGATTGTCTTTGTTTCGCGGACAACAACTTTGAGTCTCTTAGCCCAAGGGGTAATTTTTGTCCTGGCTTAAGTCTAGCGGCTACCACTAAAAGCGGTCCTGCCCAAGCACCCCTGCCCACCTCATCAATGCCTATCATTATACTGATTATAGTTTAGTGGCTGCAGATTAGCCAAGAAACCTTCAGCTATGAGGAATTGATTTTAGATTTAGAAAATCGAGTTTTTAGGCGTCGTGAGCTTTGACAGCTTCTTCGAACTTAGCTTCTTCGGCAGCTTTTGCAGCTGCTTCTTCAGCCTCTTTAGCGGCGTGTTCAGCCTCAGCCTTAGCCTTAAGCTCTGCTTCGGCTTTTTCGGCTTCGGCGTCATGAACAGTGTTGACTGCTCGTTTGTCAAAATCTACACCTGAGAGTCTTGCTGACTTACCTTTAAGTGCACGCATATAGCTTAAGTAGTTGCGGCGGACTTTGCTGCGTTTGGTTACTTCAACTTTTGTTACTAGCGGACTATGAAGAAGATAGGTTTTCTCAACGCCGATGCCGCTTGAAATACGTCGGACAGTGATAGTACTGCCAACACTTTGCTTCTTGCTGGTACGGATAACTAGACCTTCGAAAATCTGTACACGCTCTTTGTTGCCTTCTTTAATTTTTTGATGAACACGCACTGTGTCACCGCTTTTAACATCAACCACTTGCTTTTTTAGAGCAGCATTTTCTACTTTTCGTAAGATCGATTCCATATAAACCTCTGATTATTTTTACTTAGATTACAAGCATTGTACCATATCTGTTACGATATTGAAAATGAAATATGTCTAACCAACGACGCGGGCGACTTCTTCTAGTGTGGTTTCCCCGCGTAAAACCTTGATAAGTCCGTCCTGATACATTGTTCGCATGCCGCTTTTTACGGCTGCTTCTTCTATGTCTTGGGCGGTAATGTTTTTGCCGCGACTCTCTAAAAGTTTACGTAGTTCGCCGGTCATCAAAAATTGTTCGCGTATCGCGGTTTGTCCGCGATATCCATATGGGTTATCAGAGTTAGGAACAGGATTATACAGGGTCGGATTGTCAACGTTTTCGGGTATCTGAGACACATCTAAACCAGCTAGCCCCTGATGGATTCTGTCTATTGTCGCATCGTCGGGTTGGTAGCCAGATTTGGAACTGTCATCAAGTTTCCTAACCAGCCTTTGGGCCATAACTAACCTGATTGCCGACAAGAATAGTGGGTTATCGCCTATAATATCGCCAAGTCTAGTAAGTGCGGCAGCTGCAGATGAGGCGTGGAAAGTACAAAGAACCAGATGCCCAGTGAGCGATGCTTGTAATGCAGTTTTGGCGGTCTCCATATCTCTAATCTCACCAACCATAACGATATCTGGGTCTAGACGTAAAACCGCCTTTAGCCGATCGGCGAAAGATATATTGTTATTGACGGTGTTGATTGGCAGTTGGCTGATCCCCGGAAACTGGTACTCGACCGGATCTTCTAGAGTTATGATTTTGCGTTCTTCGTTGTTCAATGAATTGAGCATTGAATAAAGCGTAGTTGTCTTACCGGAACCAGTAGGCCCCACCACCATAACCATGCCTGATGGTTTGTTAATAATGTCATCAACTACTTGCCTCTCATCGGGCGATAGACCAAGCCTATCCAGTTGATACATCTCAGAGCTCATATTAAACAATCGCATTACAACTTCTATACCGTTGATTCCTGGTACAGTTTCGAGCCTTAGGTTGACGTCTACCTCTGCGCCATCAGCCATTATTATGTGCTGTGCAATATGACCTTGCTGCGCATCTTCACTTGACGTGTAAATATTGCCTGCGGCTGCAACTGCCGACATGAGCACCCTAAATTTCTCATAAGATAACCTAGCGATCACATGAAGCACACCATCGACGCGGAACCTGATTCGAACGTACCCCCGCTGTGGCTCGAGATGTATATCTGAGCCGCCAAGGCGGTGAGCTTGCTGAACAAGGTAAGCCAAAATATCGTTGGCCTTTACTTGCTCTAAAATTGCCGAGACTTCTTTGACTTTGTCGATGTTGCCTGCATTCGACATCTCAATGTTGGTATACTCTACTTTCTTGGGCGGGTCGTAGAGAGACATGTATTCCCGATAGCCGGCATCAGATATCAGTAAAAAACTTACCTGCTGGTCGAGAAATTGATTTTTTAGATTCCGCATCGTGTCGCGTGAAGTAGTATTTGTGATACCAAATTGAATAAAGTGATCACCAATATTCAGCGGGATAATCCTTAATGCATACAGGTCATTAAGAGGCAAGAAATCTTTAAAAAGAGGCTTATCCTTGTTGTAAGTATCAGCATAGGCCAAGCCAAGAATCTGCGCCCGATTACGCGTGTTCCTTTCTTCGTCAGCCCTTGCGTCTTGCGACATCTATAGCCCCCACCATTTCATCATGCTTATCATTATAATCGGAGTGCGCCCTATGAACAATCAAATTGTTTACTTGTTGCTAGTGGGCGTGGTCTTTAGCTAGACTAATAAATAATGGCTAGTATAGTTTTGGTTCTAGACGGTCTAAGAAGCACCCACAATGTTGGCTCAATTCTAAGGACAGCCGACGGTTTTGGCGTTAGTCGCATCTATCTTTGTGGCATAACACCTTACCCAACCAATTCAGAAGACAAAAGACTACCACATCTATCAGAAAAAATCACCAAACAAATCAGTAAGACGGCTTTGGGCGCCGAACAGAACTTGAATATACACTACCATAAGCACATCTTAGAAGTGATAGAAAAACTCAAAATAGAAGGTTACAGTATAGTGGCACTTGAACAGTCTAAGAAGTCTGTGAAATTAATCGATTTTTTACCTGGGACCAAGACTGCTTTGGTTGTTGGTAATGAAGTAACCGGAGTGGACAGCCAAGTCTTGTCTCTGGCAAATAAAATTGTAGAAATACCCATGATGGGGCGCAAGGAATCTTTTAATGTAGCAGTTTCGACAGCTATCGCGCTATATGACCTCATGCAGAAGACAAAATAAAGCAATAATATGATATATTAAAAACAGTTATGGCTAAAAAACAAACAAAAAAAGTTACTAGGACTTCGAGAACCAGTCGAGCCCACCCTTCAAAGACTAATCACTCTCAAAGCTTTCTTAAAGTTTATTGGCCCTATATACCGTTGTTAATAGTGGCTTTTGCCGGTCTACTAGTTACCTTTTTTCAGCCTGCTCGCAAAGTTGCCCAAAAAGCAGTTCTAGCTTACGCAACAGAAATGAGCCGTGAGGGGCTCATAAGTGGCCATAATGCCAATCGGGCTAGTGCTGGCCTGGCTCCCTTAACGATAAATTCTTTACTGAACCAAGCAGCTACCAACAAGGCCAATGACATGAAAAACCGAGATTACTGGTCGCACAATACGCCAGACGGTCAAGAGCCGTGGATCTTTTTTGATCAGGTCGGCTACAGCTACTACAAAGCTGGCGAAAACCTAGCTTATGGCTTTGCTTCTAGCGCCGATACTATTCAAGGATGGATGAATAGCCCAGGTCACAGGGCCAATATCATGGACTCTAATTTTACGGAGGTGGGCTTCGGCTTTGTTAATATCCCTAATTATGTCGGTTCTGGCGAAGAAACACTTGTTGTTGCTATGTATGGAAAACCGAAAGTTGTTACACCAGCCCCAGCGCCGGCTGTAGCTCCAACACCTAAGCCCACTCCTACAACAGTAACAGCTCCAACTAGTACTGAACCAGCTAATGTGCCTGCCGAGGTTCTAATCAACAAACCTGTCGAAGAGGCTACCAAACAGCCCGAACCAGAAAATATCTCAGAGGCTTTAGCTTTTTCTAGTGACCTGCCAGCCGGCACGGAAAAAGCAAGCACCCAGATTACAAGAGTACAATCCTGGACAAAAGGCACCTTGCCTTGGAGTGCCGCCTTCCTCGCCATAATATCGTTTACTGTTGCGGGGGTTTGGATGGGTAAACATGCAAGAGCAGTAAAACGAGTGTTGATCCACGGAGAAGAACTGGTACTACATCATCCTATGATTGATATAGCTGTGGTCGTATTTATTCTTTTAGTCGCCTACCTAACGATGACAACTGGCGTTGTTAAGTAAAGTATCGACTCGGCCCGAGACAGTACGCGGTAGTATCTGCTAGACCTTAGCTACTAGTCCCTAGTCCCTGGACCCTAGTCCCTAGTCGGTACGCGGTAATATTTGCTAACTACCAACTACTAACTACCAACTACTAGTCCTAATCACTCTAATCCTCTAACCTCTAACCTCTAACCTAATCATGGCTCTTGGCTCATGACTCTTGGCTCTACTTGAACGGTACACGGTACGGGGTAATATTTGCTAACTACCAACTACCAACTACTAACTACTAACTACTAGTCCATAGCCCTAATCACTCTAACCTCTAACCTAGTGTAATTTGACGTTTTCAGCTCCAAAAAGCTCAGCCACTGCACGCATACTCTGTTCGTTGACATTAATTTTGTATGGAATTTTTATAGCTTTTTTATGATCTGCCGGCCCCGTCACCAAGACTACATCAGTTTCGCCGCTGTAATCATCCAGTGTTTGTTTTAGGCCTTCGAGTAGACCTAGATTACTACTGTCGGCACAGCGTATAAACAGCCTTTTCGGCTTAGAATTTTCAGTTTTTAGACTTGACTTTGAAGACGCAGGTTTTTTCGGAGGCTTGCCCGTAGGTTTATAACTCACTGCTTGCTCATGCGTTACCTCGCGAAGTTTATTGGCCATTATTTTAACCTCGTCACCCATGCTGCCATCCCGGGATTTAGCGTCGACTTTGCCTTCGATTATCAGAACGTTATCAATTTTAATAATTGAAGGTGTGAGCTCATAAACTTTAGGAAAAATAATAACCTCTATATCTTTGTACTCGTCAGCTAGTTTCAAGAACGCCATTTGACTGCCAGTTTTAGTAGTAACTGTTTTAACTTCTAAAATAGTACCTCCGACTGTCGCTTTTTGGTCATGCATTTCGGGCTTGAGTTCATTAATCGGTATCGTTTTTTCTCCAAGTATACTTCTAAAATCCTGCAATGGATGTTCAGACAAGTACAACCCTAGAAGCTCTCTCTCCCACTGTAGCTGATCGCGTTTTTCAATCACTGAAGATTTTGGTAGCAAGCTAATGCGTGCAACTTGGTGTTCGTCAATAGTGCCGCTTTCTCCGAATAGATCTGTTTGACCGCTGTCCAGCTCTTTTTGTTTCTTAGCAGAAAATGCGATCAAATTATCAATATTTTCTAAGAGATGTGCCCGGTCGCCAAACCGATCGAATGCTCCAGTTTTTATCAGACTTTCTAGTACCTTTTTATTTATTATGCGGCTGTTGTTGCGCGCAAAAAAATCCTCCAGTGACTGATAGTTACCACCTTCAGTTCGTACCCGAACTATCTCTTCAGCTGCGCCATGACCAACGTTCTTAATAGCTGCCATGCCAAAACGAATTGCTTTTTGACCAGGCACAACCGCAAACTCAGCAAAAGATTC
Organism: Candidatus Saccharibacteria bacterium; assembly: GCA_016700315.1. Classification (NCBI taxonomy): domain Bacteria; phylum Candidatus Saccharimonadota; species Candidatus Saccharimonadota bacterium. Next base: position 838,559 of record CP065013.1, on the reverse strand, counting down.
ATTAACGTCTGGCGTTAAAACATTAATACCCTGATGCAAACATTCGCTTATTTCAATACTGAGGCGATCGGTATCATCGGAATCACTAGTCATCAGGGCCGCCATAAATGCGTCTGGAAAGTGCGCTTTAAGATATGCAGTCCAGTACGAGATCATGCCATAGCAGGCCGAGTGTGACTTATTAAAACAGTAGTCGGCAAAGCCTAGTAGTTTTTTCCAAAAATCCTCGATCATAGCGCGGCTGATACCTGAATGTTCGATAGCGCCTTCTATGAACCGTGTTTCCATTTTGGCCATGACATCACGCTTTTTCTTACCGATTGCCTTTCTGAGCGTATCGGCCTCACCCCCACTAAAACCACATACATCGCGGCTTATTTGCATAAATTGCTCCTGATAGACAAGCACGCCAAAGGTGCTTTCAAGTGCTGGTTTCATCGCAGGATGATCGTATGTCACTTTTTGCAGGCCGTTTTTACGCTTGATAAAGCTATCAGTTAGGCCCGCACTTAGAGGCCCAGGACGATACAGGGCACCCATGGCCACAATATCGTCGAACTGTGTTGGCTTAAGTTCGCGTAAGTATTTTTTCATTCCGGCCGATTCAAACTGAAAAACCCCAGTTGTATCACCACGTTGCAAAAGCTCGTAGGCGGCACTGTCATCAAGCGGTAAACTATTAATGTCTATATCCTGGCCATGGACACGTTTAACTATGCGCAAAGTATTCTTAATAATGGTGAGATTAGAAAGCCCCAAAAAATCCATTTTTAGAAGTCCGAGCTCTTCAATAGGCCCCATGGAATACTGGGTAGTAACAACGCCTTTTTGAGCCATCTCGAGTGGTGTAAATTTTACAATTTCATCAGGTGCTATCACCACACCGGCCGCATGGACACCGTGACTTCTGATAGTCCCCTCGATCCGAACTGCTAGATCAAAGACTTTTTTGCTAATCTCGCTGGCATTGTATTCGTTTTTAAGGTCTGCGTTATCTTCTAATGATTTAATCAATGGGATATGGCGACCCTGAACAGGTGGTGGTATCATCTTGGCTATCCGATCAGCCTCTGCGTAAGGTACTTGTAAAACTCTGGCAACGTCGCGTACGGCGTTGCGAGCGGCCATTTTACCAAAAGTTACGATGTTGGCTACTCTATCAGAACCATATTTTTCAACACAATACTTTATGACTTCGTCTCTTCTTGTATCCTGGATATCTATATCAATATCTGGCATTGATATTCGATCAGGGTTGAGAAAACGCTCGAAAAGCAGATCGTATTTCATTGGGTCAAGCGTAGTAATATTTAGGGCATAAGCAATTATCGAACCTGCAGCACTTCCCCTTCCAGGACCAAAAACAATCCCTTGGTCCTTGCCCCAGTTAATAAAGTCGGCAATAATCAAAAAATAACCATTAAATCCCATTTGTTGAACAACTGAAAGTTCATATTTAGCTCGTTTCCTAACATCTTCTGATAGTTTTTTGATCGATTGGTCTACTGATAGCAGCTTTGATTTCACTCGATCAACCCCGCCATAACGCCACGCTAAACCCTGATAAACCAACTTATCAAGATATGATTTTTCGTTTTCTCCTTTGGGTACTGGGAATTTTGGAATTAGAATCTTGCCAAGCTCAATTTGAACGTTGCAGCGGTCTGCAATTTCTCTAGAATTTAGTATCACTTCTGGGTTAGTTTTTGCCCATCGGTCGACAATCTCTTGAGGGTCAGTAAGATGAAGTTCAAAATTCTTTAGACTCATCCTGTTTTCGTCGCTTAAAAAGGAGCCTGTCTGAACACACAATAGGATCTCATGCGCCTCTTGGTCTTCATGACGTAAATAATGAGCGTCGCAAGTAACGACCGTCTTAATCCTTAACTCACCTGCCAACTGAAGCAACTGGGTATTAACTTTAGCCTGCTCACTCCAATGAGAGGGATGATCTGGATGTCCATGATCTTGGATTTCAATGTAGTAACGATCACCAAAAATTTGCTTATACAGTTTAGCTCGTTCTAGGGCCTGATCGTACTGATCTTGGCGCAAGAAATCCCCTAGCTCTCCTCCGATACAACCAGAAAGTACGATTAAACCTTCATTATACTTTTTAAGTAAATTGTGATCGATTCTCGGCCTGTAGTAAAAACCTTCGAGGTTAGCTATTGTAGAAAGCTGAAGTAAATTTTGATAACCCTGATTGTTCATAGCTAAAAGTGTAAGATGGTAGTTTGGCTTATCCTTTACCGCTTCCTTTTCTCGGTGACTTCTGGCGGCTATGTAAGTCTCCATGCCGATAATCGGCTTAATACCGACAGCTTCGGCCTCCTTATAAAACTCAATGCTACCACTTAAAGTGCCATGGTCTGTAATGGCCACAGCCTTCATATTAAATTCTTTAACTGCCGCTACCATTGGTGCGATTTTCTGGAGACCATCTAAAAGAGAATAGTGAGTGTGGTTATGCAAATGAACATAGTCACTAGCACTCACTTCTATAGATTTCTGTTTTTTACCCTCGCTCATTAGCTATATTATAGCGTTAATGGCGCTGTAATTTGTCCGTGATAATAACAACAAACTAGCTAACCTACCCAACCCCGGCTCGACATTGGTCAACCCAAGAAAATATAATACAATCTCTACTAGCTAAAATGTACATTTATAGCTGTTGTTATATCTAGTTAGGGGGGTTAATTAGCCGCATTGACTGCGTTGACTATTTTTTCAACTAGACTGTCCAAAAACCAGACATTTTTGAATAAACTTATCAACCAAAGAAATAATGCCACGCCAACAGTAGCGCCAATAACTCCACCGAAACCCGTTACCACACCTTTAAAAAAGCTGGTTTTGAAAAGCTCTTTTCGGTTTATTTTTCCGGTTTCAAAAATGGCTACTACAGCACTGCCGATTTCGATTAGTTCGCTCTGACTGCGCTTATTTTTTCTTGGCAACATTCTTGACGAAAGCTTTTAGATTAGAAAAAGCGCTGTGTGCATCATCTAGCGCAGCTTGAAGTGCGGCGTCGTCTTTTTTGTCTGCAGCTTTAGAAGCAGCAGCCTTTACTTTGTCTCGCGCTTCTTCTGCTTTATGTTTTAACCTGACAAGCTCGGCCTTAGCTTTTTCTTCCAAAGTTGACTCGACTTTTTTTGCTTGAGCGAAAATATCTTCAGCTTCCTTCTGAACTTTATCTATGAGTTTTTCGGCAGCTTGTTTAATATCTGCCCTAGTTTCTTTGCCGCTTTTTGGAGCAAACAAAAGTCCGGCTACAAATCCGCCTACAACCCCAAGAACTGCACCGACAGCGACCTTTGCACCATTCGATTTGTTATTCTCTGACATAATTCCTCCTAGCGCTTATTACGTGCCTTTTTAAATATCCTATCAACCATTGAAAGCAGCATTCCTCCGCTTGCAAGTTTACTTACTGAACCTGTAAGCTGTGATACATTATCAGCTACAAGGCTTACCTTTTCGCTTGCGTTTTTAGCTTTTTTTAACAACCTCAGGACCATAAACAATGCCGCGATTGCAACAAATAAGAAGATCGTTAATGTTACTGATAATATTATTACTAGTACTTGAAACCATGTGTTCATAATCTAATTATACTCTTTCTTTATTAATTTCGTGCGCAGTTAGCTATAACATTGTTCTAAGGTAATCTTTAAGCGGCTCGGCCATTTTTTCATTTTTGAGCGCAAAGTTAAAAACTGTTTTTAAGTATTCTAGTTTTGTGCCTGTGTCAAAGTACTCAGCTCCGACAATCTTTCTTGCATAAAAATCATGCCCGTCATCTATCATTTTTTGCACTATAGGCTGGAGCATTAGCTCCCCATCAGTATGCGACTCGGCAGCTTTCTCGACATATTTTATTACATCTGGAGTGAATAAGTAGCCACTGACACTAGCCATATCTGATGGGGCGTTTTGTTTGCCTGGTTTTTCGATTATTGTCGACATTTTTATGGTGTTTTCATCTATATTTTCACCCGCTGCAATGCCATATCGGTCGTACTCTACGTCGTTAATCACTTTTTTGCAGGCGAACACACTGGACTGATACTGTTCGTGGACTTCAATAAGTTGTTTTGTCCTGCCCGTTTCTGCAACAAAAAAGTCATCGGCGAGCGTAAAAATAAATGGCTCGTCTCCGATCAGATGCGCTGCCGAAAGTATAGGGGTGGCAAGACCATACGGCCCCTTTTGTCTGACGTAAATAAAATTGGCTAGGTTGGCGATTTGCCTAACCTCGTCCAGTAATTCCGCTTTTGCCTCACCCCCAGCCTTTAAATTTGCTACGAGGTCTTGGTTTGGGTAGTCAAAGTGATCCTCAATACTACGCTTGCTGTAGCCTGTGACGATAATAATATCTTGGATGCCGGCAGAGACCAGTTCCTCAACAACGTACTGAATAACTGGTTTATCGATTAGGGGCAACATCTCTTTTGGCATGGCTTTTGTTTGCGGCAAAAATCTAGTTCCAAAACCAGCAGCTGCGATAATTGCTTTTCTAACTCTCATCATTCCCCCTTTTTTATTTCCATAAGCCTATCATACGCCATAAGTACAGCTTGCGGATCGGACATTAGACCAATCTTTGCGTTTTTTATCAACTGATCAATGCTAATTTTACGCACCTCAATATTTTCAGAAATATCTGGATTATTCCCTCTAGCAAGAGGCTCACAGTTGAGTGCCAGATAAAAATAATAATACCCATTGGTATATGAGTCTTTGAAAGCAGACCCTATGCACTCTATAGCTCCAACGCGATACCCTGCTTCTTCGGCTAATTCTCTCTTTGCTGCTTCGAGGGGTACTTCGCCATCCTCAACGGCGCCACCAATGACTTCATCAAATATTGCTTCTGGGCCAGGCCTAAATTGACGAACTATTATAACCTCGTTCTGTTTAGTAAGAGCAATTACGCATGCATATTTTTTGCCAACACTATCTAAAGTAGTAAATACGCCTTCATACCCATTTGGTAGGCGGAATTTTTTATGAACCAGCCACCTCCAGCCAACTTTTTCCGTTTTGTCCGTGCCCACTCTTTGCCACTTTTGCATCTTATACCCCAAGTTGCTTTTTGATTAGTTCTTGAAATAGTTGTGGGTTTCCCTGCCCTTTAGAAAGTTTCATGCACTGACCAATCAGGAATCCAATAGCTTTTGTCTCGCCATTTCGTACATCGTCTGCCGCCTTTTGATTGCCCGTTAGTACTTCGCTGACTATTTTATCAAGCTCGCTAGTATCTGACAGCTGGATTAGCCCTTCTGCTTTGGCAAAGCCTGCTATGTCCTTCGGCAGTTTTTTTGACTGCAAGACACTCTCAATCAACTGTTTTGCGGCTGTCGAACTTAGTTTGTTTGTTTTGAGTAAGTCGTCCACTGCTACGATCAGAGTTTTTAGGTCTGGCATTTTCAAGCCAATATTTTTTTCTCGTTTCAAGGGTGCCAGAAGATTCACCACCCAATTTGCATAACGCTTAGTCAGTACTTTATCGTCCGAGAACTCGACTATAAGATCTAGATACTTAGAGTCTTCAAACTCAACTTCAGCGTCCAAAAGCGCCTCGGCTAGTGACGTGTCAAAACCCAGCTCAGTAAACTTTTTGCGCCATTCATGCGGTAAAATCGGTGTTTCAGCCTTGGCTTTCTCAATCTGTGCATCTGTCAGCACCACAGGTGGAACATCTGACTCCGGCATATAGCGATAATCGTGGGCATCTTCCTTACTACGCTGTGAAAAAGTTTTTTGTTTGTCATCATGCCAGCCACGGGTCTCTTGAACAACTTGCTCACCTTTCTCTAATAGCTCGATCTGGCGTTTAATTTCATACTCGACAGCCTTTTCGACACTGCGGAAAGAGTTGAGGTTTTTGGTCTCGCTGCGAGTACCAAATTTACTTGGGTCACGACTTACGCTTACATTAACATCGAAACGCATGTTGCCGTAATACAAATTAGCATCAGATACATCGGCAAACTTCATGCGCAGGTACAGCTCACGCGCATAAGCTTTGGCTTCGGCCGCTGAGTGAATTTGCGGCTCGCTGACAATTTCTAGTAGTGGCGTACCGGCGCGGTTCAAATCTACTAAAGAATAATCGGCGCCATTTGGGTGTGTAGACTTACCAGCATCTTCTTCTAGGTGCGCTCGCGTAATTGCAATCTGTTTAACTTTGCCATTGACATTTATCTCAACCGACCCACCCAGAATTATTGGTTCATCATACTGAGTAATCTGATAGCCCTTGGGTAGGTCCGGATAAAAATAGTGCTTACGATCAAATTTACTAAATTGTTGTGGCACTGTCTCTAGTGCAAAAGCGGCGCGACATGCAATCTCGATTGCCTTTTCATTTAGTACTGGCAATGCTCCGGGCATACCAAAACATATATGGCTAACGAGTGTATTCGGGGCAGCTTCACGTGCATCATTACCAACTGCAGCAAACAGCTTTGTTGCGGTTTTGAGCTGCACATGACACTCTATCCCTATAGTTGGATAATAGCCATTTACTTTATATTTCTCCTCAACCATATATTACCGCTTCACAATTTACAATTTTCAATTTGCAATTTTTAATCAATTTCCAATAATCAATATCTAATAAACTACTTTTTCTTTTAATGGGAGTGGATGCAATTCTGAAAATTGAAAATTGCCTTGTAATCACTTAAGCGCTCCTATGTCTTTTAAAGCTTGTCTTATCGCAAGTAACGCACTTTTAACATCTTCTTGGTTAGGCATCTTTAACTCTCCATGAGCAATTTTGTTTCGAAGTTTATGAGCCGCCCAAACAGCATCGTGATCTGAAAACTTTTTTTGAACTTTAACCATTCTTTCGCCCATGCTAGATCCGCGCACCTTACGTTTTTTGAGCACTTCATCAAGTAGAGCATCAGCATTTAATACTGCCATCGGCCACTGTTTTTTGTCTTTCAAAAGAGACTGAATCTCACGCCATCGCTCTAGGTACATGTCTGACTTTAATTTCCGTGGTTTTTTCTTTAGCAGCAATACAAAGCCCAGAATTAGAACTATCCCAACAAGCATAATCACGAGGAGCTTCTCTGGTGTAATATTGGTTAAGTCTTTCATTTATATCTCCTTTTCAACAAGCTTACTAAGTTTCAATAGTTTGGCATCTTGTTTTTGTGGCGCCATTAACTGTAGACCGACTGGTAGCTGCCCAGCGCTTACTGATAGAGGTAAGCTTATAGCGGGCACGCCCACCAGATTAGCTGAAACAGTCATAATATCTGATAGATACATCTGCAGCGGGTTATCTGTGTTTTCGCCAATTTTGAACGCCTGGGAAGGTGTAGTCGGCCCGACAAGCAAATCTATCTTTGTAAATGCATCATTAAATTCTTTGATAAGTTTGGTTCGTACTGTCTGAGCCTTTTTGTAGTATGCATCATAGTAGCCGCTACTAAGAACATAGGTACCAATCATAATTCTCCGCTTAGCCTCTGCACCGAAACCTTGGCTTCGACTTAGAGAATAACTGTCTTCAAGAGACTTAGCATCGGCATTGGAGTACCCATAACGCTGACCATCATAACGGGCCAGATTACTGCTAACCTCAGCAGGCACAACTATATAATAAACTGCTAAAGCAAGTGGCAGACTAGGCAGCGAAATGTCGATAATCTCGGCCCCGGCCGCCCTTAGCTTGTCAATGCTGGCTAGGACTTTTTCTTTAACAATTGGCTCGAGTCCTTCTTTCATGTACTCGCTAACCAATCCGATTTTTAGACCCTTTAGACTAGCTTTGTTTGTAGATCGGTATGAATCTTCGCGTTCGATGGTAGTAGAATCTAGCGGATCCTTACCCGCCATCACATCAATCACAACGCCCATGTCTCGGCTGTTAGTAGTAAAAGCGCCGATACAGTCGGTGCTACTGGCCATAGCCACTACTCCGCTACGACTAATTAACCCGTAGGTTGGTTTGTAGCCCACAATGCCGCATAAGCTAGCTGGCTGACGGATTGAACCGCCAGTATCACTACCAAGGGCGAACGGTACACAGCCGAGTGCTACAACAGCTGCCGAACCACCCGAAGACCCGCCAGGAACTCTAGACTTATCATGCGGGTTTTTAGTGACCATAAAGTCGCTATTTTCGGTGCTAGACCCATGAGCAAAGGCATCAAGATTGGCCTTGGCTACACAAATCGCACCTGCTGCCTCTAGTTTGTTAATGGCCGTTGCCTGATAAGGTGCTTCAAAATTTTCCAGGATGTTGCTCGCAGCGGTAGTTTGCCCGCTCAGTACCAAAAAATTATCTTTGGCGACAAAAGGCACACCGGCCAAAACCCCCACGTCTTCGCCGCGCGATAGTCTATTATCAATCTGCTTGGCTCTAGCAACCGCTGAGTCTTCTAGTAAACAGATGCTGTGATTGAAGTCACTAGTTTCTTTTAGTCTCTTTAAAGCCTCGTTAACGTTTCTAAGAGCACCAAATTTACTATCGGTAACCTCTTTGGCTATGTCTTCAATCAGCGGCCAAGCCGAACGCGCTCCGTCATCATCGCTAACAGTATTGGCCAGCCCGCTCATACAATCATCCTTTTAACCTTGATCTGGTCATCTTGGGTAGCCGGAAGGTTTTTGAACAGGTCGGCTTTTAAGGTTTGATTAGTATCGACTACGTCTGGCCTGGTCACATTTTGTAAGCCAGTCACCTGATAAGTCGGCATAAGGTCGCCAACATCAACGTTATTCAGCATCTCGACGTAGCTCAAAATTGCGCTTAACTCGTCCTTAAAATGTAGCGCTTCATCTTCAGACAATTTGAGGCGAGCCAATTTGGCCAAATGAAAAACTTCATCCAGAGTTAATTTCGACATCTTATAAATAATTATACCAGAAAAGCCCCGGCCAATGCTGGGGCTTTTCTTTTTTGCGTTTTAGGATTTATCGATCTGTTTTGATTTTGCGCGTGGCTAGCAACAAACTAACAGCAAAGATTATCGACAGTCCACAGACTAGCTGCGCTGTCGTGCCATGCCCTGTAGTTTGAAGTCCTAGAACTTTTGGAATAGTCAAGCTGTGCTTGTCGCTACTGCAAACCTGTAGCTGCAAGCCGTCCCTAACGCAGACAACCACTGTGTTATTAACATTGGCGGTTTGGCTAGATGGTACCATGTACTGCGCTTGGTACAGCCAGATCTCACCGGCATCTAGCTTAGCATTTGAGTTGGTGTCGCCTGATACGTAAGTACCCACTCCGGCAATATCGTCTATAACCGATTCAATCGACAAAGTTGTATCACCTGTGTTTGTAACGCTGAAGTTGTAGGTGACTTTGCCGCCTGCTGGAGCCGATGCAGGCCCTTCCTTGACTACTTTGATGGCCGGATGAAGAATATCGGTAGTATGAGTGCTAGTTCCACAAACATCGCCCGAAAGATCTTCGAAGGTTATCGGTCGCATCATTTCTTTAAAGAAATGAGTACCTATTTTAAGTTTTTACCTATTCCGGAGTACCTAACATCTACGTTTCTAAACATTTCCGTATCAAACGCATTACGTCCATCAAGCACATATTTAATGCTACTCTTCTTAATAATTTCTTTATTAATAGAATCTATATATACCGTATGAGCTGTTGCTAGAATAAACGCATCACATGTGTTTAATAACTCATCTAGTGTGCTTGACACTCCCACGTTCTTTATTGATTCAAGGTACGACCTATCAACATACGGGTCATGTATAATAACTTTTTGACATTTTTGGACGAGCGAATTCACGAGATCAATTGCAGGGCTCCTTCTTGGGTCAGCTACGTTTTCTTTGTAGGCTATTCCTAGTATTCCAACTTTCATACTCTTAAAATTTTTACCATCAGATTTGACCATAGTTTCAAGTTTATACACTGCGTAACTCGGCATACCGTCATTAAAACGTACAGCACCGTCTAAGAGACTAGTGTCTAAACCGCTTTGTCTTGCCCTGCTAATAACATAGTGAATATCTTCTGGGATACAATGCCCACCAGGTCCAATACCGGGCTTAGCTAGCTTGAGACCGAATTGTTCAACTTTTGAATTGAGCCCAAGTAGTACATTATCGATATTCATTCCTAATGAATCACAAATAACCGCAGCTTGATTTGCTAGCGCTATCATTACATTGCGGTGACTATTTTCCCATGATTTTACAAATTCGGCTTCTTCAGTCGTATCAAGTTGAATGATTTTAGCGTTTATAATTTTTCTATAAAACGCGGCCGCTTTTTCGCTACACTCTAAGCTAATTCCACCCACGACACGATTTAGGTTTTTAACATTAAATCTTTTGTTGCCTGGGTCAATTCTTTCTGGACAATGCGCAAGGTGGAAATCTATTCCTGCTGTAAGGCCCGACGCTGACTCAAGGATTGGTAAAACTTTGTCTCGTGTTACTCCAGGATTAATAGTACTCTCTAATAGTATAAGATGACCTTTTTTCAATCTTTTAGCTATTTCTTCCGCAGTAGATTCTACATAACTATAATCTGGGATGTTATTATCAGTAGGAGTCGGAACACATATGATAACTACATCAGAAGATACGATAGGGCCATAAGATGTATGGGCTTTTAGGCTACCACTTTCAAGGCTTTGTAACTCATGTTCAAATCCAGGATCATTTACAAAAGGTGAGATTCTGCTGTTTACTTTATCGACAATGTCTTTATTAAGATCGATACCAAATACGGTAAATCCTTTGTGCGCCGCTTGTACGGCAAGAGGTAAGCCAACATATCCAAGACCAATAACACAAACTGAACCAAGATCATTCTTAGTCATACTGTTTGGCTATTTTTTTAGTTGCTTTTTCTTCTGCTAAGAAAAACAGTAAGTGTTAAAGTTATTAGCGTCGCGCCTACGGCTATAGACATCACTAACGGAGCTCCTGTCTTAGCTAACGCCACAGTGCTTGCTACTGTTGTTGACGCTCCGAGAACTGCTGTTCCTGTATTTCCAGTTTCACTCATTAAAAATCACTCCTTTAAAAAAACCTATTACAACTATTATACATGAATTGTTAAATTCTTCAAAAAAAGAAAAATCTCTCTTATCGCGTACCCCACTTGGTATCTTTTAGCGTCATAAGTGCGTATGGCAATTGCCAGAATAAAATAATGCTGACCAGCGATGAAATTAGCGAAGCTCGAAGCCAGTTTTTACTTTGTGAATTGTGTATTTTGTAAAATAAGCCGAAACAACTCGCAAATATTAAAATTCCGACTAGGTAAGCATAAAATGACGCAGTGTTAACAAAAGAGTGGAAAAGGAAGATCTGAATAATTACTATTGGTGCAAGGAAAGGTGTAATGATATCTATACCAATCATGAGAGATACTATAGGATTTCTCTTCCATACGAACGACATTACTACGACACTTTCACGTGCCCAAGATTTTTTCCATCTTAATTGCTGTTTAGCAAATTTTTTATATGTATGCGGGGCTATCGTATATGCTACAGCTTTTTGGTTATATACAGTATGATGTCCGTCTTTAAGAATGAAATTAGTGAGACTTCTGTCATCGCCATATGTACATTTGGCTCCTAAGAATGATTGATCTAACCACGGTTTTAGGATCTTTTTCATAGCGGTTCTTTCGTATGCAGAACAACATCCTGGACAACATGAAACAAAACCAAGAAGACTCTCGGCAGCTTTAGTGGATCTGAAAGCATTGAAATATCTAATTTCTTGCATTTTTGTTAGTAGATTTACATCACTATTCCATACTAGTGCATGACCAGATACGGCACGAATCTTTGAATTTTTACTATAAAAAGGACGAATCAACTCTTTCAAACAATCTTTTTTTATTTTACTATCACTATCAACAAAAACTACGTACTCACTTTTTGTTTTTCGAAAACCAGCCGCCATCGCTTCTTTTTTACCTTTATTTTTTCTAAAGTTAATGACAGCAACATTTCGCTTTTTGTATTTTTCTTGAGCTCGCTTCATATGTGCAAGCGTATCATCTGTTGAACCATCGTTAATTAGGACGATATTCAATCTATCTTTAGGATAGTTTGAATTATTTATACTTCGTACAGTTTCATACACAGCACTTCCTTCATTATAACCAGGTATTATAATGTCTATTGACGGCCATTTTCGAGGCCTAATCATCGCCCATCTATCTTGTGGGTGGAAAAGACATGCAACGTATTTTATCAGTAGTGTTACAAGAGTCAGGACAGAGTATAGATAAAATATGTCAGAAAGACTACTGGAGTTGAATGACTTAAATTTATAGTAAATTATAAAAATTATGCCATTAAAAAATAAAAATATATATAAATATATAATGCTGTTATTTTTTAATTCGTCCCAGAACTCATCAACAATAGATTTCAAATAGTTCGCCTAATTACTTATTAAAAGTTATTATAACACTATTCTATTACTCATGTAAAATTTTTTTAATCTATTTCTATTCAAGCTTTGCGTTTATCTCTTTTATTAGGTCACGCAGCTCGGCTGCTTTTTCGAATTCGAGGTTGGCACTAGCCAAGTTCATCTGCGATGTTAGATCACGGATCAGGTGCTTATATTCTTCTTTTGGAATTTTGCGCAGGTCAATCTTTTTCTTCTTGTCGTCGGCCGAATCTTCATGGCTGAGCCGCTCGGCAATACGCTTCTTGACACTAGTAGGCGTGATCCCGTGTTTTTCGTTGTAGCTTTGCTGGATTGTGCGTCGTCGATTGGTTTCATCAATCGCAGTTTTCATGCTACCGGTTATTACGTCGCCATACATAATTACCTTGCCCTGTTCATGTCTTGCGGCGCGACCAATTGTCTGGATAAGCGCTGGAGCTGAACGCAAGAAACCTTCTTTGTCGGCGTCTAAAATTGCAACCAGCGACACTTCCGGCAAGTCTAGCCCTTCTCTTAGTAGATTTATGCCCACCAAAACATCATAAACACCGAGTCTTAGATCCCTCAATATATCGCTTCGCTCCATCGTATCAACATCGCTGTGAAGATATGCAACCTTCATTCCTAGTTCCTGGAGATACTCGGTGAGGTCTTCGCTCATACGCTTGGTTAAAGTTGTCACCAAAACTCGTTGGTTGGCGTTAACCCGTTGGCGAATTTCTGCTATCAGATCATCAACTTGGCCTTCGACGGGCCTCACCTCAATCGGCGGATCAATTAGCCCGGTCGGTCGAATCACCTGCTCAACGGGCTTAGGGCTGCGGCTCAGCTCGTACTCGGCCGGGGTTGCACTAACATATACAACCTGATTAACGTGCCGCTCAAACTCACTAAACGTTAGGGGGCGGTTGTCCAATGCACTAGGCAATCGGAAGCCGTAATCTACCAAAACCTCTTTGCGAGCTCGGTCGCCATTATACATTCCTCTAATTTGCGGTAAGGTCATATGACTCTCATCGATCAGCATCAAAAAATCATCTGGGAAGTAATCTAGCAGCGTTGCGGGCTGTTCACCTGGTTCGCGGTCTGTCAGGTAGCGACTGTAATTCTCGATACCTTTCACAAACCCTGTTTCTTCGAGCATCTCGACGTCAAAACGTGTACGCTGGTTAAGCCGCTGTGCCTCAAGGAGTTGATTATGTTTCTTAAAGTATGCTGTGCGCTCAGCTAGCTCAACCTCAATCTTGGCAAGCGCTGATTTTACCTTTTCCTGCGGTGTAACATAGTGACTGCTTGGGAAAATACCGATTCTCTCTGGCTTAGCCAGTATTTCTCCAGTCAAAGGATCAATTTTGAGGATCCTCTCTACTTCGTCGCCAAAAAACTCTATCCGGTAAGCTAGCTCTTCGGCCGCCGGGAAAACATCAATAGAATCGCCGCGTACCCGGAAAGTACCTCGATGAAAGTCAATGTCGTTTCTCTGATACTGGATATCCGTCAAGCGACGAATAAACTTATCACGAACCTTACGCTGGCCTTTTACGACATGTTCGGCCAGATCGGCGTAGTCTGTGGGGCTGCCAATACCGTAGATACAAGACACACTGGCCACTATCAAAACATCACGGCGGGTTAGCAGAGAGTCCGTCGCTGCGTGGCGCAGGCGGTCGATCTCTTCATTTATGTCACTGTCTTTTTCTATATATGTGTCGCTTCTTGGTATATAGGCTTCCGGCTGATAGTAATCAAAGTATGATACAAAATAGTGCACTGCATTGTCTGGGAAGAAACTTTTAAACTCTTCGTACAGCTGGGCTGCTAAAGTTTTGTTATGGCAAATTACTAACGTTGGGCGTTGAACCCGCTCCACAACATTAGCCATGGTAAAAGTCTTACCAGAACCAGTTACTCCAAGCAAAACTTGTTCCTTGGCCCCATTTTCTAGCCCCTTTACTAGGCTTTCTATGGCCTCCGGCTGATCTCCTTCGGGCTTATAGTCGCTCGTTATCTTAAACTTAGTCATTAGCTACATTATAGACAATGGAATGATAACTGAATACTGTTTACTGAGTAATGACGAGTTGATAGTTTATGGTTGATAGTTGATAGAAGAGCCATGATTAGGTTAGAGGTTAGAGGTTAAAGTGATTAGGGCTACGGACTAGTAGTTGGTAGTTGGTAGTTGGTAGTTGGTAGTTAGTAGCTAGTAGTTAGTAGTTGGTAGTTAGTAGTTAGTAGATATTACCCCGTACCGCGTACCACGTACCATCCAGGGTCGAGGGTCGAGGGTCTAGGGACTAGTAGTTAGTAGTTAGTAAAAATTACTCCGTACCGCGTACCTACTAGGGACCAGGGTCCAGGGACTAGGGACCAGCAAATATTACCCCGTACCCCGTACCCTGTACTGCGTACCGCTCAAATAGAGCCAAGAGTCATGAGCCAAGAGCTAGGGTCTATTTTAGAATTTAGTGCTTAGAGTTTAGAATTTTACGCTTACTACTAAACCCTAACCCCTATACGCTAACCGCTAGCTTTCCCTCGTTCATAGTTCCTCGTTCATCGTTCCAAGCCGCCATCGGCGGACTTGCTACTTGCTATTTACCGCTTCACCCTAACCGCTATACGCTGTACAATGATAAGCATATGCACAAACACACACACGAAGATAAAGTATGGAAAATGAGCGCCGAGCAGATTGCCAGTATCCAGAAATCATCACGCAAGCTACGTACAAGTGACGAAGAATTCGAAGAAGCCTTCAAGATCTTAAAAAAATACCCAAAGCGAGTAACTTTTTTCGGGTCAGCAAGAATTTCCAACAGATTCAAAGCTTACCGCGAAGCCCACGATTTAGCTGCCATGCTAGCACAAGACGGCTTTGCTATAGTTTCTGGCGGTGGTGGTGGCGTCATGGAAGCGAGCAACCGCGGCGCGTTCGATGAGCAGCATGTCTCGATTGGATTTAACATAGTATTGCCTAAAGAACAACACCTCAACCCTTACACTACCAGCAGCCTCGCCTTTAACTACTTTTTCACTCGTAAAGTTATGATGACTTTCTATTCACATGGTTTCATTTTTTTCCTGGGGGTTTTGGCACATTCGACGAGTTTTTTGAGGTTATAACAATAATCCAAACTGGCAAAATGGCGCCGGTTCCAATAATCCTAGTTGGTAAGAAATTCTGGAACCCGCTCGATCGCTACATCAAGCGTCATATGCTCAAGAATGGTTTAATCAGCAAAGGAGATCGTAAGCTCTACCATATTACGAACGACCTAAACTACGCCCGAAAAATAATCAACGAACAATATGAACACAATAAAACACGCATCGAAAACTCCTTCATAAAATAGTCAGGAATTACGCGCTTGCACCTTTTTGGCGCAAATCTCCGTTCCGCGCTCACCGTACGTTAAGTACGGCTCGGCTTTCGGTACTCGATTTTCATCCGAAAATGCACTAAACACGTAATTCCTGATAGTGATTGGCGACAGATTATATATCGTTGAAATCTGCGGAAGTGCCGAAATTGCTCGCGGCGTTTAACATGTCATATATTCTGCTTTGGAGTATGTCATTTTTCAAGTAGCGAGATCTAAGCAGATGATCTATTTCTCGACGCATAGCAACTAATGTATGCTGTCCAAACTCACGCGAAAAGGCGAGATTGCGGGCCATATCGTAGATATTACACGAAACTGTTATGCTACCCTCGTTGTACCCAACCGCCAGCCGGCTAAGCCACCAACCATAAGCCTTGGTTACATTATTTAGAAGTTGTACGAAGCTATCGCCTTCTATATCTGATTCTGTGATGTGCGGCTCAAAAAGAGCTAATGATCGAGACGATTCTACTAAATGATGATGCAGATCTTGCCATCCAAAATGTACACTCCTGATAACCAACGAGCCTTGATCCAGGTCATTAAGATGTTCGCTTATGCTGGTCGGCACAGACTCGTCGAGTAGAACTCTAACCGTGAAACTACTATGAATTCTGAGTTTTTGTGTAGCACTGATGCAAGCCGCAAGCGTCAAGCTTGCAACACCAGGCTTTAGCTCGTGTGACGAAGGCACGATAATAATCCCTCCCGCAACATTGACTCGGTAAACAGAGTGTCCGCTACGAGATATGAGTTTAGCGTGTAACATTCTCCATTTTTTATCATCAACGCTAGAGTATTCAATCGCACGTTTTTCAAAATCGTTACTCTTGAGCCTATCAATCGCTTCATTAAAAGAAATAAGCCATTTTTTCGACTCCGTTAATTCACATGCTGCCATAAGCACCGACTCTGGGCAACGTCTTAGTGCCGAATCGAGCGACCGATAGTGTAGAAGCTTTAGGGCATTTTTTGGTGGTAGTTTTTTTAGGATTGATTTTACGACACTTCTTTTCGGTACAAGCAGCATTTTGGTACTAAAAACCTGATTGAGTTTAAAAGATAATTTATCCACGAATTCTTGCTCACTTGTGGTAGTTAAACTTAGCTCATCAACAAAACTAGTTTCGTCTCGATTTAGCCTAGCTAGAAGAGCAGCATATAACTCTTTCAAAGATGTGTCTTTAGGGTCGAGTTTTAGCTCGATAAATGTTTGCTTGAGAGTCGAGGCTAACTCGGTAGCCAAAACAATGTCTATCCCATTATTGCCGCTGAGCTGCTCAAGCCTCGCTAGAAGCTGCTTAGCTTGTTCGGGTTCGACATAGAGTTCTCGTATTATTCTGCTCATATGAATTTTCTAACTAAAGTACTTCAGGACGATAGTTGGCTGGAGCATTTCGTAGGTAGTAGTCGATCTCCTTAGTCGTTAGCAACCCGGCTTGAGCGCCAGTGTGCTGGACAACGTTCATAGAGTTAATCGGCGCCCAGAGCATGGCACCTTGTAAGTCAGCGCCTTTTATCAGTGCCGCCACAAATGTCGAAGCATAGGCATCGCCAGCTCCGGTACGTTCAAATGGTGGTGCCGGGTCTGGGTAGTTGATCATCTTAAACCTATTAGTACCGTCACTGGCGTAACTACCAGCCGGCCCATCTGTTATAACAACGTTCTTTGGGCCAAGAGCATGTAGTTTATCGAATAAGTCATGCATATTATCATAGTCACCGCCACCGACAGTTACTGCCTCCTCACGGTTAAGGAACAGTATCTCCGCACGCCTATAGAGCGCCTTCAGCCGCTCTGCACCAGCTTTTATCTGGAAAGTTCCAGGCTGAAAGGCAAATTTGACAGAAGGGTTTTCCTCAAGCCACTCAGCGATTTCGTCATGATAAGGCAGCGCATTATCGCTAACCGAGCTGAAGTAAACCCACTTTGGCAGATCACTTTTTCGAAAACGTGGCCAATCATAATCAGTATTGCTCGTGTTTTATCAGAATTGTCCGTTCTTCTTTGTACCAGAGTACATAGTGATAGTTACTCTTCTTGCCGTGATTGACGTGGACAAAGCGGGTGTCTACCTTCTTTTTCTGGAGCGCATTTATGATGTCCCGACCCCAAGAGTCGCTACCAACATTACTAACCAAACCTGAGTCTAGCCCAAGCCGCGAAAAGGAAACAGCGGCGTTGGCGGCATTGCCGACACCCTCAAGAACTTCAGCATGATCGTAAGGTGTTTTAGTGCCATACTCCATAGCGAGCACTTTCATTCCGTTTTCGTCTTTATAAGACCAAGCCTTATCGTCAATTAGTTTGATAAAGGCATCAGTAACTACGTCTCCTACCGACAAAACGTCTAACTGTCTTTTTTCGCTATCACTCACTTGACACCTCCAGAACTTAAATTTGTCAAACAACACTTAGCATCTTGCAGAAATTTAGCATTTAGCATTTTACAGACTAAAACTTCTGTCTTCAGTCTGCCGCCTGATACCTGAAAATTTTCTGTCACCTGTTCCTTGCTTCCTGCTAAATACATTATTAAGGCCTCGCTTTGCCGGCACTATTAAATAAAGCGATTTTACTTTCTACTACAGCCTGGACAGCATCCTCAACTTCCTTCATAAGTTTAACGACGGCATACTCTGTTTTATTGTCGGCTAAAACTTTTTCAAGTGTATCGCGGTAAGCCTTGCGCATATCGCTATTGATATTGATTTTTTGTACTCCAACCTTAACTGCTTCTTCAAAATAATTCCCAGGCGTGCCGCTGCCACCGTGCAAACTGATATTGCACCCAATCGCTTCTCTAACACGTTTTAGTAGTTCGATGTCCAATACTTTTGGCACAGGGTACAGACCATGCAAATTACCAATCGCGGCCGCAAAAGTATCTATGCCTGTCGCTTCGACAAAATGCTTGGCTCCTTCGGGCGTACTGAATGTCTTTTTGACCTCATTGTAGTCAAAGGCTTCGCTGTGAATATTGCTACTACCACCAAAGTAATGTGGTTCACTTTCTACGATCGCGCCAGTTAGTTTGGCACAAGTCACGACTTGTTTAGTGGCCTCGATAATCTGTTCTTCGCTAGCATCGTGGTTCGCTTGGCTGACATCGATATGGATAAATTCGAAGCCCGCCTCGATTCCAGCAATAGCGTCGGCAACAGTTGGGCTGTGATCGAGGTTTACATATATTTCAATGCCGAACTGCTGTTTGTAATTATCAACCATGTCCCGAACGTTTTCGAGACCGATAGCATCCACTTCACCCTTACTAACTTCGACCAATACTGGTGAGTTGTGTTTCTGAGCAGCTCGACAAACAGCAATTAGCGTTTCTTGATTGTCGATATTAAAGGCGCCGACCGCAAACTTCTGAGCATGTGCTCGCTGCATCAGCTCTCGTGCTTTTGCGCAGTTTTCCCTAATCTGTCTCAGACTTTGCGACATAAGTTAATAGAATCTCCCACCATTAGTTAGTTATATTGTAAGTGCTTAAGCTTGGGCAGTCAACGATTATTGTTGAGAAGTTCATGAACCGTAATAGCTATGTGCTTGTCTGTCAGTCCGTGAAGTTTAAAAAGCTCATCTGGCTTACCCGATTCACCATATTTATCGCGTACTCCGATTCGCCTCATCGGCGTTGGCAAGTTCTCTCCTAGCAGCTCAGCCACTGCGCCACCGAGCCCGCCCGCAATTTGCGCTTCTTCTACCGTCACTACATAACCAGTCTTGCGCACACTAGTCAAAATGGTGGCCGCATCAAGTGGCTTTATTGTCGCCACATGTACAACCTCGGCATCTATGCCGTCTTTAAACAGCTTTTCCGCCGCCTGAAGTGCGATATAAGTCATTGGACCAGTTGAGATAATCGTCACGTCGGATCCTTCGCTCCAAACCTGAGCTTTGCCAATTTCAAACGGTGTTTGTTCAGTTGTCATAATTGGTGTTGCCTCACGAGCAAGTCGGATATAGCCTGGGTGCTTTTTGTCTGCCGCAAGCGCCAAAGTAGCTTTCTCAGCCTCGATTGAGTCAGCAGGCACTACTACAACCATATTTGGCATGACACGCATCAAAGCAATGTCCTCAAGCATCTGGTGAGTAGCTCCGTCAGCACCTGTGTATAGTCCTGCATGCGCTCCAACAATCTTGACCGGAAGCTCGTTGAGAGCCGCAGTCGTCTTGATCTGTTCCCAGTTGCGCCCTGGGCTAAAAGCCGCATAGCTCGCGACAAAAGGTATTTTACCCATCTTAGCCAACCCCGCGCCCACGGTAGCCAGGTTTTGCTCGCCAATGCCAACCTCGACAAATCTTTCGGGAAACGCTTCAGCAAAAATGCTTATCTGTGTAGACTCAGTAAGATCGGCACATGCCGCCACGACGTTTTCATCAAGTTCACCTGCCTTTTTTAAGCCCCGTCCAAAACCTTTTCGGGTCGGCTCTTTCGGCATATCATCTGACAAAGAATTAAGAAACAAACTACTCATATTCCATCTCCAGACAGAAGAGTTAATCGCCTACTAAAGAGCGAGGATTTGACTAAGCAGGTAGTTAGGCGAAGTGCAGCCGAAGAGGCTAATGCCTCTTCGCGCGAAAACGCTGCCTGCGTGTTCAAATGCGAGCGGCTACTCATGTTCGCTCCTAATCTTCCCCTTCAAAGTCCTCAGTTCATGCAGTGCCTTTTTAGCCTCCTCATGATTAGGCGGTTTACCGTGCCAATGGAAGTCATACTCCATAAAATCAACACCCTTGCCAGGAATAGTATGGGCCAAAATCATAATAGGTTTGTCGGCCACCGCCCGAGCCATTGCGCAAGCATCTATTACAGCTTCAATGTCATTACCATTTATGTCGATCACATGCCAGCCAAATGACTCCCACTTGGCCTTAAGGTCCTCTAGAGGCATGACGTTTTCGGTGTTACCGTCAATCTGTATATAATTTCGGTCTGTAATGGCAATGATGTTGTTCAGCTGATACTTTGCTGCCAACATCGCCGCTTCCCAAACGTTACCTTCATTCTGCTCACCATCTCCCATCACAACATAAATCCAACGGTGCATGTCTTTGTCCATTCGAAGCGCAAGCGCCATACCAGCCGCCTGACTGAGCCCGCAACCCAAGGGTCCACTTGTTGTTTCAAGCCCCGGAAGTTTAGTTCTCTCTGGGTGACCCTGCAGCCTAGAACCGAACTTTCTGAGGGTTTTCAGCTCGCTTTTCTCAAAGTAACCGCTCGCTGCCATCGCAGCATATAATACCGGCGCACAATGACCGTTACTCAAGATGAGAATATCTCGATCTTCCCAATCAGGGTTCTTAGGGTCATGTTTCATTACGTCAAAATATAGCGCCGTAAATATATCGGCCAAACCGAGCGGCCCGGCTGAGTGCCCGCTACCAGCTACCTCAAGCATCTTGATAATGTCGATTCGCATATCATCGGCAATCAACTCAAGGTCTTCAAGACTACGTTTAGTCTTATTAAAATTCTTTGGCTCACTCATTCTGCTTATGATTGTAACAAAGTATTGACTTATATAGAACTTAATTGTGCGATATTATGAATGTCAGTAGTTGTATCCCCCGAACTCAAGCGATTTGATATGCCACCCACATCGGCAGCAGCTTTTGAACGCGCCCAGAGTGTCTCAGCTGAGCTAGATGCTGGCTGGCTAATAAACTGTGGCATTGAACCAGACGTTGGTGTGCTTATTCAGCTCAATGAGCTACTAGGAAGCGACGTCGAACACCTTACACACAAACCAGTAGACTACTCTCAAGCACTTTTGGCACGCAGAAACTTTTTTGACTTGACTGACATGCCCTATACGCCAGAAGGCATTGAGGCCCCAAACGGCAGAACAAACTTCGAGAATCAAAAACATACCCTTATGCCTCTCGCTACAGTGCTTGCAACCTTTAGAACCTATAATCAATACAGTATTAATATTCCTAAACTTGTTAACTCGTTTGCTTCTGCGATTAGTTACGCACCGGAATCAGTGGCAGAGAAGATGGAGAACTTTAAGGCTCTTGGAATTGATGGAGCTAAACTTGTTAACTCGTTTGCCTCGGCGATTAGCTACGCTCCGGAATCAGTGGCAGAGAAGATGGAGAACTTTAAGGCTCTTGGAATTGATGGAGCTAAACTTGTTAACTCGTTTGCCTCGGCGATTAGCTACGCTCCGGAATCAATAAAGCTAAAGAAGTTATTGTGTCAGAAACTGGGTATATGGGAAACTGTGCTTAAAAACTTAAATAGCGGTAAGTATATAGATTGGCTTATCCTTCCCATCGAGTCCTCTATAATCGCCGTAGCGGAGAGAACCGAAGCTGGCGGCACACCAATTTCCCTCAAATCAATCAGAAGAACCTCTGACCTACGCGCAAAAGGCCGCGCCGAAAGACTCGCCTATGTAAGAGGGAGAATTGCCGACATCAAGACGGCCAAGCAACACCGAGAATTCGCTAACAAGCTTGGTGCACCAGTTCTACTGGCCTACTTTAAAAGTCAAAAAAGCTAGTTCAGAATAGTTTGTAATTTTTTGTAACTCTCTTTTGGGTTTTCTGATTTCTGGATAAACCCACCGACGTTCAGAACATCTACCCCGGCTTCGACAATCTGCTTAGTGTTTTTACCATTAACGCCGCCGTCCCAGTGAATTTCTAACCAGCGATGTTCGTCTTTGAGCTCTTTAATTTTGTTTAGCTGTGACAAGTCGGCCTCGCCTCCGTGATAACCTAGTTTGCCTGCAAATACCAATGCTGCCTGACAGTGAGGCAGTAAGTATTTTATTGATTCGACACTAGTCTGAGGCAGCAAGGCTAAACCGAACTTTATCCCAGCTTCACGTAACTGAGTCGCCATAAAGGGAAGATCATTTGCTTCATGTATTTCAGCATGTACAATCACCATGTTCGGCTTAAGAGCTACCAACCCCTTGATGAAGTCACTCGGATTCTGGTACATCAAGTGGATATCACAAATTAGTTTTTCAGACAGCCAAATCTCGCTTAGTGCTGGCGACATTGTCGGCGCAAGCTTACCGTCCATAAGATCAATATGCACCCGCTCAGCAAAGCTCTCAACTCGCTCCAGCTGCTCGCGGTATTCATGTAAATCATTGGCCGTCACAGTCGGACAAATTCTACTCATACCCAAATTATACCCCAAAAACCTTTAACCCCTATAAGGTTACAGCGGTGTGTCAACATAAAAACCACGATCGTGGTTTTTATGTCGTACATTCATGCAAATTGAGTTGCTCCCAAATATTACGATTGGAGCCTTGAAGAGTTTTAGGCTTAGAGGTTATCGAGTTCTTGGATGCGGCGCTTGAAGCGCTCAGCTGCAGCAAACGGCGTAAGCATAAAGATTTCTACAATTACCGATGCCTCATGCAAGTCGCCTGCGAGTAGATGCGCTGGCAGCGCCATCACATTCGCGTCGTCATCGTTACGAGAACTACGCGCCGACTCACGATCGTAAATCAAGGCAGCCCTAATCCCACGGTGCCTGTTAGCCGCCATAACCATTCCCTGCCCGCTGCCACAAATCAAAATCCCTCGCGCATCTTTGTCGTCAGAGCCAAGTACAGCAGTAACTACCTTTGCGGCAAAAACTGGAAAGTCATCATTTGGATCAAGTTTATCTGGGCCATCATCAACCACTTCATAACCAGAGCGCTTAAGATGATCAACTAAAGTCGCCTTAAGCCGAAAACCATTATGATCGCTACCAAGATAAATCTTCATCAGTGTAGCTCCGATATAGAGTCGTTGAATGACGAATGATGAATGATGAATGATGACGCTATTACGATGTTTCTCACTAGCATTTTCTAAATTTCCTGTCTTTTTAGAATTTAGAATTTATCATTTAGATTTTTACTTTAGTGCTTTGCCAATATCAGCTACTAGCTCAACTAAACGATTAGAGTAGCCCCATTCGTTGTCATACCAGACAACTACTTTGACCAGGTTTCCGGCAACAACATTAGTGAGTAACAGGTCAACCACACCAGAATGGCTATTTCCAACATAGTCTTTGCTCACCAAAGGTTCTTCACTAACACCTACTATTCCCTGATAGTAAGGCTCTTTGGCAGCCTTCTTAAAAACTTCGTTTATTTCTTCTTTGGTGGTATCGCGCTTTAGCACCATTGTGACGTCACTAATCGAAACAACTGGGGTAGGTACTCGGATGCTTAGTCCATCGAACCTACCCTTGAGGTTAGGCACCGTCAAGGCAACTGCAATTGCTGCCCCCGTAGTAGTCGGGACTATGTTTTCTGCTGCTGCACGGCCTTCGCGGAGATCTTTTGCCGGGGCATCTTGAAGCACCTGACTGGCAGTGTAACTGTGCACCGTTGTTAGCATGGCTTTTTCGACGCCAAACTCACGATCCATAATATCCATCACTGCCGCAACCGAGTTTGTTGTGCAGGAAGCGTTGCTGACAATCGGACCGCTCTTGGACATTTCGTCTTCATTGGCGCCGATTACCAGTGTTTGGACATCATCGCCTTTGGCAGGAGCGCTGATAACGACTTTGCGGGCACCGGCTTTGATATGCGCCATGGCGTCTTCACCCTTGGTAAAGCGCCCGGTCGATTCAATCACAACGTCAACGCCCAGCTTCTTCCACGGCAACACTGAAGGGTCTTTTTCGGCGCTAATTGGGATCTTGACTCCCTTGACAATAATGTGGGTGTCGTCATGCGCGACTTCGTGATGATACTTGCCGTAGCTTGTATCGTACTTAAGCAGGTGCGCTAACGTCTTGGTATCTGTCAGATCGTTAATCCCGACAATTTCTACGTCACTTCTGTCAAAGGCTATTCTAAAGGCGTTACGGCCAATTCGTCCGAATCCATTAATTGCAACTTTTGTTTTCATTTAGTTATCTCCACCTTAAGTTTTTAATGCTTATGGCTTTATTGTACGAGTTTAGAAAAGAATAGACAATGAGATATGTATTGAACAAAGGGATTTTACCTGTCAACTTCTACGCCGACAAACTCCGGTGCCTCCAAAAACGACCTTAAACCACTAGCCTTAATCAGCACATCTTGCTCGGTAAATCTTTTTTCGCCTTTTAGTGCCAGGTTTTTAACCTCTTCGAAAGACAAAAATTTAACTTTTATTTTTTCTCCAGCGTCGATATGTGGCTCGCTAATTTTTTTCACCCCACTTGCTATGTATGTGTATATAAACCACTCTATTTTTTCTAAGGGTTTATTTACGTATACCAACTTCCAATCAGCGAACTCATAGCCTGTCTCTTCTTTTACTTCGCGCTTTGCCGCTTCAAGCGTAGAGGTATCGTCAAAGTCCACACGACCTCCTGGCAAAGCTATGACCATCGAACGGTGTGGCTGCTCATCTTCTAATATGATGATTTTGTCATTAACTACAGCGAACACCGATACTGTGTCTGGACGCTTTAGTGCTTCGAATACACCACTAGACCCATCATAGAGCGTTTGATCCCACTGATAAACATCAAAAATTTTTCCAGTAAAAACTTTAGAGGCGCGATCTGGTATTAGGTTTACTCCGGTCGGTATTATCTTTTTCATCTATTTACTATATCGGGTGATGCACTCTTTAATAATCCGTTTGGCCTCTTCGGCGTCACCCCAACCGATAACTTTCGTGCTTCCGGGTTTCTTCAAATCTTTGTAATGGGTAAAATGATGCTCGATTTTCTGACGCCAGCGCGCGTGTAGATCATCAATTGAACTAATGGCATTATCGGTGTTGCGATCATCAGCCGGCACACAGATGATTTTGTCATCGACCTCTCCGTCGTCTTCAAACTTGAGCACACCTATTACCGTCGCCTCCAAGAATACCCCGGTCGGGATCGGATCATTGGTAAGCACGAGCGTATCCAACTCATCGCCGTCTTCATCTAGAGTCTGAGGAATAAAGCCGTAATTAACAGGCTTGGCAAAAATACTAGGCTCCACGCGGTCAAGCTGAAAAGCTGCCACCTTACGGTTCCACTCTATCTTGAGCGTTGACCATTTTGGTATTTCAATTACTGTATTGATGACTCCATTATCAACATCGCCCGGTGTTAAAACTTGGTTAAAATCCGCCATTTACCCTCCTAAATTTTATTTCTACTTTTATTATAACTAGAAACTATCAACTATAAACTATAAACTATCTTTATGGCTTTAATTTCTCATCGAGGAGCTGCCGGTCTAGCACCAGAAAATTCGTTAGATAGCATCACGATAGCTAACCGTTTTAGACCTAAGTTCATAGAAGTTGACTTACATCGTACCATTGACGGTGTATTCATTCTTTTTCACGGGGCCCTCAAACAGACATTAAGTGGCGCTCCCCGCAAGGAAACTTTTGAGCAGCTCAAAGCTGAGCACCCATACCTAGCCACCCTAAATCAAGCCCTCAAGCACAAAACCGAGGCGCCGCTACTTTTCGATATCAAATGCACAACAGCTACTGACGAGCTGATTAGCACCCTCAAAAACGAAGGCATGCCAAGGGAGTTTAGCTTCACCTCACCGCACCCTGGCACATTGTATGAGTTAAAAAAGGCTTTCCCTCACAGCAGAACATTTATTTCTCAGCCTTACTGGCACGGCCCTGTTGCGGCAATAGAACTGGCACGTGACTACGGCTTTAGCGGTGTCACACTTAACAAATGGTGGCTAAACCCCTCGACCTATTGGCTATGCGGCAAGTACGGCAAAGAGATAAACGCCTATACAATCAACCATAGTCTGTGGATCTGGCTGGCGCAGAAGTTTTACAAGCGGGCTTTCATTACCACCAATCACCCCGATCGGTACCGTAAGCATTACCCTTTACACCAAGACTAACCGACTTTAGCGGCAGGAATTATCGGTTTTTTGCTTCGAGGTATTCACGAATTTTGAGAGCAGCGGTAGCGCCCTCGCCGACAGCACTAGCGATTTGCATAGTTGCACCGCTTCGAACGTCGCCAGATGCGAAAACGCCTTCCATGCTGGTTTGCAAACGCTCGTCGGTTTTCACGAACCCAACTTCATCGAGTTCGAGGCTATGTTTTAAGAAGTCGGTGTTAGGCAGTAGGCCTATGAATACAAAAACACCGTCACACTCAAACAACTTGTCCTGACCGTCAGACTTCGTCTTTATACCACTAACAAACTTGTTGCCAACCACCTCTAGCGGCTGAGTTTTAAAGTGTATAGTTATCTTATCCTTGTGTTTTTCTAACTCGTGCTGCAGAACATCGCTAGCTCGCATCTGGTCGCCTCGGACTAGAAGGTCAATATGTGAAGCAAACTTGGTTAAGAAAATCGCTTCTTGAACGGCAGAATTGCCACCGCCAACTACCACTAACTTTTTATCACGAAACACGGGACCGTCACAGGTCGCACAGTAGTGAACGCCACGTCCATAGAACTCCTGCTCACCAGGTATACCCAGCTTCTTGTAGTCGCTACCTGTTGCCACTAATACTGCTCTGGCAAAAAGCTCGCCGTCAGTGGTAACTACGCGTTTTTCGCCACTTGGTCGGGTCTCAATCGCCTCAACCTGGGCAAATTCAAACTTCGTACCAAATCTCTCTGCCTGTTTTTGTAGATTATCAGCAAGATCCAAACCAGTTACACCTTCTGGGAATCCAGGATAGTTATCCACCTGATCGGTGATGGCTGCCAAGCCACCAATGACGCCTTTTTCAATCAACACCGTGTCAAGGTCTTCGCGGGTTGTATAGATTGCGGCACTCAAAGCCGACGGTCCGGCGCCAACTACTGCTACATCGTAGACTTTTTTGTCTGTGGCCGCAGCAATGTTAAGCTCTTGAGCCAAGAAACTAATTTCGGGGTTAACATAGCCTTTGCCGTCGATAACTATGACTGGAATTGTTTCGTTGTTGGGCACATGCGTTTTCATTTCATCGCGCACGCCAGCCTCATCAACATCTTTATAAGAGTATTTGATGCCTTTGGTGTCCAGCCAATTCTTGACTGCACGACAGAACGGACACCACGAAGCCCCATATAATAAAACATCTTTCATGTATTAAAATTCTAATTTCTAAACTCTAAATTCTAAAAAATTTAAAAAGCTCAAAAATTAGCTCCTTTCTTTTTCACTCAATTTATTAATTATAGAAGCTAATATGAATGATATTTGTCTTGCTTCCTCTATGAGATCTTCAGGGGCATCTAGGAGCTTTAGCCAATAAATGGTTTCGCGTGCCTCTTTTTTGGCTATCTTCATCCTTAAGATACTGTCTTTTTTGCTTAGTCCATCATTAGCTTCAATATAGTTAGCGCCTATTGAGCCAGACGATCTAATAACTTGTTTTAGATCGTCTTGTATCAAGTAGGCACTTTGTTTTCCTAGGTAATACCCTCTTATTGACCTAGCGAATTCCAGAGTCCTCTCTTCTAAATCATACTTCGTCTGTACACCCTCATTCACAAACTTATTGTAACTCTTTTTGATGTTTTTTACTCAAAAATAATTAGCACTTTAAATTTTATATAGATTTTTTAGAATTTATGATTTAGGATTTAGATTTTATAGATCTTATGCAATAGCTGGCGCTAGTTTTGACAGATTGAAACCAACAATCACTTGTTCGCTCAAGTCATCGTTCTGCACCAGCGTGACTGGCACTGTCATAGCCCCACTTTTAGCCATGACTTCTGCTTGGCGTTGTGGCTGCTCTTCTAGGTTTACTACATCGTAGGCTACGCCTTTGCTGTCTAGGTATTTTTTAACCATAACGCAATAAGCGCATGTTGAAGTCGTGAAAACGGTTACTTTTTTACTCATTTTTTCTGGTTTCCTTTTTGCCCACTTTTTAGGGGTTTTTCTATTAGTTTTTAATGCTTTTTCTCTTCATTTTTGTTTATTAGAAGAGCTTATGGTTCTAATTGTATATAGGGTCTGAAAATTTTTCAATACGCTATATGTTGTGGTTTTTAGTCCATTTTTCGCTATTTTACATCAAGTAGTTCGATGTCAAAAACGAGGTCTTTGCCGTCGTTGTAAGCTTGAGCCGATGGTATCAGCAGACGTCGTTTACCGCCAACTTTCATACCGGGCACGCCATCTAGCCAGCCTTTAATTAGACCAGATAGGGGGCTAGTTAGCGGTTGGCTGTCGAGCGAGCTTTCGCGAACTACACCATCGTCCATATTGGCTAGCGTATAATTAACTGTCACCGTACTCGACGCCACAGCTTCTGCTCCAGAGCCTACAACTGTGTCGATTTTTTGAATAGAACTGATCGGCTCTTTGGTTGGCGTGAAATCCGCTAGCGGTGTACCTTTTAGCACTTTTTTCTCCGTTTGGTTGTTATTAGTTGGTGTCTGAATTTGATCGCCCGTTGCGACTGGGTCTTCGCGGTTAATTTGCCAAATAACGTAAGCTGTTGTTCCGACCGTAGTCAAAAAGAACAAACCCGCTAACATCAATGCCGCAGCCCGTTGAGATTTATTTGCCATAAATTTTTGTGTTATCCCTCCTTTGAGTCAATAAGCCTGGGTCAGTCTCTCAATTCTGAACCTAAGCTTCTAAACTCATTTATTACTACTCAAGTATCGCACCCCATCGCCTAGCTTTCAAGCTATTCCGCTAGTACTTTTTACAATATACTACAAAATCATGTTGACATTTTAGTATCTATTTGTTATAATCTAATTTAGAAAGGTGTATTATGTCAAACAGTAAAACTTTCATCAAAAGACCTACCTACAGGACTGTCACAGCAGAAACCCTAAATCCTAACTACCCTTATGCCAGCCGTACAACAAATATTCCTGAAACAATAGATGTACATATAGGCGTGCAGCCTAGACCGGGTTTTTTTAAGCGAATACGAGAGAAAATTTTCGGCACTGAGCGAGAACATGAACCGACAAACGACAATAACGAGACATCCGCTGGTGTTAGAGCCAAAAAAAATAAAAAACGAACTGTATTACTTCTAGGAACAGCTGTGCTTGGCTATGGTCCTCAGGTACAAAACGAGCACACAGATGCAAAGTTGTTTGGTATCCCCTTACCCCAACCTATAGAAATCATCGTGGATTTGAACAACAGGCCTGATCACACTGCACGACAATTCCCGTCTCCAGATATTAATGAAACATTCTCGGCCCAGAAACCAAGGAACAATATTCCGGTTATATGGGATTATGACACTAAAGGTGTGCCGAGCACTGCTTTTCGTAGACTTCCGTTCATGCAGCCCGAGAGACAAGAATCTTCACCTGGACTGTACGCTCTAGACTTGAATAATCCTAAAGATGAAGCACCAGATAATGATTGTTTTGTTGTAGAGGGTAATTATGGACCTGGAAAAACAAAAATATTTGTTACTGATAGCTCGGTTGCAGAACATATCTACGTATATCCAACAAGAATGGGTGACGAGAGACGCATGAGTGTCTGTATAGCCGGCGAAGATTCGCTAAGCCCAAATAGTAGGCTGTACATATACCAAGATCCGCACAATAATTAGGATAACTCAGGCTTTGATGACGCGTTTAACCGGATTTGTATGCGTGCTTATGTTCAGAACATCAAGTGACAATAAGATTTAGAAATACTTTTATTATAATATAGTGTTGACCCTATGTTATTTTTCTAGTATACTATATATCATAGGAGAGATTATGTCATACAATCCAGAAATCGAAACGGCAGAATCAGATTATCCAGAGCTTAGAGCAGCATTGTCGAGTGACACAGGCTTTGCCGATACCCTGTCTGCTACCTGCGGGGCTATACTAAAAACTGATAGTTATAATGCAGTTATTGACTCTCGCCGGGCAGTAGTAAGCAAAGCTTACGCCCCGCAATGCTTAAAAGGGAACGATACGTTTTATTACGCACGAATAGCAGCGTTCACGGACACAAAAGGTAAAGTTGAAGGTTTGCCATTTATTGTATTCGACGAGACCGAAGACACTAAAATTGATTCTAACAATCCTCAGGCAATGAAATTCTTTAAAGATCCGGTTTCGGGCAATGCTTTCTTACAAGTCTTTAATGGAATTGAATTCTCAGACCCTCTAGTCAATGACCCTAGATATCTGAAGCTCGCAAAAGATATTATTGACAGAATTTCCGAACAAACTAGCGAAAAACTCACTCCCAAAGAGAAGGGCGCAAGTCATGCTAAAAAAGCAGCAAACTCTATACTGAACATGTTAGGCAAAATCAAGACATACTACACTGACCCTGTAGGAGTTAGCGCTGCATTTACTGGCAACCGTATACCGCTCGGAAGGCGGCGGATGAAGAGAGCTTTGTACTCACTAATAGCGGTAACGATTGGTTGGGGCCCACAGATATTTGATAACAGCTCTGATGCCAAGCTACTAGGCATACCTTTACCAAACCCTATAGAGGCACTTGTTGACTGGAACAACAGCCCAGATCACGTAGCACAAGGCTTCCCCGAACCAGATGGAGCAGCCCCTGTCCTGATTGGCAAGCGAGTTGAGCAAATACCCCTGATGGTCGAATATGATACAACCGATGCGCCTAGCTCACTCTATACGACTTCCAAAGAAGGTCAAACCTTTCACGAGTCTTCGCCAGGACTTTACGCCGTTAGTCTAAGCAGAAAGATTGCTATAAAAGATGACGACGAGTCCTCAGGTGGTTCTTTGCTCGTAAAAGAGCTGGATGAAGGTCAGTGTATTAATGTACTAGGTAACTACACCGCAGGCAAAACCTCTGTCTTCACCCAGACTCCAGAAGTACAAAAAGACGTTACAGTCACTGCGGTTGATGGACAAAACTTGTCCGTTTGCCTTAAGCCGGATCTTAGAAAGAATAACCTATCAGATAGTAGTAAACTATTTATATACCAAAAGCATGATAAATAATCACATAAGTAGCTATGGACTTCGTCAACTACTTAAACTTTAAGAAAAAAGTCAAACGCTAGCTGACACAGCACAATATTAATACTAATCACTTTAGTTAGACAAGGAAGATAAGGAGCACAGAAACTACAAAACGTTTTTTATTGCTTCGGCTACAGAGGGTATTTTGGGAGTCGGCACGCCGCCAATGTTCACTCTGGAGCTTGGCAAGATTATGACTCCTTGTTCTTCGACCTTTTTATGTTGATCTTCGCTAAAACCACTAGGTAAAATTTTAGCGAACAGCCCGTTTCCATCGCTTACGTGTTTGAAGCCACCTCCCAAAACGGATGCAAACCTCCTTCTTCTTGCAGCCAATGTTTGGGCCATCTCATTTTGCTCTAAAGTAAGTAAACTGCCGTCATACATAGCTCGATAAGCTGCCTCTGCTGGTAAATAAGCTAGGCTGGACACGCTTCTACGTACAGCTTTTTCTAGCACATTCTGAACCCCAGCAACCTGGCTACTATTACCGCCAAAAACCATTAACGCTCCCAAACGGTTATGATACAAGCCTAGATTTTTTGAACTTGAATAAGTAACTAGGTGAGGATATTCGGAATCAAGATATTTCCCGATAGGATCTGCCACAGACTCGAGCATGGGATTCGTCAGACCAGAGTAAGCGCAATCAATAATTGGCAGTAAGCCCCTTCTTCCAATTATTTGGACAATATCGTCCCACTGTTCTGGCGAGCGGTCCATGCCGTCGTCATTAAAGCCAGACGACTGCATCAAGACAATGCTACCTGCATCAGCTGAGTCAATCTCACCAAGAAAACTCTGATGATCGTATCGCCCCTCGCTATCCAAATGCCTAGCTTGTAGAACATTATAATCACTAAAAATGGCTTCGTAGTTTGGCCAACCCCCATCGCTAAAAATCTGGCTGCTAGCCGGAAGATCAAATAATGTCGGTAAAACCGCTGCGGCTAGTGACAATGCGCCCGTACCGCCCGCAGTCTGAACACTTGCAATTCTACTACTATCACCCAACTCATGCAGTTCGACCAGTTTACTTAAGTAGCCGACGTGCCCACGAGGTGTCTGATAACCGATTGGGTTCTCACTAAGTTCGCTGGCAATGTCGGCATAGGCTGAACGCACGTCCGTTGGCATGAATATGTCACCGCTGTCAGCCACCACAACACCAATGCCGGTGTTTATAACATCTCTGCCAGCAGCAACAGCCTGTTGGTAGCGTGCATTAGCCCGCATAATCACATCCGGCGGAACAGGAATTTCTAGCGTATTTCTAAAAACCATAGTACAAGATAGTATATCATGAAGATTTTTAGCGATTATTACAAAATTTAGGCGTTGATGTCGTACTGGCTGAGTTTGAGTTTGGTTGATTCCTTATCTTTGCCATGTTGAAGTTTTAGAAGATTAGCATAAATACCGCCGCTTTTGGCTAGTTTGGCTGGGCTGCCTACTTCATTAATCTGGCCGTTCTTGAGAGTCACAATTTGATCAACATGAGCGATGGTGCTAAGGCGGTGAGCAATAATAATGGTAGTACGCCCCTGCATCAGACGCTCCAAAGCCTCTTGCACCATAATCTCGCTTTTGCTGTCTAGGCTACTGGTTGCTTCATCAAGTATCAAGATTGGTGCGTCTTTGAGCAGCGCTCTAGCAATAGCGATACGCTGTTTTTGGCCGCCTGACAGTTTCAGTCCTCGTTCGCCGATCTCTGTGTCGTAGCCTTTTTTAAGTTTTGATACAAACTCATCGGCATTGGCAGCTTTGGCGGCCGCCAATATCTGCCGATCGGTCGCCTTTGGATTAGCATAAGAAATATTCTCGGCTATAGTGCCGCTAAAAAGCGCTGGATCCTGGAATACTACACCGATGTTGCCCCTTAGTGAGCTCTGCGTTACCTTACGTATGTTCTGAGAATCAATGAAGATCTCGCCATCTCGCGCTTCGTAGAGCCGCAGCAGCAAGTTGGTTAGCGTAGTCTTGCCTTCGCCGCTCTCTCCTACCAACGCTACCTTAGTTCCCGGTTCAATCAGTAGTGAAATATTTTTCAGCACGTCCTGATCGCCATAACCAAAAACGACATCCCGAAACTCCACCCGCGCCGACTTCACAACTAAGTCTTCGGCTGCCAGCTCATCTTTGATATCAGGTTTTATCTCCATAATCTCAAAGTAATCTCGGCTATCGGCAACTGCTCGCTGAGTGTTTTCGACCAGATAACTAATCGAAAAAATAGGGATGCGGATATTCATGGCATAGAGAATCAAAGCCACAGCTTGGCCTGGTGTGAAGACACCTTGCGCTCCTTTGACAAAGATGAATAAATAAACCGCAAAGAAAATTATGTTTAAAATCAGTCGCCTGATGACGTCTTGCTTATGCCACAGTGCCGACTGCGGCTTAGAGATATCTACCATCGATCGATAGTGCCGGTTAAAAAACTTCAGCTCCCGCGCTTCTTGGACGAAGCTTTTCACCACCTTGACTTGGTTGATCGACTCGCCAAAGCGACCGCTCGCAATGTCATTGTGCTCGTTTTTTTGCTTTTGAAAAACTTGCCAGCGGGCGCTTGTCCTGACTGTCATCCAGATAAAGATAGGGTAAAGCGCAAAGAGCATTAGTGCTACCTGCCAGGAATAATAAGCGACCACTCCCAAGCTTAAAACAGTACTAAAAATAAACTGCAAAAAGTTATTGCTCATCATATGAATAAACTGAGTTATTTGAGAGATTGAGCGGTTTAGGCGGTTGATGATTTTCCCAGATAGCTCGCGATCGAAGTAACTTTGCGGCAAAGTCAGCAGATGCGAGTAATAGTCTCGGCTTAAAATGGCCGTCAGTTTAGCCAGCACCCTATCACCAATATAGCCATTGATGTTACTGACCACTGTTTGCATTAAGTCGAGAGCAAAGATCCCCACCGCCAGCAAGGCGGCGTAGCGCACATTCGCACCCGTGCCCTTTCTTATCTCATCGATCGCCCAGCCACTCAAAAGAGGCGTCATGATTGTGACTAGCGACAGAACGGTCGTCAGTAGGCTAATGGCAAAGTAGTGCCACTTCAGCTCCCGACCGGATTTTAGGATCCTCAAAATATCTTTCATTACCACTATTTAAACATGATAAAATTACAGCGGCAATGAAAAGGTCAAATAAATTAGATAAAGCCAGTGAGCTATTGATAGCTCATTCCTATGCTTACACTCGTAGGGTTTATGGCGAATTCGGCCGATTGCCGCTTCCCTACCATAACCACCTACACACACTTGATGTTGTTGCGGCCGCTAGTTCACTTGGAGAACTAGCCATGACCAAGGGCAAAATTAGCCCTACTGAGCTAGCTATCTTGCAAATTGCGGCTGCCGGGCACGACCTCGTTCATGGTATGACTGGGAATGGTGTGAATGAGCAGCAAAGTGCTAAAAAAATCGCCAAGTGGATGATCAAGCAAACACCCGACGTCTTTAAAAAGCCATTAGTCTCCCGAGTAGAAAATATTATTATGGCGACCGTCTGCGGCGTAAATCAACACGGTTTCTGGCAGTCAGCCGGCGAAGATTATCTTGGGCAGCTAATGTGTGATGCCGACGTGTCGGCCGCCGGCCTGCCGCCCGAGGAGTCAAAAGTTCGCAGTGATCGGCTTTACTCAGAGTCTCTGAAGGGCGAACAGCCAGGACCAGAGAATCGATTAGTGTTTTTGCAGAACCAGGTCGTATTTTATTCGACCCACAATTGGTACACCGAAGAAGCCAAAGTACTACTTCCCTACCAAGAACGCAACTTACACATGACTTTAGCCGAGATTGAGACGCTCCAAGCTTAACAGGAATCACGCGTTGCACCTTTTTGGCGAAAATCTCCGTTCCGCGCTCACCGTACGTTAAGTACGGCTCGGCTTGCGGCACTCGATTTTCATCCGAAAGTGCACTAAACGCGTAATTCCTGCTTAAGCATGAGTAATTATGGTGCTATAATTCTCTTTATGGAATTCACAGATGCAGTATTGAGGTTATTAGTTGCCGCAGGCCTAGGCGGCATCATCGGCTTAGAGCGTGAGTACCGCGATAAATCAGCTGGCTTTCGAACACAGCTATTAATCGCTCTGGGCACAGCCTTGTTCACTATCTCGGCGCTCGACCTCTCGTCAATGCATGGCAGTAGCGATCCTGCAAGAATCATCGGCTATATTATTGCTGGCATAGGTTTTATCGGTGCTGGAGCTATCGCTAAAGACGGCTTCTCAATCAAAGGCCTCACTACATCTTCAACGATCTGGGTTGGTGCCGGGATTGGTATCGCGTCAGGTATGGGTGACTTTTCGCTTGCTGCTGTGGCAACAATAATTGCTATGTTCGCACTTATTGCTCTACCGGGCTTCGAGCACTGGATAGACCACCTCAAGCGCGAACGCACCTACACCATCACCGCAACTAGCCTTGTTGGCCTAGACGACGTCATGTCTAAGTTTCGTTCTAGCTCATTGAAAGTACATGACTATCGACGCTCGATGAATGGCGGCAACTTTGTCCTAAGATTAGTAACTTCTGGCAAACCTAATGCCCATCGCCATATGGAAGACTACCTACTCAATGAAGAACAAGTGATCGACTTTTAAACTCTTTCAGCTTGCGCGGCCAGGGTCAAATCATCAAGTAATTGGTTGGCCTCAATAGTGGTCAATGTTCTATCTTTGTGGCTTAGCGTAAGCCTGAAAGTAAAGTTCTTTGTAGGTTCTTGTTCTTTTTGAAAAATACTTACTGGTTCCAATGTCCAGGCATAGCCTGTCGATTTAAGTGCTTCCTCGATTTTTGATTCTAGTTCTGAGTAAACTACGGTTGCTGGTAGTCTAAGTGTTAGATCTTGTTCAGTCGATGGGTATTTACCCAATCGCCTGTAGATCTTGCCTTTGTATTTTCTTGAGGCTTCGAGAAAAACTTCTGGTCCAATCTCAAACCCCGCCGAAGCCGGAAGCTTGAAGTTAGTAGTCACTTCATCGCGAAAACAGCCTACCATTCCCAGAAAATCACCCGTCTCTTTGATACTTACATAACTGGATCTAGACAAGCCAAACGGCTTTGTGACAGGAAACTCCACCTGTTCTGCCTTTTTGAACTCTAGCGTGAAACCAAGTTGTTCAGCCAAAAACTCGAGATATTTTTTGGCCTCAAAATAGGCATAGTCAGATTTGCCATTTTTACTGGCAAAAACTAGAGCCAGCATGTTTAGTTCTCCCGGCAACCCCTGCTCGTCATTGCCATGAACTTTGTTATGGGTTTTATTGAGTTCGTAAATAGCAAACTCGTCATTGCCAGCTTTGATATTTGGGTGGACTTTTTCGAGCAGTGACGGAGTTAGAGTTTGACGATAATACTGAAGATCCGGGCTGAGCGCATTACGAATGGCGAAGGAGTCTTCTGGTTTTTGCCCGGCCTTTTTTAGCAGATTGCCATGCACAAAACTATAACTGAGCACCTCATTTGCACCAGCTCGCGCTAGAATATGGCGAATCTTAGTCTTTAGCTTCAAATAAGCGTCTTGGCCCACAGGCTTTGCTAATCGATGTGGTAAGCCTGACGGCAAACGACTGAAACCATAGAGCCTGCCAACTTCTTCGACAATATCCTCGGGTAGTTCTATATCAGTACGCCAAAATGGGGATTTTATAATAACTTTTTCATCCTGATACGTACAGTCAAACTCAACATTAGCCAGGATCTGGGCGATATCTTCTTTTGTAAGTTCTGTGCCCAAACGACTATTTACGAAATCAGGACTGATCATAATAGACTTACGTACCGAATCCAGCTTTGCTTGATCAAAAATATCGAGGGCATCGCTGGCAACCACCCCACCAACCGAATGAACAAGCTCATCAACAAACTTAGCCAAAACCTGAGGATTCTGCAAAGGACTTTGATTCTTGGTGTAGCGAGTAACGGCATCGGTGAACAAACCATGCCGCATGCTGGTACGCCGCACAGCGTACATGTCAAAAGTTGCGCATTCAATAACTATTGTCTTGGTTGTGCTGTCAACTTCGCTCTGCTGACCGCCCATAACTCCCGCTAGCGCAACAGGCACTCCGCAAGCATCAATAACCATGTCTTTATCGGATAGTTCAACAGTTTTGCCGTTCAAAAGTGCTAGTTTTTCGCCTTTTTTAGCAAGTCTCGGACCAAGAGTTATTTTTGACTGGCCCGTCAACTTAACGAGCTTATCGTAGTCGAAGGCATGTGTTGGTTGAGCGGTCAGCAGCATGAAATAGTTTGAGTAATCAACAACATTGTTAATGCTCTTTACTCCCATTCGATTCAAATAACTCTGAAGCCATACTGGCGAGGTCTGTACGCTAAGCCCTGTAACTGCTTGGCACATAAATCTCGGCACAAGTTCAGGCACTTGATTTACGGCTTCAATTGCAACTGGATTGGGGCCGACGGCATGGCTGATTGGCTCTACGTACCAATCTGGTGATTTAAATTGTTGATCAAAAATTCCGCTAACCTCACGAGCGATACCAAGATTGCCAAAGCAGTCTGGCCGATGAGTAAACATCTTGTTTTCGCAGGTAACTACAAAGTCATCCAGGCCATAAAGCTTCACAAATGCAGTACCAGGCCTTGCTAGTTCCTCACCTACATCACTTGCCTCTATCTCTAGAATGCCACCATGCTCCTCGCTAACGCCAAGCTCTCTAGGACTTCCTAGCATACCGTTACTGACAATCCCGCGAATAGCCCGAGCCTCGAGCACGAATGGCTCTTTGTCATACGTAGAAGGTACTGTTGCGCCCGGCGGGATCCATACAACAAGTAAGCCCGCTCGAACATTTGGCGCACCACAAACTACTGTTATAAGGCCCTGCTGGTCGCGTTCAACATTCTGCGCAGCACCATCATCATCAATTCTGCAAACACTTAGCTTGTCAGCATCAGAATGTTTTTCGCAATTGACCACCTTGACGACTATTACACCTGCATACTTAGGCGCAAGCTCCTCAACTTGCTCAATCGCTCCGATCCTGTCGCCAATTCGACCGATAAGCTCGTCCCGATCGAAAGATTTGAGGTCAACATTCGAGTAATACTGCGCTAAGTTTAGACTGAACTTCATAATACTATTCTACTTCCTCACGAGCATCGATGAAATAGCCGTTTTCTTCGGCGTCTACGTTCCGCCATTTTTTCTTCGGCTTTGCGCAGTAGATTCTAGTAGGAGCTTCGCCCAAAATATCTTTTGCTTCCAACTTAAAAAACTTAGCTTTTTTGTTATAAAGTAATCTGGCTTCTTCAGCCTCGTCATTTTCGAGCTCAGTTGCTTCACACTGCATATATAGAGCTTGCCCTTTACCCTCTTGAACACTGGAATCAAACACTGTCACAAAAACCGTGCCTGTTCTTCTTATGTTAATGGAATGAACTGATTTTACAGGGGACCACCAATATATATTCCCCGCCTCGTCAGCCACAAAAAAGACAGGACTACCCCAAGGTTGACCGTCTTCGCAAACTGTTGAAAGCGTACAATATTTATTTTCGTTCAGCTTATTCACTCTTAGTGCTCCTAGCCGCTATGACGCTCAGCTCAATTGTTGCACCACGAGGTAGGGCCTGCACACAAATCAGTTCACGTGCTGGCAACGGCTGGACAAAATACCTTCCGTAAGCTGCATTGAACTCTTTAGCATCATCGATGCTTGTGAGATAAACTGTGATTTTTACTATGTTGTCTAGTTTTAGACCGGCTTCTTTTAGTATTGCCGTGATGTTGTCCATAATTTGCTCCAGCTTTCCCTCGACACTAGCCTCAACCACTACACCCTCAGTCGTCATATGAATTTGCCCCGAAACAAAGACAAAACCATTTGACTCAATAGCTTGTGAATAAATATCGGTCGACCTTGGAGCATGAACGCTACTAATTGCTTTTTTCATTTTTTAACCAATCAATTATTTTATTGTAATATTTTTCGGCCTGAGCCTTAGTGACACCACTTTCGCGGAATGAATGCCCCAAGCCAGTCTCCACCCAATGATCAGCCCGGAAAGCCTTAATAAAAGGGGCCGTTGAGTTCGGCGGACAGATCGTGTCTAGTTCATGTGTCACAACCAGCGTCTTGCCCTTAAAATCGGCTGCCCTTTTTAGCAGTGGGTGAGATCCAAGATCCTTGGCGTTAAGTCTGTAATCGTGTCTTGTTTCGATTGAATCATATTCGCCCCACTTAGTATAAAAGTCATGCGGCTTGTATAGTGCCGGCACTCGCAGCACTAACTTATCAAACTCACGGTATTTGGTGAGCTGGGTCGCCATAAATCCGCCATAGCTTGTACCAATAACAAACATCTGACGCTTCGGATACTTTGCCTTTAGCAAGTCAAAGGCCGTGATCGACTCAAGGAAGTTTTGAGCCGGACAAACATCATCAATATCGAACGGACTTGCGCCATGGCCACTGTAATCAAGCACCAAAACCGAAGCGCCTAGTTGCTCGTTTAGCAAGCCGGCTAGCGCCTTGTACCTAGACTTATTCGATGTAAAGCCAATATAAATCATTACTGCAATGTCGGCGTCGCCTTCGTAGAAGTCAGCTTTCACATCATAGCCAACACAAGGAATATCAATTTGTTGGTTAGCTACGGAGCTCTCTTCCACAATCATTAATCTTTAATCCTTAATCGGTTATCTAAACTGCCTCAAAAATGCCAACTTACCACTGTTAAAATGCCTGATGTCATCTATGTCATACTTCATCATCACTAACCTTTCAACTCCCATTCCCCAGGCAAAGCCAGTGTAAACTTCTGGGTCAACACCCGCTTCTTTAAGTACATTTGGGTGGATCATACCGCAGCCGAGTAGCTCAATCCAGCCCTCTTGACTACAGATATGGCACCCTTCACCCTTACAAAACGGGCAGCTAAGCGAAAATTCAAAGCTTGGTTCAGTAAACGGGAAGTAAAACGGTGTGATTCTGGTCTTTAGTTCTTGCTCGTAATAACTCTCCAGAAAAGTCTTCAGTGTCGCAATAAGATTGCCGACAGTCACGTTTTTTCCAACATAAACACCCTCGATCTGATGAAATGTATGTTCATGCCGAGCATCAAGATCTTCGTTTCGGAAGACTCTACCGGCGACCATTACAGCAATCGGCTCACCGTTTTCAAGATTTTTGAGACGCTCTTTTATCACTCGGTTTTGCATTGTGCTAGTATGCGCTGGAGCGATTAACCCCTCTTCTGTCATAAACGTATCGTAGTCATCACGAGCTGGGTGGTCCGCCGGAAAGTTCAGCGTCTCGAACATGTGATAGTCGTCGTCAATCTGGCGGCTTTCCACAATCTCGAAGCCCATTAGCTCAAAGATATCTGATGCGCGTTCAAGCTCAGTTGTTATAGGGTGCTGCGAACCATTTTCAGTATTCAGTAGTTGTGGCGCTCCGTGATTAGTCGACATCGGCGCAGTTACATCCAGAGCGCCTTTGTCTGGAACCTGGTTAGCGGGCTCGGTGCTACGTGAAAGTTGCTCCAGTTCTGCTCGAAGCTCATTGACTGCTTCGCCGTAAGCGGCCTTTTGTTCTGCTGGCAGAGTCTTGATAACATCGAAGAGTGCTCTAAATTCATCAGAACGAAGGACGTTCTCACCTGCCTCAGCACGTACTCTCAACTCTTGCACTAGTTTTTGGTCTAACTCGTTCATAGTTTTATTGTACAACAGATAGCGTACAAAATAAGCATGGCCCTTATGATTTTTACAAAGGGTGTAGTATCCTAAAAAAACATGTTTAAGGAACTATACGGAACGAGTGGGTGGAACCCGGGATTTTATCCTGAGCAGCTATTAACAGCTATTGATACCCATATCCTAGATTTTGCTCACAATTTTCCGGCAGGCGAGCCTCATACTTCGGAAGTTCAAAAAGACTGTTTCATTAATTTTTTTACAAAGATATTAGACAGATGCGTCTTAAAGCAAATAGCTTTTGAGACGGATTTTACAACAAGGTATGCACCCTCACCAATAAGATTTGCCGGTAACTTCCTAAAGGTCGTGCCCAAATCACCTACAAGCTCTGATCAAGAGATAATCTTAAATAATATGCCTCCACTGGCCGTTTGGCCATATCGGATTCTAGACAGCCAAACCATGTCTGCGGAGGTTAAGGAAAATCCGATATTTGGTAAAGATAGGGATCCAGAACTTTTTGACCGCCTTGCTAATCCCGAATATGACGGTTTTTGGCTCGGCATGAACTTCTGCCCACCACTCACACCGGAGCTAACAGATTCTTCGCCGAAGGCATACGCGTATTTTCCAGGCGTTAGATTGTATTGGTGTGACGAAATAGCAAACTAGCTGCTAAAATATCCTTATGGCGCAATTTAGTTTTGACTGTGTTAGTGATTACGACAAAGCCGAGATGAACAACGTCTTCGACCAAGTTCAGCGCGAGATCTCCAGTCGTTATGATTTTAAAGGAACTTCAGCTAGCATTGACTGGCTGGACGACAAGCAGGGTTTAAAAATTACTGGTGACAATCAGTTTCAACTAGACTCAATTATCGATATGGTCCGCAAAAAAGCTGCCTCGCGCGGCTTGAGCCAAAAAACTTTTGATACTAGTTCTAAGGAACCAGTGACTAGCAACTTAAAAATGAGCTGGGAAGTAAGCTTTGTCAAAGGCCTCACTGCAGACAAAGCCAAAAAGATCACAAATCTTCTTCGTGAAAAACTGCCAAAAGTAAAAGCCCAGATTCAAGGCGAAGAAGTTCGCATTATGAGCCCCAAAAAAGACGAACTACAGCTAGCGATGCAGCTTCTGCGAGAAGCTAACTTCGGCTTCCCTGTTTCGTTTACAAACTTCCGCTAGAAAATACTATGATTCTACCAGAAGCGTTATAATTCCTAGGTGGACAATAAAGAACTGCTAGAAAAATGTAAAAAAGTACTCTCCGACAACTACAGCGGCGAGTACACTATGCCCGCACCAAACTTTTACCCGCATCAGTGGTTATGGGATAGTTGTTTTACAGCAATAGGACTCGCTAACTACGACCTTGATCGTGCCAAAAAAGAGATCTTGAGCTTGTTGAGAGGACAATGGGGCAACGGTATGATCCCAAACATGATTTTTACTGATCATGCCGAGCATAAACAAGATCGTGATATGTGGAAAAGCTGGCGTAGCCCTTATGCGCCCGACGACCAAAAAACCAGCGGCATCACCCAGCCGCCAATGCTTGCAGAGGCTATTGTTAGGATTGGTAAAAAGCTAGAACCCGAAGCACGGCGGCAATGGTACCTCGATACTTTCCCGGCACTTCTGGCATACCACGAATGGTTGTACCGCGAACGAGACCCGCACGAAGAGGGGTTAGTTCTCCTGATACACCCGTGGGAATCCGGCCTAGACAACACACCACCCTGGATGCACGAACTTCACATGCATCAAACTCCATGGTGGGCTAGCGGTTTTCAGAAACTTCACTTAGATCGATTAGTAAATCTATTTCGCCGCGACACCAAACACTCTCCCCCTGGCCAACGCATTAGTAACATGGACGCTCTGCTGTATTACAACGTCATTCGACGGCTTAGGCGTAAGAATTGGGATATAGAAGGCATACTAAACAAATCTGACTTCGCCGTACAGGACCTAACCTTCAACTGCATACTGATCAGAGCCCATAGCCACCTAAAAACGATCTCCAAGACTATTGGACACGAGATTCCGCAGTGGCTGCATGAGCGGGTTCATAAAGGCCGCGAACATATAAACGAGAAGCTTTGGGATCCATATACTGGCCAATTCTACAGCCGAAACTTCGTCACACATAAACTCATCAAAGAGCCTTCAATAGCCACTTTCATGCCTCTTTATGCTGGCTGTATTGAACCAGAACGCGCCAAGATTTTAGTCAAAATGCTAAAAAATAATAAGGATTACTGGGGCAAATACCCTGTACCGTCAGTACCGTTTAGCAGCCACGCCTTTCGAGAACTCGGCTATTGGCAAGGTCCAACCTGGGTAAATACTAACTGGCTTATCATTGACGGGCTAAAACGCTACGACATGACTGAGGAGGCGCGAGAACTATCTGAACACACTCTAAGCCTTGTCAAAAATCATGGCCCAAGTGAATACTTTTCGGCGCACTCGGGTAAGCCCGCCGGGGCCGAAAATTTTAGCTGGACAGCAGCTCTTACCATCGATCTACTAAACAACAAAGATTAATTGGTTGGAAACAGACCAGCCGGAATAGAAAATTTGCTAATGTCGGCTTGGCTAGGGTTCCCCTGCCCTTCATAGACACGTACCCATAGGCTGTTGGACTTTTTCAGCACCATAGCATAGCCGCCGCCTTCTGGCACGCCGACGTTAACTCTTGCGAAATCAGATTCCTTTTTCATAATTGTATAAGTAAAATTGGCATCATTTTGAGTGGCAGTTACAGCTCGAACATAAGCCCTCGCAGCATCCTTTATTGATTCATCATCAGATTTTGTATCTGGAGCAGGCGCAGCGGTTAAGTTTTTTACCTTATCTTTGAGATCAGAAACTTGATTTTGAACGAGGTTTTTATCTTTCTCCAACTGCGACAATTGTTCCTTAGCCGTCTTTATCTCGTTATTTTTTGTCCGACTCTGGAGCATTTGCCAGACTATAGCTATTCCGCACAACACTAAGAGTAAACTGAGTAAACTTCTTGTAAAGATGTTGCTTAGTTTATTCTTTTCTTTGTAGACGATTTGCGTGCTTTGGTTCTCTGTTTTTGCTGGTTCATTCGCAACATTGTCCATAAAATAATCTCCCTCTTATGCTTAAAATCATACCATGGATTAGGTTATAGATAGAACCTCTACCTAGTTTACTCATCAGCTAGTGGCTTATCGAGAATCTCATTCTCCAAAACACTCTCACCACCACCAATTTTGACTATCGTTTTGTCGATCTTGCCTAATTCTTTTGAGGCATTGTTATAGTGCCCGACTGTTGCACCTAGCGAATTACCGACCTTTTTGAAATGAGCATCATAAGCTAGTAGATGTTTTTGAAGTTGCTCTATGTTTTTTCTAATTACTTCTGTGTCTTTCTGGATTTCGAGACTTCTTAGGCCCTGAACAATCACCTGGATCATGGCGCTAAGAGTGCTC
This sequence comes from Candidatus Saccharibacteria bacterium, assembly GCA_016700315.1. Taxonomy (NCBI): domain Bacteria; phylum Candidatus Saccharimonadota; species Candidatus Saccharimonadota bacterium. Next base: position 793,704 of record CP065013.1, on the reverse strand, counting down.
GGACCGACAATGACGACTCTTTTCTCTACTGCTGCGTACTGCATCAAATCACGACCATTTACCCCAGCCGCACCAACTTTGTTTGCCAAAAGATCGTAATAGATCGCCTCGCTAGGGATAAACATTAAAGCTTGGTCGAGCGTACCTTTTTTGGTCTGAATGTATTTGCTAGTTTCATCAATTCGGCGTTTTAAATCTTCTTTGAAGGTCTTTTCCAAAGCCTCGCGCTGTTCCCCTTCGGCATCAATTAGTCGATTATAGTTTTCTAGCGAAAACTTGCTATCAATCGGCAACATCTTGCCATCTAGATGAATCACAGCGTCAACGACCATGCCTTCGGTCAGTTTATATTGCAGGCTGTAGCTATTTGGTGGCAGCAAGTTCTGCAAAATCTGATCGAGGTAAAACTCGCCGAGTACGCCGCGCTGCTTCGGATTCTGTAGCACATTCTTCAGCACTTTTAGTTCGTCCGCAACATCGACCACTCGCTTATTTGTATCATCTAACCGAGTCAGCCTTTCGGTTACATTGCCGATCAATTTGGCACTAGCCGCCAGCTGCTCACTCATACTACGTTGGTTTTTATCAAGTTTTGTATCTAGCTGAGACTGTAGCTGATCTTTCAGCTTTGTCACATTATCTGTCAGATGCAGTATGTTCTGCTGTAGCATCTGACTAGAGCTACTATCTTTTGTGCGGTAGGTTCTAGCAATCAGCCAAGTAAGTAGCAGCCCAACAATCGCCAAAAAAACATAACTCACCTCATTCATAAGCACTATTGTACCTCAATCTAAGAAATGGTGCGCAATATTTATCTGGCAAACTGCACAATCTTTGATTTTTCACAACTTACCTTGATATTTATTTTTGGTTAATAGTTTTAAAAAAATTAGATTTTTTGGCAAGCTGCTGAAAATGCCCACGCGCGTAACACTTACTATTAACCCCAGCTCGACATAACAACACCTATAAATATACATATACATTTTAGCTAGTAAAGATTGCATTTTTAATGTATTTTACGTAGCCGTTAACACATAAACTACGCCGTAGTGATAAGATTTACAGATACAAATTTATATTCACTTGGGTTGACTAACGTCGAGCTGGGGTTATTATGAGTATATGCAAACAAACCGGCCTCTAGCCGAAGCTTTACGACCAAAAAAGCCTGAAGAAGTTTTTGGTCAAGACGAGTTATTATCCTCTAACGGACTGCTAAGGCATATGTTTAATTCAAAATCGGTTAGCAGTCTGATATTTTGGGGGCCGCCAGGAAGTGGTAAAACAACCCTAGCTCGCATGTTGGCCAGTAACGCAGATGCCGACTTTATCGAAATTAGCGCTGTTACGTCTGGATTAGCTGATGTAAGGAAAATAGTCGAGCATGCCCGCCAAAATCAGCGTCTAAAAACAGACACCGTGCTCTTTGTTGATGAAATTCACCGCTTCAACAAAGCTCAACAAGACGCTTTTTTGCCGCATGTCGAATCTGGGTTAATAACCCTGATTGGCGCTACAACTGAAAACCCTAGTTTCGAAGTTATCCGGCCGCTTCTGTCTCGGGCGAGAGTAGTTGTTTTAAAGCCAATTGGTAACAGCGATATGTCCAAAATCATTGCCCGAGCGAGCAAGAACTTAAAACTTGGCGGTAAATTAACCAAACAGGCCATAGATACTATTGTCACCCTTAGTCACGGTGATGCGCGTAGCGCACTTGGTAATTTGGAGTTGGCCGTAAAGCTAGCCAGAGGTCAGAAGATAACCAAAGATACTATCGAACAAGCCGCCCAAACAGTAGCTCCTGCCTATGATAAGAAAGGCGACAGTCACTACGATATTGTCAGCGCGTTTATCAAATCCATGCGAGGCAGCGATGAAAAAGCAGCTTGCTACTACCTTGCCCGCATGCTCCAAGCCGGTGAAGACCCTAAGTTTATTGCACGTCGTATGGTGATTTTTGCTAGTGAGGATATTGGTCTGGCAGCTAGCGCCGCACTAAATTTGGCAGTTAGTACATTCCTAGCCGCTGAGCGAATCGGCATGCCAGAGTGTCAATACAACCTTTTTCACTGTGCAGCTGTTTTAGCCAAAGCACCAAAGTCACGAGAAGCAACCGATTTAATGGCAAGTGCGATTGATCTTGCCAAACGCTTTCCTAACGCAAGCGTACCGCTCTGGATCCGCAACGCCCCAACTGAGCTAATGAAAGACTTAGGCTATGGCAAGGACTATCAGTGGCAGGCAGGTTTCAAACCCAAAGACAGCTTCTTACCCCAAGAGATGACAGAATCAGAATGCAGAGCTTAAGCTTTAGAGTTTAGTGAGTAAGGGTCGGCACATTACTATACAAATTATTTAGCTTCAAAACAAGAAAAAAGAAATGCCAAGGCTTAAAGCTCAATACGATCGCTTACTAGCCCCGCCGAAAGGCCAACGCCAGCGTCGTCATCCGCGTAGCCATTGCCCCTGCCGAAGTTAGCCTGACCATCGTCCGAGCGAACGCTCGCGACGAACGAGTTGCCGCCCACAGTTTTGCGCGGCAGGTTGCCGTCGTACATAAAGCCCCATTCTATTGGCATCGGCTGGCCACAAATACGCCGCATTAGGCCTAAGACTGCTATTTCGCGGTGGGCGGCAGCTCGTAATTCTAGTTGTGAGTATGTTCGCTGAAAATCAGCTTTTGTAGCTGCTGTTTTGTCTAACTGAGTCTGCTGGCTGTCTTTAGCATACTTCGCATCGAATGGATCGCCTAAGAAGTGGAGTAGCGGTTCTGCTGAATAACCTTTGTTTTTGCTGTTTTTATGTGGATTATTGACTAGGAACCTGACGGTGGTAAGCTTACCGCTAGCAGCACCTAGTTGCTCATCAGTGTAACTATCGGCGTCTGTGCCTGGGGTCCAAAGCTCATGAAAAACAACAGCTTCCAAAAACTTTTTGCCTTGGTTAGCACCTCTGAACTTACGGCTATCTGCACTGTCTATCCCTTCGATTAGCTCAGCTGTAGTTAAAAGACTATATGGGATGTTTAATACGGCTTCGCCTGTCACGGCTTGACCAGCAAATTTGGCAGTTGCTAGTCTGGTAGCCAGATCATCTGTGTCTTTAGCAAGCTCTTGCCTGACCGCGTCATCAACAACAAAGCCTAATATACCTAAGACTTCACCGAAAAGTTCGGCTGTTTGGCCTGGATCAAAGGGAAGTTTTGGTTTCTGTTCCGGTCGCACTAAACTAGTGATTGCCATGAATCTGTTACTCCGTTAAATTCGCAATTATTATACCATGGGATACCAAGTTAGGTCAATTATCTTTTTTGCCACTTTATACAGGCTTTTAGACCAAGAGGTGAGGAAGCCTGAACTGCATATATTAGGGTTAAGGCTAGGGGCTTAGTTAAGGGTAGTTGCTACCGCCTAAACTAGGCTAGAACTTTTCACGAAGGTGCTTCATCGAATATTGCCAGTCAGAGTCTGTCTTTTTGTGTGGGTTAAATATGTAGTTTGGGTCAAATATTTCCTTGAGTGTTTTAAAATGCTTGAACATTTTTGGTCCATACATTTCGCGTAACCACGGCCCACGAATCATACCGTCATTATGCTCACCACTGAGAGAACCTTGATAGTCCAGTACCACTTTGTTTATCTCGCGCATGGCAGGCTCTAGTTTGGCTTTTTCATCTTCACGCTCTATGTTCATCAGCGGAATAATATGAAAGTTTCCATCTCCCATGTGGCCTGCAATGGTCGCTAGCAAGTTATACTTTTTGATAATCGTACGGATCTTTGGCAAAAACTCTGGCAAAAACTCTGGGCGTACAATTAGATCGTCCATAAACGGCGCCGTGTGCTTGTCGTGGACTTTGTCGCGGAGCAACTTGAAGCTCTCACGCCGCATTATCCAGAACTTCTTGCTCTTAGCCTCTGTCTCATCTTCCTCGAACAGGCTTTCGTGGTCGTAATTATGCAAAGATTCCCGTAAAGCATGGACTTTTGCGGCAACCTCGCTCGGATCGTTGCCGTCAAACTCAATCAACATAACCATTTTCGGTATTCCACGGAAAAGCATGAAAGCGTTAGGTATTAGCTGGATTGCTAGCTTGATCATGCCCCACCAACCTAGCCGCTTGTGAAAAAGCGGGAAGAGTTTAAAGCTCAACATCAACGTGTAATTATCAAAGCCTTCAAAAGTAGCAGGTTTATGCGCCATAACATCATTTATCAGGCTGCCAAGATCATCAATTGAACGTAGGAACATAACTAAAGTACCAGAATGCTTATAAGCCGGCACAAGCTTGAAGTTGATATCTGTCACCAATCCGAGCGTACCTTGACTACCGATAATGGCTTGGCAGAGGTCAAAAATTCCAGTTTCACGGTTCCAAATATCCCACAAATGATAGCCAGTTGAATCTTTGCTAACTTTTGGTCGAGCCGCTTGAATTTCATCATAATGCTTATCAACAAGTTCAAAAACTTTACGGTAAATTCCGCCCTCGTAGTCCCCTTGAGCGATTTTGGCTTCCAGCTCACGTTTGGTGAGTGGTTTTACCTCGTACTCATTGCCGTCGGCAAAAACTACCTTTAGTGAATTTACAAATTTTTCTACTTTTCCATATCGAAGCGATTTTTCTCCACCTGAGTTGTTAGCTACCATTCCACCAACCGTACAAAGGTCTCGACTAGCCGGATAGCTAGGCATTATTGCGTCTTTTTGGAGTGTCAGTGGTTCAAAATCTCGATAAAAAACACCCGGTTGTACCTGCGCGGAAGTGCTAGTTACTTCGCCAATTTTAGTAAAATGTTTGCTAAAATCTAGCACAACAGATTCTGAAATGGCTGCACCGCTCATATCTGTCCCGCCGCTTCGAGCTGTCAGGGAGATTCGTTGACCCTTCTTGTGTTTTTCTTGGGCATACTTTACCAAAGTCTTAACATCTTCACTATCCTGCGGCGCTACTACGACCTCTGGGATAAGCTCAAACATGCTAGCGTCATGGCTATAAAATTCTTTGAACTCAGGCGAGTCTTCAGCCTCACCCTTGATTAACCCCAATATCTCGTCTTTAAGATTGCCCATCGTTTACTAATAGCTTAAGCGAAATTAGCAAGGCACGCAAGAGCGCTTATGCTAAAATTAAACTAATGAAACATCTTGTAATTGTCGGCGGCGGCTTTGCTGGCGTCCGCTTAGCTAGGAAACTACGCAGGACCAAAAACGTCTATATTACCCTGATAAGCGACGGCGAGGAATTCCGTTACTGCCCGGCACTTTACCGCTCTGCGACCGGCCATAAAGTGGGAGTCTCACGCCTGCCGCTAGAATGGATGCTTTTAGACTGCCCCAACCTCAACCTAATTATCGACAAAGCACTGAGTATCGACGTCGACACCAAGAAGTTAAACCTAGAGTCTGGCCAGATTATCGAATATGACGAGATCGTTTTTGCGATCGGCGTTGTCAGTACTTTCTTCAATATCGAGGGCCTCCACGAATACGCCTACGGCATGAAAACCAGCCAAGAAGTCGTCAAACTTCGCAAGCATTTGCACGACACACTTATGTTAGACGACGAGGCGTCGCGCAACTTTGTGGTGGTCGGTGGTGGCCCAACTGGTGTTGAATTAGCAGCAGGTCTCGGAAACTACCTGCGTAAAATTGCCCGCAAACATCGCCGCAGTCGCAAACGCATCAATATCTGGCTAGTCGAAGGCGCACCGCGGCTTTTGCCTGTTATGAGCGAGCGCGCCAGCAGAATTGCTAAACGTAGACTTGAGAAGTTAGGTGTCAAAATCCGACTCAATACCAAAGTTACAGCTGGCAGATTAGATGAGCTGCGCACCAACGAAGGGCCAATCCCAACTCACGCCATTATCTGGACGGCTGGGGCTATCAACAATCCATTTTTTGCCGATAAGGCGGATGTTTTCCCCGTTGGCGAACGCAACAAAATCAAAGTCAACCAGTATCTACAGATTCGGCCGAGTATTTATGTAATCGGCGATAACGCAGCGACCAAATACTCTGGTCTAGCCTTAACTGCGGTTCAAAATGGCAATTTTGTCTATAAGGACATAACCAGACGACTTAACAACAAAAAAAGAAAAGCTTACAACCCCGCCAAGCCTATCCAAATCGTGCCTATCGGCGACCGCAGCGCCGTGTTGCAATGGGGTCGCCTGACAATTGGCGGCATTTTACCTGCTATTCTGAGGCGCTTCGCTGACTTTATCGGCTACTCCGACCTGATGGGCCCACTTAGAGCGCTCACTATCTGGCGTGCTAGCGATACCACCGAGGATAACTGCCAAACTTGTGCCCGCCGCTAGAAGAATATTTTAACTTGCAAATTTTTCATCAGCTTATGTTCTAAAACAACTTAAACTACTTAGACTGCTACTTTTGTGTGACAATATATATGTGAATGATGAACTTATGACAATAGAAGAAAAACTAGCCAGAGCTCGCAGTAACGAAAGTGTAGATTTCTCTAAATATCAGTCGAGCGATCAAAAAGATTCTTTGGTGAGGGTTGAATCTGCAGAAAGATTACTCGTTGAACCTTGTTGGACACTCGATAACGACTGGGAGGGTCAACGCTACAGAGATTACATGTCACTTCATCCAGAATATGATGCCATCTATCTACGTTCCGAACTTGCAAAGCGGCTGCTTGTCGCAGCAAATCATCTTGACAGTAGATACAAACTAGTACTACGTGCAGGCCATCGACCAATCGATGTGCAAAGAAAAATACTTATTGACTGTGCAGATGATTACAAGAAGGATAACCCGCAAGTTAGTGATGAAGAAGCATTAGAGCATGCACGCGAATTTGTGAGTGATCCCGAAACCACTTTACCGCCCCATGTATGTGGAGCTGCAGTCGATGTAGACATGATAGATACCACGACAGGAAAGCTGGTTGATTTTGGTAGCAAGCTAAACGATGACACCGAAAAGTCTTACCTATTTTGTGAAGAGCTGACTGACACGCAAAAATCTAACAGGCTTATTCTACTTACTGCAATGCTCCAGGCTGGTCTTGCCAGTTGCATGGTTGAATGGTGGCACTACTCGTATGGAGATCAGTTGTGGGCTTGGTTCTATGGTAAAGAAAATTCGCTATACAGCCTCATAGATCTGGATCCGATGCACAGCTAACAGAGATAATCTGATCTACTTATCATAGACTTAGCTCTTTATTATCGTCATACAGATGCACTTCATCAAAGAAAGTCAGTTCGTCATGGCTTGGCTTTACTAACATTTTTGAAGCTTTTGGTCATTTCCAAAATGCCGGTTTGGTAATCTGAACTTTAAAATTCTAGGAGGGCAATAGCCAACCATGTTGTACATATCTACAGGTTTCTTGGATTTAACGAGTCGCATCATGGTTGCTTTGAGTACCAGTTACCAAACGCTTCCCATGCACTTGGTCCATCTGGCTTAATCTCAAGATTTTGTGAATGTAGTTCAGCTAAAGTATGTCCAGAGAATTCAGCGATGGTTTCGATGCTTGTGCCGGAGCCGCGAGGGCTCAGAATAATAGTACCTTGAAGCTTGTGCGAAAAAGTCTGGGTAGTATCGCCGTCGATATAGGTCACGGTTTCTGTTATCGTTAGACTCTTGTCTTTCTTGAATCTAAGCAGTGATAGAAAATCTTCTGTAGTAAACCACTGTACGACGTCCTTTATATATCCCCCGGGGAACCCACCGAGTGCCGGAAAGGACCAAGAGGCATCGTTTACCACGAGTGGTTGTTGAATTGCATCGTGAGCTTGCTGCGCTTTGTGCATGGCGATACGGTGTGGATCGTGAGACTGTATCTCTTCTAGCTCTAAGCTGCGTGGCCTTACCGTAATACCATACGCAGTGAGGGCGGCTTTAGCGTCAGATATTTTCCACTTATTTCCTGTTACAAAAACAACCTGTTTCATAGAGTGATTATCACACGCTAAACGGGGGTAAGTCAATGCGTCAATTGGTCTGCGAATGGCGTTCCGTAGCTTTGCTGTTTTTTCAGGCTCGCGACGCCGGCGAACCGTTCGCGGAATGCCAATGAACAAGGTTTGTGTCTGTTCGAGTCCCCAAAGACACAATCTGTTGTGTCTTTGATCCAAGCCAAGAAAAAACCACCCATGAACGGGTGGATTTTCCTTGGCTGAGCTTACGGGTCTAATATTTTAATCTTCCGCAGGCATTATCATCGCAAGGTCATTTTCAACTGCTAACTCAAAGTTCAGAACAATCTCACGGAGACAAAGTCCAAAGACACCACGCAACTCTCCTAAATTACTATAGAAAACCCATGAGTCGTAGCTATTTGGGAATCTATTGACTGGTTCTGGGCTAGAATCAAGAAAACGTCGGCACGCTGCGCGCATGATCTTGAGATTAAGCTTTAGGTTACTCTGATCCTTCAACCCATCAATCTCGGACGTAAGAAAATGCATGATTTCGTTAACTGAGTTAAGACAATGATGTGGCATCTCGAGTTCAGTGGGATTGTAAAGCACGCGTCTATCTTCTAGGTAATTAATCACTGATTTTGCACATGCAAGTTCACTCTTGCTAGTCTGCCACTGTACACCAGCAATTGATGTACTAACGCCACTTATCTTTGAAAGAATATCCTTGAATCTCAATATTTTATTCATAATTGTTAGCTTAACTGATGCAAAACAGGATAACTGACATGGGTCTAATATTCAACTGTCGCATCTGGCTGAGCATATGGGTCTGGAACATTAATCTAGATATGGATTGTCTTCGCCTAATTTGTTATAAAAATACACGAGAAAGTTTTTGGCGATGATATTCGAGTATTTTGCTGTTTCGTATCCTAGATATTGCAGTAATGGAACACCTCCGTACTCTTTGCCGTAAAAATGTGATTTCTTAAGGCCTAGATCATCAAGTAATTTGAAATTTACTCTAGACGCAGAATCTTCATCGTTATTAGGTTCAGGAATAATTTCGTTTGTGGCAAATGACTTATAATGTGTGGTTTCATTTCTCAGATTGTAGAGATTATGCATATCACGGACTATATCTTCATCGTAATTCATCGGTTCCTTACCCAATATTTGCAAAATAACAGAATATCTATCTACAATAGGCATCCTATCGATTTTCGCCGCATCTGTATGTAGGGCAACAATCGATTCTAAGTTGTAACCGTTAGAGCCCTTCGTATGTCCTATGCCATAGTTAATAATATTAAATGCTTCTGCTTCTAAGGCTGCTACAGATTGAGAAATACTTGCAATGACATATGATAAATACAAAAAGCTATCACTATCTGAGTGTTTTGTTGCCTCCAATCCAGCTGCCAGTTTGGCTTGATTTGAAGAGCCTTTGAAGAATGCACTGACGATATTAAATGATGCTTCCATATGTAATAGCAGAATTAGGGACTTAGGTCTGAAATTCTGCTGTCGCATTTGGCTCATTTTTACAACGAGGCTAGAACCTATTTCCAACAAGATGTGTAAATGTAAGCCCCACCGTTTGCCAGCCAAAGGCTGACCCGCCCCGCCAGCCCTGACTTTTGCATTTTTGATGTTCCCCCCGCCGAATTTCTTCTTTCAGTTGAGAAAAGTCAGGTCTGTCGGGTCGGCTGCGCTGGAGCGCAGAAACGGCTGGGCTTGGTCGGTGGCGTAGCTGCAAGCCTAGCGATTTGCTATGCTTATCTTATGAAACTCTATATGTCATCGTATCGCCTCGGAGATCACACCGAAAAACTAAAAGAGCTGGTTGGTAAGCCAGCGGCAAAAGTGGCCGTTTGCGTTAATGCTCTTGATAGTACAGAGCCAGATGTCAGAAATGACATCGTCCTCAAACGAGAACTTGAAGATATGAAAAGCCTCGGCTATCAGCCAGAAGAACTAGATTTACGCCACTATTTTGGCAAAGACGGCATCGTTGAAAAAATGGAGCAATACGACTTAGTTTGGTTCAGTGGTGGAAATGTATTTATACTCGCAAAAGCCTTTAAGCAAAGTGGTTTTGACAAAGTTTTTCGGGAACTCATAGAAACCGACAAACTGGTCTATGCTGGTTATAGTGCAGCGTTCTGTGTACTCACAAAATCGCTCAAAGGCGTTGAGCTGGTCGATGACAAAGACGCAAGCGCAGCAGGCTACGAGTCTGGCGAAATATGGGACGGTTTGGGCTATATAGATTTCTACCCAATCGTACACTTTCACTCAAACCACCACGAGTCCGAAGCAGTCGAAAAGGAATATGAGTATGTTGTGGGCAACAACATACCACATAAAACCTTTCGTGACGGTGATGTTTACATCATCAACGGTTCGAGCCAAGAGAAACTTGCTAAGGAGTAAAATACTCTTTCAGCAGCTCATCGGCTAGAACTTGCAACGTGTCGATGACATCCGCACTATCAATGGCACCGTATACTAGCGGCAATTCTGTACAGCCTAGAATAATTGTTTCTAGGTTGTACGCTTCCTTAAATGTTTTAACCTGTCGCCTAAATTGCTGCCTTTCACGTTCCGTCAAACTGTCATTGAGCTTTTTATAGATGTATTGCTCAATTTGCTCTGCAAATGTAGTGTCTGGCCGCACTATTTCAGCGACATCGGCTAAAGCCTCGTCATATATCGTAGAGTTTAAGGTTGTGGGCGTAGCCAACAAGCCTACTCGCTTGTAGCCAGCGGCCTTAATGTTATCTGCCACTAACGCGGGTATGGCCAAGAACGGCACTTTTGTTACTGCTTGCAGTTCGGGCAGTAAGATGTGTGCTGTATTACAGGCGATACCATTGACGGTACAGCCTGCTTGTTCAAGCAGCTTTGTGCGTTCGATAAGCATTTGCCTCGCATTTGGCAATTCGCTTTTGTCTGATATGAAGTTGGGTACGGGGACGTTCAGCAAGACAATTTCTGGATAGTCATCATCAACGGCGGCAGGCGTATAGTTCTGCGTACCCTTAATGAGTAGCTCATACAGCTTATTGCTTGCTTGAGGCCCCATACCGCCAAGTATTCCTATGGCGGACATGGTCTTTCTCCTAAAAGTTTAAGAAATAATATAGATTCAAATGGTAATTTAAGACAATTCGGGACTAAGCCCAGTGCAAGAGATGCAGAGCAACGAGTGATTTAACTGATGAGAAATTGTTGCTCAATTTCATAAAATATATTGTAGCATAGGTACAATGAAAAGTCCAGCATTTTTTGGTTTTTTGTACGTTGTGCCACCGACCAAGCCCAGCCGTTTCTGCGCTCCAGCGCAGCCGACCCGACAGACCTGACTTTTCTCAACTGAAAGAAGAAATTCGGCGGGGGGAACATCAAAAATGCAAAAGTCAGGGCTGGCGGGGCGGGTCAGCCTTTGGCTGGCAAACGGTGGGGCTTACATTTACACATCTTGTTGGAAATAGGTTCTAGCCTCGTTGTAAAAATGAGCCATTTTCGGACTTTTTAAGAATTGGTCGCCCAAATGGGCGGCTTTTTCTTTGGCTGCGCGGAGCGCAAGCCAGATGTTTTCTTGGGGGGAATTGGAGCTACGGCGCGGCAGAAGCCGCGCTTGTTTTTTAGACCGCCACAGGCGGTTTTCTTGATATAATGAAAGAGCAACCAACCAGTGAAGAACTATTTTTATTTGAGGGCTTAAATGGCCGTCTTGGACAATCTAGTTCTTCTAGGTTGGTTGCACCAGGACGGTCATTTAAGTTTTAGGGGGTAAACTATGAACGAAAAATACTTTTTGTACGCTCGCAAGAGTACAGACGTAGAGGACAAGCAGGTTTTAAGTATTGAAGCGCAGATTGCCGAACTGCGGAAGTATGCCAGAGATAACAGCTTGCATATTGTAGATACCATTATTGAAAAGCGCACCGCTAAAATACCAGGCCGCCCGAAGTTCGGCACGATGTTGAAGCGCATTGAGGCTGGCGAAGCCAGCGGTATAATCGCGTGGCACCCCGACAGACTTGCCCGTAATTCCATTGACGGCGGACAAATCGTATATTTGCTAGACCAAACGCACCTGACCAATCTGAAGTTTCCGACATTTTGGTTTGAGAACACATCACAGGGCAAGTTTATGCTGTCCATCGCATTTGGTCAGAGCAAATACTATGTAGACAATCTGTCCGAGAACACCAAGCGTGGGCTACGCCAAAAAGTCAGACGCGGTGAAATGCCTGGACTTGCACCGCTCGGCTACATAAATGATGTGCGTACCCGCACTATTGTTGTAGATAAACGGCGTGCGCCGCTGGTTGTATCGGCTTTTGAGCTGTACAGCAAAGGCGACAAAGGGTTGCAGGAGATTGCCGACTATTTTGCCGACAACGGCATAAAAACCAGCGGCGGCTTGCCCCTCAAAAAAGACCAAATCAAATATATGCTGACAAATCCGTTTTACTACGGACATTTTAGATATGCTGGTGAGATGTACGAGGGCAAGCACACGCCGATTATGTCCAAGAAACTGTTTGACGCGGTGCAAGCAGTAGCCGAAAAGCGCGGGCACAAGCGAAAAGGCGCGAACGCGCCACAAGCCTTATGCGGTTTGCTAATTTGCGGCGTGTGCAATATGGCAATTACTGCCGAAAAGAAAGTCAAGCACCAAAAGAACGGCAATATACACGAATACACCTATTACCGTTGCACGCGCAAAAGTAAAATAATGAAGTGCATTGAACTAGCCATAACCGAACCACAGCTTGTGGCGCAGTTGTCCGATATTTTGCAGGGCTACGCCCTGCCGAGCGCGTGGGCAACTACGCTTGAGCAAATGCTGAACGAGGACGAGAAAACAGCCGAGCGAACCACTGGCGTATTCATAGCCGAAGCACAAGAAAAGGTGCGTAACTTGCAAAGCAAGTTACAGCGACTTCTGGACAGTTACCTAGACCAAGACATTGACCAGCCGACATACAAAACCAAGCAAGCCGAACTAATGAGTGAAAAGAAGTCGCTTGAAGAACAAATCGCCAAACTTACACTTGCCGCTAATAGTTGGGTTGAACCTATGCGCCAGTGGCTCAAAACGGCTGTTTCTCTCAAGAAAATAGCCACAAACGCCGAGCCGATTGCCATAAAAGCCGCTTTTGCTGAAATTGACGGATTGAACCTCTTTTTATCTAAAAAACAAGCGCGGCTTCTGCCGCGCCGTAGCTCCAATTCCCCCCAAGAAAACATCTGGCTTGCGCTCCGCGCAGCCAAAGAAAAAGCCGCCCATTTGGGCGACCAATTCTTAAAAAGTCCGAAAATGGCTGGGGATGAGGGATTCGAACCCCCGATCACGGGACCAGAACCCGTTGCCTTACCGCTTGGCCAATCCCCAATATATGATTGATTATACCTTAAAGGTGCGAGGTGTTCGAATGGGATTGTCGTCACGATCTTGGTGAAACAAGTTTCAGCCGAGTCCCGGTCACATTCTGCGACCCCTTCGCCACCTCTTTGAAAATGAATCTTCAAGAGTGGACTCACTTGCAGCAATTCACAGGATTGCTTCACCGCTCTCAACATACTTTGAACAAGTTCAAAATCTGTTTCCGAGTTTCCGAAGCACCGCTGGTGCTTCTCACCCGAATGTGGAACCTGAAAAGTTCTCTTACGATCTGCCATCAGAAAGATCTTCAGGGCTTTTTCACGCTTAGTGCATAAACAAGTGTTACTAGGATATCATAGCCTAAAACTCGGTCCAATCTAAAATCTGACTAGCGTCGAAAAACGCGGCCAATCATAAAACTTACGACTAAAACAATACCGGGGTATTGAATATTATTCTAAATGTTGTAAGATATTCTCATGCCTGTTTATCCAGAGGCTTTGGTTTTAGACCCTCTGTCCAATGTCTATGAGAGAGCGTTGGCTGATCCTACGAAATTAGTAGGCAGCATCGAAAATCTTTTTGACTCAGAAATTAAAGCTGCGTGTACTTTGCTCGCTGAGACGGTATTTCCGCTTTTTGATACTGCTTCTGGTGTTGCTAAGTGCAGGGATGCGTTTGTTATTGGATCAGGCATTACTAGCTTAGCATTAGATCAAAGTGTCCTTCCAATAGCCGATTTTCCAGAGTGCAGAAGGCTAGCCAGCACCCAGCTTCAGGGTTTCGGTCGCACCATTCTGGCAGTCAATGATCCCACATCAATGTTTTATAACATATCCTCAAGGGGTTTCAAATCTCACCCAGAGCTCTATAAGCTATCTGACTTACTTGCAAGCCACAAGGCTAAGGCTGAAAATAAGGAGCTAGGAGATTTTCTAGCGGACGGCATTGGCGTCACCGCCCAGGCAGTTTATTTAGCATTCAATTCCCTAAAGCAGCGTCATAAAATAGCTGCAGCGAACAAAGAAGCGGATGCGATTATCGCCGAGACTGACTTCGACAACTTGCCTAGCAGCTTTCGACCCTAGTAACTACTTTTTGGCTTTTCGTTTTGCAACCGTATGGGCTGGCAGCGATTTACGAGTACCACTGTCGGCTACTGCCCACACTAACAGTCCAACCGAAACTATGAACACTGCATACGAGGCCCATAGAGCAATTTTTCCAACTAAGCCCCAACCCCACGCGTTGAGTAGTAAACCGCGTAACGTCTCGCCCATGAAAAGATTAGTTCTCTGGGCCTCTAGGGTTTTGTTGGTTCGATCTTTTTGAAACTCGCCGCTTACCTCCGAATAGGTTTTGCCATTGGCAACTTTTGCCAAGTGGCCTTTGATGTAATCCGAATAAGCTTTCGCTTCATCACCCGTATCTACAGCTTTGTCGGCAAAAGAGACCAGCTTGGAGTTGTCTTTTTCTAACGTTGCCTTATCTGGAAATGATATTTTTTGGGCTGAAAGCTGATCCTTTACGGTGAGGGATGCATAATTACTCCCTAGCATGAGCAAGCTTGCGGCTATTAGGCAGAAGGCAGCGCTCATAAGTTTTATTTTTTTCATTGTTTTTCTCCTTTAGTCTTATGCTTTTATTATAGTCTTAATGTCAACAATAGCCATTTTCCGTAGACCGATAGGCCACGGAGAGAGTAAAATGAAGATACTAAATTAAGGAGGTTACTTAAACATGGCAGCAAAATTTGAGATTTATGAAAGTAAAAACGGTTACCGTTGGCGTCTAAAAGCCGGTAATGGCGAAGTAGTTGCTACAGGCGAAGAATACGCCGACAAAGCAGGTGCCAAGCGAGGCTGTGAGGCTGTTGCACGAGCTTCCGCCGATGCCGAAATCGTAGAAGCCTAAAAATTACGATAACAATCAAGATCCTGTGAACTTTTTTGCGCAGGATCTTGTTTTATGCTTTACTTATTAGGTTAATGAAAAAACAAAAAGTCATCGAAAAAAAACTCGATCATTGGCTAGAATCTGTTTCAAGACCTGCGGCTAAACTACACATAGTTCTAGCATTAATTTATGCAGTCTACATCGTCCTCTCTGATGCCTGGAATCTAATCACACCTTTCGCTGCCAAACAGCGTTGGCTAGCGCTTTTTGTCGTAACCAGCGTCTACATTTTAGCCTGGTTTTACTCTTCAAAACCAAACAGAGATCACGGCCATCATAGGAGAGTTATCTGGGCTCTAATAACTGCCGATCTAGCTCTCGCAACTTTCAGTATTTACACTCAGCGCGGTATGTCGAGTAGAGCCGTAATATTGTTTACTCTGCCGATTGTGGTTTCTTCACTGCTGCTAAAAAAGTTTTCAATACTTGTCACCACCCTATGCACGATTGCCTTATATATACTTAGCGCTTGGTGGTACTTCCATACGCATTTCAACGAAGGCTACAAAGCAGAGCTTGCCATAGAAGTAGGGTTTTACTGTGTATTCTTCCTGATTTTAGCAGAAGTACTATGGCTGCTGATTAGGCCGAAGAAGAGCTAGACAGTCCTTTTCCTAATACGCGATGCACCGTAGATCGCTAACCCTGAACCAGTAATTATACTGGCCCATAATACTACGCCGCCTGGTTCTGAACCGGTGCCTGGAGTCTCTCTGTCGCTAACAGTGGTTGTAGTGTGCACAACATCAGAAGTTGTTGTGGTTGTTGGAGCTTCTGTGGCTGAAGTCGTTGTTGGGGCTTCGGTAGTTGTCGTTGTTGGAGCTTCAGTGGTTGAGGTGGTTGTAGGAGCCTCAGTGGTGGATGTAGTCGTTGTTGGAGCTTCAGTGGTGGATGTAGTCGTTGTTGGAGCTTCGGTGGTTGTGGTAGTTGTAGGAGCCTCAGTGGTAGATGTAGTCGTAGTTGGAGCTTCGGTGGTTGTGGTAGTTGTAGGAGCCTCAGTGGTGGATGTAGTCGTAGTTGGAGCTTCAGTGGTAGATGTAGTAGTCGTAGTTGGGGCTTCAGTTGTCGACGTAGTCGTAGTTGGAGCTTCAGTGGTAGATGTAGTCGTAGTTGGGGCTTCAGTTGTCGACGTAGTCGTAGTTGGAGCTTCAGTGGTAGATGTAGTCGTAGTTGGAGCTTCAGTGGTAGATGTAGTCGTAGTTGGAGCTTCGGTGGTGGATGTAGTCGTTGAAGCTTCGGTACTTTCTGTGGGGTCGGTTGGAGACACGCACTTCTCAGTGGTACCGCTAGTTGAAAAATCCCATTTTACAGGATCGCCAATCAACCTGTTGGCGTCTACTGTGACCTCATAGTCATGTTTCTGTGCGGGATTCAGCTCTATAGATTTGACATATCTGCTGCCGAATAATGAGTTCGTAACTAGAGTACCATCTACAACAACTCTGATAATGTTGTTTTGGCCCGTACCATTATCCTCATACCTTGATAGATCGATATCCAGAGAGTCACAGGTCGGAGTAACTAAAGGCACGTGTGCGCTAACCTCTCCCCCTTTTAGCAACGACCCACCAACTCCAGCACCAAATAATCCTACTGTTAAACCTATAGCTCTAGCACGTCCCATTATATCTCCTCCGATACACTACTTATTAAACGTGATTATACGCTTTACATGCAGATCATGCAAGTTTAATGTTAGTTTTCGGCTCGCCACTTTTCAATTTCTGCGTGATGCCCGTTTAATAGCACCTTGGGCACATTTTGGCCCCTGAACTTTTCGGGTCTGGTGTACTGGGGAAACTCGATCTTTTTATCGTCCTCCTGAAAGGACTCTATCTCAACACTTTTTTCGCCGCCCAACACACCTGGCAGGAGTCTGACAACTGAATCGATAATTACCATAGCCGGCAATTCGCCGCCAGTTAGAACGTAATTACCGACGCAAAACTGCTCGTCTACCCAATTAGTAACCCGCTCATCATAGCCTTCGTAGCGTGGGCAAACGATTATCAGATCATTTGATGCTGCTGCTAGCCTCTTGGCGTCCGATTGCTTGTAGGTTTTGCCGCGAGGCGTAGGCAAAATTACTTTGGCCGATGGCGAGTTAACTTTAGCAAATTCTATAGCTCTAACCAGCGGCTCGATCATCAGAAGCATGCCGTCACCGCCACCGTACGGAGTATCATCAACTTGCCGACGGGGACCCAACCCAAATTGCCTCAGATCTATCAGCTCAAATTCGACTTTAGCTTTGTCTTGAGCCTTCCACATCATACTTTGACCCAAAACACCCTCAAACATCTGCGGGAATAATGTTATTACTTGTATTTTCATTAGTTTCATTATAACATATTGTGATGTTGCGAGATAAAGAGAAGATAAAATTTAGTCCCCAGGAAGCACTTTTAGCTAACGATGGCCTAAATATGTCTGATGAACCAAATCCGAGGGCTTTTACAATAAAGCTCAACCTAGCGATTGATGTTTATAAAACGAATAGTAATCAATTTCTAAAAAAAAGATATCCTCACTTATTTGCTGTAAATAATGATAATGAACAAGATACCGCCGCTACTATTAGCCGCAGACTGCTAGCTGAGATGGTTATGACTAAGTACCACAGCGAGCAGTATTGCCAGCCTGTACTAGAGCTGCCATACGACGAGGTGATCTGGAGCATTCTTTCTAAAGCAATAGATGCGGGTAAAGAAATTAGTAACCATTGGAATGGCACTCCCGAGATCAAGGCAGTACGACGTACCTCCCGGGCTAGACACTTGACTCTTGTAAGGTAATTCTCGCCCTAACTTAAATGACCGCCAGTTCGACAGTCATTTAATCACATAAAGCCCCCATCTGGCTTACTTATTGAACCCGATGGCTCGCAATGAGCTTTGAATTGTTTTTGTTTTTGTTGCCGCTTTTGTTTTTAACGGACGTAATAAATATCCTAACAGACCACGAACACTAGCACAAGCGCTTTATACGTCTTCGGCGCTGAATAACGATTGACGATTAAGGATTAATGAAGTAGATATGGGCTTCAAACCACATTAGCATCTGAGTAACATGCTCTGAGCTAGCGTACGGTTTTTAGCGAGTAACGCAACAAGACGTATTTAATATACGGCGAGTGAGCAACACAGTAAAAAAGCGTTCGATAGCCAGAGAAGTCGGCAGAGTTTGGGACTGCGCCCCAAAGAAGGCCGGCTGGCATGTTGCTCAGATATCGAGGTCGTCGAGATCTTCTAGCTCTTTGCGGGTCTTGGACATAACCGATTCGTGATCTGCTTCATCTTTATCAGAACTTGGTTCTGGCATACCCCAAGCATCATCGCTCGCTTTATTAATGGTATCATTCGATGAGTCATCAGAGACGCTTGTCACCGAATCGTCACTACTGGTTGAATCGTCTGATCCGTAGCTAGAAGAAGAGTCGTTGCTTGCAGAATATCTGCTTTCATCACGAGACGCTCGCTCTGGTCTTGGCTCACCGTTGTCAACAATCTTCAGGTTGTAGCGAGCCTCGTTTTTTGTACCCAATGCCCGCAACAATGTCCTTAGGCTCTGAGCAGTTGCCCCTCTTTTACCGATAACACGGCCGAGATCCTCAGGATCAACAGTGAGTTCCAAGAGCACACCTTTTTCGTCAATGGTCCGCACTAGCTTGACTGCGTCAGGATTACCAACTAGTGACTTTACGATGTATTCGATAAACTGTTCGTCTATAGTTTTGCTCATTATTTTCCCCTTTATTGTAGTAAGTTGTTAGTAGCAAGTAGTAAGCGAGACAAATTAGGCTTCGGTAGCTGGCTCTTCAGCAACTATGGCTTCGGAATCATGTACAGCTTCTTCAGCTGAAGTTTCGGCAACTGGCTCTTCACTTACGGCTGGCTCGGCTGCCACATCTGCTGGCTTGCTTTCTTCTACTTCTTTTTCTTTGGCTGGTTGGTTGCGTCGAAGTTTGTCACTATTCTTGATGCTTTTGCTCTTTTTGTCTGGGGTTGTTACCCATTGCGGCATCTTGATTTTTTGTGAAGCAAAAAGCTTAACGATTCTCTCGCTAGGCTGCGCGCCATTTGCCATAAAACGCTCGGCCTCTTCTTTTTTAATAATTGTTTCTTTGGTGTGTGGGTTATATGAACCCAACTGAGCGATTACTTTGCCGCTGGTTGGAGCGGTGCGCGAATCTTGCACTACAACACGAAATTGTGCGTGCCCGGAGCGACCTGTGCGCTGAAGACGGATTGTTAGCATGTATTTACATACTCCTGTTTAGTTAATAAATAGCAAGCAAATCCTATATACACTCACCTGCTTTTCAAGATGTAATTGTAGCAGAATCGAGCTCTATAGACAAGGGCCGATATCTTTTTGTATCAAGTATTAAGTATCATGTATAAAGTATTATGCATAAATCCTAGATACTAAGCTCTAAACTCTAAACAAATTAAAAAATGAAAAACTGAAAAAACAAAACTCGTAACTCAGTACTCATAACTCAGCACTCACAGCTCACGGCTCTCTGCCTTCTGCTCTCGGCAATTTTCTATAAAAACTATAGACTATAAACCAGAATCTAAAGCCCGCTGCTTCCAAGCGCTTCTTTGGCGGCTTCCTGCTGAGCTGCTTGCTTGCTTGGGCCTTTGCCTTGAGCCCTGAGGCTCTCGCCAACAAAAACGCCAACTGTGAAGACCTTATCGTGATCTGGGCCATCTTCGCTCAAAACTCGATATTGAGGCGTGACACCTTCTTGGCTTTGGACTACTTCTTGATAACGACTCTTAGGATCAAGCCACGCGCCTGTGTGCAGGATTTCTTCGAAGGTACTAAGAATATTCATAGTAATGAACTTCTCAGCAGCTTCGTAGCCTTGATCAAGGTAAATCGCCCCAATCACAGCCTCAAAACAGTTGGCAAGGATCTGAGCTTTTGCTCTGTCCGTTCCCCGTTTTTCACCTCTCGATAATCTCAGAAGTTCAGCAAATCCAAGTCGCTCTGCTGCTGCGCCAATGCTCTCGGTACGGACTAAGCTCGAACGCCAATTGGTCAAAATCCCTTCTGGCTCAGAATAGTTAGAATACAAGAAGTTGGTTACAACGAGCTCCAAAACAGCGTCTCCTAGAAACTCAAGACGCTCATTGTGCTCACTGACAGTTTTCTTATGCTCATTGAGGTAGCTTCGATGAGTAAAGGCCGTCATCAGCAGGCTAACATCTTTAAATGCACCAACTAGCTTGCTGCTGGCAAAATTTTGATACAGATTACTGTCAAGCATTAGAGGCCTGCACTCCTGATCTTTTTAAGCCCAATCAAAATCGCCTTGCCGATATCTTCATATTCTATTTTGTCGAGAGCTTCGTTGACGCTGAACCACCTAATACCGTTCATCCACTCTTCGGGATTAAGCGCATCAGTATCTCCCAGAGCTTGCACCAAGAAAACCTCAGTCGTCATAAGTACTAGGCTTTGATTTCTGCGGTACTGAAAGCTGACCTTATTGAGCCAGCCTATAATCTTCATTTTTTGCAAACCAGTTTCTTCGGTGATTTCTCGCTCGGCAGTCTGACGAGGTGACTCACCTTCCTCGATGTGTCCTTTCGGGATTGTCCATCGGTCTTTCGCATCTGCTGTTAGCAGTATTTCGATTTGATTTGTAGTTTTGTTACGACGAAAAATCACCCCGCCGGCGGTGCGCTCCCTGACCACCTCGTTAATTGCCGGGGCCCTTGTCACAATCTTCTTAAACCTTTGTAGTGGCTTTGGTCTTTTCATCATAAAATATTTACTTCTTGGTGGTTGATTTGGTTTTTTTGACCTTTTTGGCGGTGGTTATGGTAAATTTTGTGCCTTTTTCTTTTTCTTTGAGCAGCGTACCAAGTACACCGTTAATAAATTTGCTCGAATTATCACCACCAAAGGCCTTGGCCAGCTCTACAGCTTCATTGATGACTACCTTCGGCGGCACATCCTTAGTAGTTAGTAGCTCATAGGCAGCCAAACGAAGAGTGGTTCTGTCCATCTTCGCTATCTGATCAATTGGCCATTCTGGCGCAATTGGTTGCAAGATAGCATCCAACTCAGCTTCGTGCTCAGTAACTCCCTGGACTAAGTCTTCTATAAACTTTCGGTCGTCAAGCACCTCGCTATAGCGTAGAATGTTACGATCCAAAACATCAGCATCAACCATCTGCTTATCGCCGCAATCGCGACGAAAATCTACTTCGTAAAGTGTCTGAAGCGCTACGATACGTCCTAAATGACGGTTGGATGCCATTCTGCTAATCCTAACTATTCGTTTTAATTGTTAAACTTTTACTCGGCGCTGCCGGCAGCTAGCTTTTTGCCTGACTGTTTAGCGGTGGTACGTGCTTTTACTGGCGACTTTGAATTGACTGCACGGGCTAGCTCGAGAACCAAATGGCTTCGGCGCATACCTGTACGACGTGAACTGGTTCGTTTCTTGGGTTTACCCACGGTTGAAGTAGCTCCCTTCTTAAAACTGATAAATATTGCGCTCATTATAGCGCTTTTTACTACCTTTTGGCAAGGTCAATAGACTGAACTGGAAACTAGATAGCTACCAAAGCCTTCGCTGAAAACCTAAGCTATTGAATTTCACTGCGCTAGTATCAAGCAAAAACTAGAAATAATTACTGGTTTTGCAAGAAAAAACGTATCACTAACCAGAACTTTTTGACCGCTGCTTCAACTAACAATAAACTATATTACCTAAAGACAGCTCACTACCCCAAAAAAATGAAGAGGTACTTGTTCCCATACCGTAGGCTACCCGAAGTGTTGAGTCGCTTTTTGGACCATAAACCGGTCCATATGTCACAGGGATAGCTCCAGAAATAACTGTTGCGTAATCTCTAGAGATCGCTCCTCCTGAGATAGCGGAGTTCACTAACACTCTTGAGGTTTGCGTCACGCCAGTGGAATTTGATGCACGCGCACGAACTTTCCACAGAGGGCCATAAGCAGAACCAACCAACTCTTTACAAACCCACATTTTCCTGTTGCTCTCATTTATTACTTGCGTCCAGCTATATGCACTTACTACTCTCGGCAGTAATATTGATTGCAACGATACGACAGAAAATAGTACCGCAGCAATTAACTTGTAGTCTAGTTTTAGTGTTCTGCTCAAGGATGCTATTGACATAATATTCTCCCTCTAATTTATAGATTAAGGCTACCATGTTGGTATGTATATTGCAATATCAACGATCAATGCTAAATAGAGTTCATACTTTGAACTTAATTGTATTTATTTTCTCCCTGAGGACGAAAAGTTAGACATAAGATACAATAAACGCGAACGCGGCTGAAGGATAATGCATACAAACCAAAAAATATCGAAAAAGTCAGAGTCTCTATTCACCACTCGTATTGGCAATAAAAATAGAAAAGTTGTCTTTTGGCGACTCTATAAATGATCAGGTATCATAATATCGTGTAGGAGTGAAAACGACTGTATTTTGATCACAGCGCAGACAAAATATCAAAATACATAAAACCCTAGTCCATAAGATCGATCGCCTATCGCCGAAAAATTCAAGGAACAATACTGATAAGCTTCTTAGCCACGTATATGACTTTGCTCGGCTCTTTTCCACCAAGGAATTTAGCAACGTTTGGCTCTGCAAGCGCCAAGGATCTAATATTATGCTCGTCAGAGTCAGAGGAGACTAGTAGCTGTGCGCGAACCTTACCATTCACCTGCACCACAATTGTCATGGTGTCGCTAACTAGGTACTTATCTTCAAATACTGGCCAATGGTCGACGTGAACACTGTCTGTTTCGCCCAATTCATGCCACAGTTCTTCGGTAATATGTGGCGCAAAAGGTGCTAAGAGCTGAGTTAGGGATTTAAGGGCAAACTCCCAGGATTCCTCCGCAGCAAAACCGTCCGTAGCTTTTATTTTGTATAGCTCGTTGACACACTCCATCATAGCCGAAACAGCGGTGTTGAAACTCAGGTTCTGCAGATCGTGGCTCACCTTTTTAATAGTTTTGTGCGCAGAAGCAAGGAGAGTTGATGGTTTATGGTTTATAGTTGATAGAGCTTCTCTTGACTCCTGGCTCCTGACTCCTGACTCTTGCAAATTTTTGGCATCCAAAAATTCTTGGACCAAAGTCCAATAGCGCTGCAAGAACCTGTAAGTGCCTGGCACGCCGTTAGTATTCCAACTGGTATCTTGATCATAAGGGGCAATGAATAGCTCGAATACACGTAAAGCGTCAGCCCCGTAGCCCTGTTCGATAATATCCATTGGGTCGACAGTATTGCCTTTACTTTTGCTCATTTTGGCCCCATTTTCGGCATTGATGTAGCCGTTATAGACAAGCTTTTTGACAGGTTCGATCGTCTTTTTATCCATAAGCCCAGCATCAACTAACACTCGCTGGAAAAAACGAATGTAAAGCAAATGCGCCACAGCATGATCTGCCCCAAAGTAAAAGTCTAGCGGGAACCAATAATTAGCCTTCTCGCTGTCAAAAGCCTTCTCGGTGTTGTGCGGGTCTGTGTAGCGATGCAAATACCAGGTACTGCAGACGTAGCCGTCCATAGTATCAGTCTCACGCTTGCCCATTTTGCCGCACGTAGGGCATGGTGCGTTAACCCAACTCTCTACTCCCGCTAAAACTGAGCTATTATTGCCGTCTGGCACGTAATTGGCTACCTCAGGAAGCTCAACCGGCAGATCACTCTCTGGAACTAGCACCGCTCCATGATCGGGACAATAAATAATAGGAACTGGCGCACCCCAATAACGCTGGCGACTAATCAACCAATCCCGGATTCTGTAATTAACCTTTTCCTCGGCCAACCCTTTTTGTGCCAGCCATTCAATGATTTTGTCCCTAGCAATTTCGCTACGCATTCCAGAAAATTGCTCAGATTTTATCAATATTCCTTCATTCACATAAGGATATTCTTTATTCAAAACCCTTTCAGCTTCTTGCTTGTCCTCTGGCACTACAGTAACTTCTGCCGGGATGTCGTATTTTTTCAAAAATTCAAAATCGCGCTCGTCATGAATATCGCCAAATACTGCGCCCGTACCATAACTGGCCAGTACAAAATCACCAATCCAGATAGGAATTTTCTTATCATTTGCTGGGTTTATTGCATACGAACCGGTGAACACACCTGTTTTTCCCTTATTTTCTTGTCTTTCAAGCTCGGATTTTTTGGACGCAGTTTTTATGTAGTCTTCAATTTCGGCCTTGTGTTCGTCGGTAGTTAACTGTGCTACGAGCTTATGTTCAGGAGCTAGTACTATAAACGCTCCACTAAAAATGGTATCAGCGCGTGTCGTAAACACTTCAAGGAATTTAGCCTCGTTCCTCGTTCCTCGTTCCTCGTTCTGGAGTGCGAATTTTATGAGCGCTCCACGCGAGCGGCCGATCCAGTTCTTCTGCATCGCTTTGATTTTATCTGGCCAGTCCAGATCATCCGTCGCATCCAAGATTTGATCAGCATACTCAGTGATCTTCAAAAACCACTGGCTTACGTCCCTTTTGGTAACTTTGTCGTCCTCAGGACTGTCATGGCGCCAACATTTACCGCTAGCATCGACTTGCTCATCGGCTAACACGGTGTTACATTTTTCGCACCACCATTGAGCTTTCTCAGCCTTATAGGCTAGGCCCCGACTGTACATCAGCCCAAAAACCCACTGAGTCCATTTGTAATAACTTGGGTCACTCGTCGTAAACTCACGGCTCCAGTCGTAGCTCATAGCTAGCGCCTGAAGCTGTTTTTTGAAATAAACAGTGTTTTGAGCTGTCGATACAGCCGGTGGCGTACCGGTCTTGATTGCATAGTTTTCGGCCGGCAAACCGAAGGCGTCCCAAGCCATAGTATGAAGAGTATTGTAGCCCTTTTGGCGATAAAAACGAGCGACAACGTCAGCTATAGCATAGTTACGAACATGCCCGGTGTGCATGGCCGAGCCACTTGGGTATGGCAGCATAGGTGTAGCATAAATCTTAGGCTTTTGGGCGCCATCTACTGCTTCATAGACTTTGTCTTCTGCCCAGCGCGCCTGCCATTTAGGCTCGATGCTTTTCGGATCATACCTCTTCATAAGAGTTATTTTACCATATCTGTTACCTGTCTGAATTAAACCAGGATATCCATTGGCAAAATCAAGATCGAGCCAGTTGCTTAGTCAAGGTACTCGCTTGTTTGATTTGCTGACTCAGCTGCCAAGTCTCCATAGCTTCCCGCCTAAGAGGATGGGCTTCGGACTTTTGGGCTCTAACGGCCTCCCAACCACTTCGTACTAGGTTACAGCCATATTCTAGTTCCTTGATAATCGAGGCCGGCAGAATTATTCTGGCGAGGTATGGCCCAAGCCACTTCAATCTATCTTCAGCAAATTTACTTAGATTAGTATCGATTTCGCTAACTCTTTGTAAGCCAGATTTCGTAGTCACCAAAGAGTCGATCGGTGCCCGATACTTATGCGAAGGCAACCCTACCCAGAGCTCACCCGTTTTATCATACTTTGATTCTAGGCTGGCATTAACTGTCGGCTTTGGCCTGTTTACGCTTTTTTCAATCGATACACCTTGGATTTTGACGGGTCCGCCGTACACCTCATCATCATTCTGCACCGGCTGCATTGCTTGTTTTATTTCCGTAGCCAAGTTGGCAGCTACATTTTGAATATTCAACACAAAAGAATCTCGGTCAGCGAGGCCATACCATTCAGACTGTGAGTTATGAAGGTGATCGGTAGGAAGATTGGTTTGGAAGTCGCGGTATAAGCCTGTTGGCTCTAGGAATCTATATTTATCAGACCAGGATAAAAGCTCTTCCACAATGTGATGTGCGGCGTCGCCCCAATGTTCCGCTAAATGCCTAACCGACAGTTGGTAAAGTAGTCTCGCGGCATCTACATCATTAAAAGCCATTCGCTCTTCAACTCCGTTTTTCCCATTAACCTCGACTCTGACCAACGAATCAGCGGCGTCACGTACAAGCTTATGATCTACCAAATAAAGTCCTTCAATTAATGTAAACGGTGTACGATCGGCGTTCCCATCTGGTCTTGGGCACTCTATAATGTCGTGCCTCCTTGGGTTATTAGGATTAGCTAACAACTCAAGAGTTAAGGGCGAGCCTGCCAGTCGACCATCTTCTTCCATGAGCTCATTGTGTTTTAGATCTTCATATAGCCCGCTACGGCGAATATAGTCCCATAGCTTATCATCCCGAGCCGACTGCTTGTCGTAATCCCCAACCAGTTGATCACCAAGCCTATGCGAATCAATTGTTACGTTTAGATCACTTAGCATAACCTGTACAATCTGCTCAAAAGTTGCGCCAAGCTTAGCGGCCATTACTGCGCTTTCCAGTAGCGTCGTAAGTCTGTCCATGCTGCCAGCGCCATCACGCGTCTCAAATTTTTCCGGCATCGAGAGTTGCCTTATGTCTATTAAATGAAACTGGTGATCAACCAACGCTGTTACAAAACTGCCTGCCCGCTTGTCCCCAAAACCGTTTTCTAAGTCAATCCGTTCATCATACAAAACACTATTGAGGTACATCCTGCCATCTAGGACTTCTATCGAGGACTGCGGATAATCGTCAAACCTCTTTGCTGGTCCAATCTTTGGGGTTTTATATAACCCATCTTTAAAGTCTATGCCCCTCATACTTTAAAGATAGTATCCAAAAAAACACCTACACTCAACCATAAGCGTCTTTAATTATTGATGTGTTTTCTCCAACAACTACCGTAGCTCGATACCTTAGGGCCACGACATAGTAAATATTGAGCTCAGACTAAGACGGTTTTAGTAAAAATCATAATTATTTTCAGTTGATCTTATTTCTGATATAGCCTAGAGTACCGAGTACTTTTATCGAATTGTTACCCGTCGGTGCTTAAGCACCTAATCGTTTACGAGTGCTCACCCAATGAAAACGGACTTGAGTTGGATCTTTACTTGCAGTATTACCAGTCATCTTTACTTCGGCGCGTGCTAAGTGTTTCTTACCATTAATTTTCTTTACAACGCTTAGAAACTCTTGGGCAAGATTATCGAAATCATAGTCGTTCATTTGGGCGAATTTAGATTTGTAGGTCTCGAGCGTTTCTGCAAGATTTAGTCCCAACTCAGCGCTGTCGATTAAATCTCTAAGAAGCAGTACCTGAACATATGACCAGTTACGAAGTCCTAGGTTCGATACTAGAATCGGTCTAGTATCTTCAAGCCTATCTATCCAGTGCTTGGCGTCGGCTTCTGCAGGGCTTAGTATAGCTTCAGTTGACTTTTCGCTAGGTGCTACCTCGACAATGCTTTTAAATATCGCCCCATACTTATTACCAGACCTTCTACTGGTACGTTCTGCTTGACATACCCAAGGATTCCCCAGCCCAAGTTTTCCCGTAAAAGCATTTAGCTGGCTCACGGCACCCGGCACTAAGCCAGTTGCCCTAACCCCATAATCTTTAAGCTTTTGATCTGAGACATACTCGTCAGGACTGGCGAGCGTTGCAAGTGCAACCATTTCACAGGTTATGCCGCCCAACAATAGCTCACCGCCGCCTACTAACAGCTTGCTATTTCCGATATTATCTTTGTTAAGCGTAATTGGTAATTTCGGCTTACCCAAAACCTCTAAATATGCAAAAATAGGTAGCTCTGGAAGTGGAATTTTGGGTCTCATGAATCAATAATACCGCTGAACATATTTATATGCACAAGCGCTATAATTTAGTTAGCCAGTTGCGGTGCTTGGCTGAGCGGCCATGCAGGATATCGGAGTGAAGTTTCTGAATCTTTAACGCAATATCACCCAACTTACCATGCCCAACTTTGCGACCATCTATCTCTGTAATCGGGGCAATCAAAGCGCTTGTGCCAGTCGCAAAAACCTCGTCGGCCACGTAGAGCTCGGTTAAGTCTACTTGCCGCTCCCTCACCTTAATACCAAATTCTTCGCGTGCAATCTGGATAATTGACTTTCGATTAATCCCCTCAAGCAAGTCGCTAGTTGTATCGGGTGTAATCAGCTCTTCGTGCCGGATCAAAAAAATGTTTGCTGCCGAAAGCTCACAAACGTGCCCGTGGCTGTCTAGAAAAATGCAGTCATCGTAGCCGCTATCTAGGGCGTCCTGCTTGGCCAGCACAGAGTTGACATAAGCGCCGTTAACCTTAGCTCGAGACGGAATCGCGAAGTCTGGAATCCGCCGCCAAACGCTTGTTTTTAGTCTGGCGCCGTCTTGTGGCAAGATGGGGTTAGCGTCGTAAACAAAAATACTAAGTACTGTTTCTAGCCCGCGCGAGCGTGTACCAGCAATCTCACTTGAAACGTGAATTGTCGCCCGCACAAAAACGTCTTTGTCTACCGAATTTGCATCAATCAGTTTGCGGCAAGCAGCTTCGAACTTCGGGTAAGTCCATTTTTCTTCAAAGCCATCAATCCCGATAATCCGCGCTGAGTTTTTGAGCCTCTTAAAATGCTCATCGAGCCTAAAAGCAAACTTTTCGCCTTTTTCACCGATGCATACTGGAAATACTGTGTAGACACTCAAACCATACAGGACTGCGGAGCTAGCAATGCTAAGGCTGGCGCTATCCGCCTCAACCAGCTCTTTCCCAAACCAAACTTTTTTATACATCATAGCCATTATTCTTACTCAACCAGTCTTACAAATTCGTGAACAAGCTGCGGCATACTAAAACCGACAGCTCGAGCTGATTTGGGATAAAAACTTTCTTTAGTCATACCTGGAAGAGTGTTGATTTCTAACACAAATGGCTTTAAATCCTTATCTAGCATGATGTCTGTTCGAGATAGGTGTTTACAACCCGTAAGATGATGAACCCTCAGCGCTAGCTCTTCCAACTCTCGCTGTTTATCAATAGACAGCATCGAATCAGGAATTGGTACTATCTCTTGGCTCAGTCCGTTATACTTGTTCTCATAGTCAAATTCACTTCCTTCTGGCGGGATGGCAAGAATAGACGGCAGTACCTTTTTTCCTAAAACAGGCACACTTACTTCAGAACCGACTATCAGCTGCTCTACTAACATGGTTTTGTATTTTGTTAATAGCTTACGGCACTGTTCAAGCTTTTCCTTATCTCGCTCTTGCCGTACTACTACTGTGTCTAGACTTGAGCCGTTATTGATTGGTTTCATAACAAATTTTGACCTCGTCAGCTCACAGTCATCAAAGTTACTGGCGGAAACTACGCAATATTTGGGCATCGTAATACCGTGACTCTCGAGCAGCTCGTGAGTTTTGACTTTATCGAAGGTTAAAGCTGAAACAGCGCTATCCGAGCCTAGAAATTTGGCATTAAGAGCTTCGAGCTTTCCTTGAATTACGCCGTCCTCAGCGCCTACACCATGCATAGCAATTATTACTAGATCGGCGGCACGAACGGCACTCGCAAGCCCTTCGTCACCATTTACCGGATTATACTTAGAAACTTCGTAGCCCGCTTCGGCAGCCGCATTGCAGATATTTTCAGCAGACAGCTCAGAGATGTCTTTTTCGGGCGAGTCGCCGC
This sequence comes from Candidatus Saccharibacteria bacterium, assembly GCA_016700315.1. NCBI lineage: Bacteria > Candidatus Saccharimonadota > Candidatus Saccharimonadota bacterium. The sequence continues at coordinate 763,889 of CP065013.1, read as the reverse complement.
CGTGCAATACTAAAAGCTTCATAATCATATTTTAACCCACCAAACGTAGTGTTTTAGCCTTTTTCTTTAGCCAAGCCGGGCTTTGCCTTACTAGTCTGCTGGCGTCTTCTTTGTTTTGCAGCAGTTGTTTTACAGCCTCTTCGGCAAAAACACCGTTTTGCGAGCCTTTGAGTAATACTACTTTTTTGCCTTTGGCCCGCTTTAGCTCAGTTCTGAGCACGTCGGCGGCTTGGCTCGGCGTTTGGGTACGAACGACTTTACAGCCACGCTTCTCGGCCGCTACTGCCGCAAATTTATTGGCGTCAGGGCCAAGAGTTACAACTACTTGCAGCTTCTTGGGATCACAGTACATACCGATTCTAGTGTGCTCGTCTGCGGAGCTAGCCCCCAGCTCGTTCATGTTACCGAGTAGAAGTAGCCTTACACAGTTTTTCTGCTGGTACAAAAAGTCTAACGCAGCAATATAAGCTTCTGGACTAGCATTGTAAGTATCGTCTACCAAGATGCCATCACAAACACCCCTCAGAAGTTGCATTCTCCCAGCTTGTGGAGCAAGTTTGGCTAGTCCCGCCTCAGTAGCAACCTTACCAATGCCCACTTTTTCCGCTACCCAGACGGCCGCTGCTGCAGTTTGCCTTCCCTGCTCGCCTAGCACTTTTGGCTTGGTTTTATATTTATCTAAAATCTGCACTGAATACCAATTGACGTCTTTGATGCCTAGATACTTATCTGGCACTAGGTGCTCATTGCAGGCCACGCTTTCAGCAAAATCGAAAACAGCAAGCTCCTCTTCTGCAACAGATTCAATCGTTCCAAAAAACTCCATGTGCTCTGGCGCAATCGCCGTCACAACCGCGATATGAGGCTTTAGATAGGCGAAGTCAGCAATCTCGCCAGGTTTATCGGTACCTAGCTCAAGTACAAGCGTATCGAACTCAGGATTTCTGCTGAGGGTTAGTTCGTTTTTTATTACAATTCTGATCCATGCGAAGGGGTTGAGCAACGTTTCGGGCAAGTCATGACCAAAGACCGAACAAGGCACTCCAACATCGGTGTTGTAGTTGTGTCGTGTAGCTCTTACCCGCTTAGTGGCAGCCAGCATTGTGGCGATAGCCTGAGTGGTAGAGGTCTTGCCGACGCTACCAGTAACCACGATCACCAAAGGCTTCCACTTTTCCAATAATCTCTCAGTTTGAAGTTGGAGAATTTTGGCAATTACTCTTCGCATCAGCTACCTTGTTCAATTTGACTGAAAGTCATCTAGGAGTGATTGTTCTTGCTGGGTCAATGAACTACTAGATCCGCCAGTAAACTGGCTGAAAAGCTCCATAATATTTCGAGCTCCACTTGGTTTTTCTGGTTTAACGTCGTCTTTACTTGGTTCTGTCTCTAGCTTCATATTAGCTTTAACCCCGCTAGCCCCTCCCATGTCTGCGTCAAACGCAACCGTCATTTTACCGCTTGCGCGGTTGATTGTGTCACTCAAACTAAACTTAATCTGTGTGTTGTCGCTGTCTGTACCATCTGCCTTGAGATAGAATGGAAAATCATCGCCCCCGGTATAATTTAACCCGATATTGATCACTCCCTTACCATCACTGTCGTTATTGTCATCAGTGAAGCGAATATTACGGACATACTTGAGTGACTTATCCGCCCAAACTTCGGCACGATATTCCTCAGGCTTCATGCTTTCTATAGTCTTAAAAATATCGTCAAGCTTCAAGGAATCATCAACCGTAGAACCATTTGCTTCAATCAAATCCTTTAGCTTTGTGTCTTTGACTGCCTGCTTCATGGCGGTAAGAAATGCTTTCATGTTTTCTTTCTGTGGCTCTACGACATACTTGACGCTTGCTCGACCCTCGAAGTCTTCACTAACTGGCTCTCCGGTACGCTTGACAATTGATTTAGCTTCATCAGTAGTGAAAACATACTGCGCCATAACATCAGCGAACTTTTCACGGATATTCTTGATGTCCTGTTCGTTCATTGTGACATTTGCTGCCTTTGGAACGTCAGTAGCCTGTAGGGCTTGTTGAGCGCCCTGAGCCAGCAGTGTGTGGTCAGCAAAAAACCACTTGTCCTCTACTTGAGTCAATAATCCTGGGCCAATTTGCGCTACCTGCGGCACAGAGGCCAAGCCCTTTACTTTAAAATAAACGTCTGGGTATTCAGAGCCTTCGGCCTTGATTGTGTTGAGGTTAAAATCTACCTTAGAGCCTACAGCACTAACACTCCCAGAAACAGAAGAATTAAGATCCTTGGTTTTTCCTTCAAAAGATGCGCTAGCTCCAGTTGGTTTATCGAGATTGAATGAACCCTTGAAATTTGCCCCACCACTAGCAAGCTTATCGACAGCATTAAATGCCTTCAGGCCTTTAGCAGTGTTTTGCATTGAGGTTTTCCAGATGTTTTCAGGGCTATTCAGAACTACCGACTGATAAGCAAACGCACCTCCGCCTAAAAGCAGAACGGCCACAAGACCACCGATCAAGAATTTTTTAGACTTTGGTTTTTTGGGAACCACCGGAGGGCTTGTCGCCTCCGCTGACGTAGTTTGCAGTGGCTGCTCGTTAGGTTTATTTTCGTCCATAACACCTCCCTTATATATCTAACTTAATCTTAGCTTAACATTAAAGTAAGCGAAAGAGGATTTATTTTTGAAGCTTAGTCAGTCTATTCTGCAGCTCGCTAAAGTTGATGGCTGATTTCGTCGCGGGATTAACAACTACTTGCGCTCCATAATCGCGGTAGGACTCAAATGACGGCCCGTTATTACCTGATTGAGGATAGGCGACTTTGCGCACAATGTTGGCCCCGTCAATTGCAATCTGTATTTTGAGACTGCTGCTACCGTCATATTGAGTCGGATCTAGATTGGACGACTCACCAAAGCCGATTTTTTGGTAAATTTCTTGTAACACGCTAACGTATGCACGGGCATTCAGAGTCGCGTTGTAGACAGTTAGATTATTCTGATGGTCTTCGGCGGCAGATTGATAATCTACCTCGTAAGCACCAGTTGCTCTTAGTTTACCCACCATTTCTTGGGCGGTTGCTTCGTCAAGGTTTGCGAATGGGATCGTCTGAATATATGCACCTGACAGCCTATCTTTGAGGTCGTTCTCTGAATAATCCGAGCTATCACGCTTAGCCCAAACACCATTTATTGGGCTGAAATCGAAACTGCTACCATCCGGTTTTTTCTCATTACTTCTAATCGAATCGTAGCGGACGTAGGCATCCTTAGGGGTCGTAAGCGTACGGGTAACCACATCAGAGCTGGTCTGTGTGTCGATTCGTTGGTGAGTTTCTGTCTTAGTTTCAGTGTAAGCAAGCGGCGTGAAAGTAAGTCGAGTATTTATCTTACTCTCTCCATTTGGGTTATCTGTAACTACTTCCTTGACCACGCTAGATGTACGCAAGCCATTCTCGATGGCCGCCCAGAAGCGACGTTCTTTAGTCCAATACAGTCTTGTATACCACAAAGATGCGCTAACGATACCTAAAACTAGCCCAGTTACAATTAATAAACTTGCCACCCTCTTTTTCGACATTTTAATCATAATGTTATTGTAACAGACGTTTTGCTAAACATAATAAACACGTTATCAAGTTTCGACTTTAAACCGGTGTTACTCTATCAAAACTGATATACCTGCTTACCTGGGCTCCCATAAATTTTGATCTATTTACACCACCAGATAAAGTACGTGGAGTCTCAGCAATAGCGCCATTTACTGCTTCTTTTATTACTTGCCGTCTAAGTGCTTGTTCTGTTATTTCTTTGATACACTCTGGAGTATTCATAAAAATTCCTTAATGTTCCGACTTGGTGGAGCATAAGGGATTCGAACCCTTGACCTCTTCCATGCCATGGAAGCGCGCTAGCCAACTGCGCCAATGCCCCAGATACTTAGCCTATTTTAACAGATGTGCACTTATTAAAAAAGATTCACTTTTTTGGTGAATCTTTTTTAATTGAGTAGTCGGGTGTGCCCACCCGGCTCGGGTTTTTTGTTTTTAATAATTTTTGTTTACTCGAGCCATTTGACATCCGACTCCTAAAAGGTATTTTGCCATAAGCATAAGCAAAGTGTCAAACAATTATAAATGTTAGTGTGCTATTGACACTATTTAATTTTGAGAGTACACTCCCTGTTAGGAGCATTTATTTTTAAACAGGAGGAGCTAAAATATGGAAACTTTACAGCATAAAATAATTAATGAGCTTGGCGTAAAGCCAGAGATAGACCCTGTTGAAGAAATTGCAGACAGGACTTTATTTTTAGAACAGTACCTTGATAAGTCTGGAATGAATGGTTACGTTTTAGGCATATCTGGCGGGCAAGACTCGCTACTGGCGGGTATGTTAGCGCAACGAGCTGTCATGAATTTACACGAACGTACTGGTAAAAATGTAACTTTTCACCCCGTTTTATTGCCGTACGGAACTCAGACCGACAGATATGATGCCGAATTAGCCTGTAAGGTCATAGATTCTGAGATTACGCCGCACGATTTCGATATCAGAAGCGCAACAGATGCATTAGCAAAAACTTTTGCAAGCAGTGAAAATTTGGAGCTGCCCGATTATCATAAAGGTAATGTCAAGGCTAGAATGCGCATGATAGCCCAGTACGCCATAGCTGGTCAGTATGGTTTATTAGTGATTGGCACGGACCATGCTGCCGAAGCGGCAGTTGGCTTCTTTACTAAGTTTGGTGACGGCGGAGCTGATGTGTTACCACTATCTGGTCTTAATAAACGTCAAGGCCGCCAATTATTGCAAGAGCTTGGTGCCCCCAAGATTTTTGTTAGCAAACGGCCAACGGCAGATCTTTTGGATAATAAACCAGCTCAGGCAGACGAGGATGAACTGGGCTTAACATATGATCAGTTAGATGACTACCTAGAAGGTAAAAAGGTTAGCACTTCTGTTGCTTCTAGGATAGAACAACATTTTTTGAAGACCGAACACAAGAGAAGCTTGCCTCGGGCCTACACTGATTTATTGATTGCACGCTAAAGTGATGTAAGCTAAGTGTATGCACTACGCTAATACATACATACCACCAACTCTTACAGTCGATGCTGTGATATTCCAACTAACTAATCACAAGCTTGAGGTAATGTTGATAAAAAGAAGCAACGCCCCCTTTAAGGGTAGCTGGGCCTTGCCCGGAGGATATAATCCAGCAGGCGAAACAACTAAAGAAGCCTTGAGAAATATAGTCAACCGCAAAGCCGGAACAGATGTCTTAAAAAACCTAAGATACATCGAACAGCTCTATACTTTTGATACCGTCGCCCGTGACCCCCGCGGCCACGCCGTATCAGTTACCTATATGGGCTGCGGAACGAATATCGCACACTCTGGAGGCAGCGAAGAAACGTCATTTTTTGCTGTCGATGAATTACCGCCACTGGCATACGACCACCAAAAAATTATTGCCTACGCTCGTGAAAGGTTGGCAGCCAAGCTAACTTACACTAATGCCGTATATGGGCTATTACAGCCAAAATTCACACTGACTGAACTGCAAAAGTCTTACGAAGCAGTATTTGGCAGAGAACTAGATAAGCGTAATTTTCGCAAAAAGTTTTTAAGCCTAAATCTAATCAAGGAAACCAATGAAATAAGTAAAAGTGGCGCCCACCGCCCGGCACGCCTGTTTGAGTTCAATAGCAAATCACTCGATACACTATCCAGAAGCTTCGATTAGCTATCAAAACTATCTTTTTACTTAAATTTTCCAGCTAGCTTCAGCTTACTCGGCCACTTTACTAATAAAGCCTCCGAACTTTATCGATAAATCATTAAGTTTATCTATATCTGCTATTTTGTTGGCATCGTGAGGCAACTCTGCACTACCCCAAGCTAAGGTCCAACATGCAGCAACAATAGAAGCAATACTATCAGTATCGCCTCCCATATTTACGGCCGCAAAAATAGCGTCATTGAAAGTTTCCGGCCGAGTTGCAAGAACCCCATATGCCATCGCTAGTGTTTGAGGTGCATAAAACCCTTTCCCGTCTGTATAGCTAAGTACATCTTCTATGGATACGATCTTTTGAATAAAATAAGAAAGTGCGTTTTGTAGCTCGGGTTTAAAACCTTTGTTTTTTACAAAATCTAAAGCAATGATACCAGCCTTTGCCATCAGCTCTGGAGCATCGGTAAGCGTCTTCTGAACTTCAAGATGAGTCAGCGTGACTTGTCTAGATAGCTCGTTATTGTGGGTCATGTTCGTTAACAACACGGCCTGTTTCTCCGCTAAATCACTGCTTATACCCGCCGCCTGCTGCCAGAGTGCCAACGGCGCTAATTTCATCAGCACACCGTTACCAACTCCCTCAGTGCTGCCAGACAATAATGGTGAGCAGCCATTAGCTAGACGCTTTACGCTTTCAATCGTTGAGCCGCCCCAACCACGATAAACAGGCATTTTATTCGGGCGAGACACCAAAGGAGTGCTATTTAATGCATCAACGTGTTTTAAGGCCATATCATCAATATCAAAACCATTTGAATCCAAGATTGATCTGATCATGGCGCAACTGAGCTGCGTATCATCACTCCAAGAACCGGCTTCAGCATAGCCATAACCTAAATGTGAAGAAGGGATATCAATTAATTTATCCACAAGCCCATACTTTGAAGCTATGTCATACCTAGTTAAAGACTCTAATGGCAATCCGGCAGAATCGCCATATGCGATCGCAGGCAACAATTGCTCAGCTGTTTGTCTATAATTTTTGGCGGTCATTAAATCTCTTTTTCCAAATCTTCGAATAACTTAGTTAAACCAAACCTATAAGCTCCAGCACGCCGGTAGTGTTCGTAGTCTGCGTGAACAGGGCCCGGACTGTTGGCCAATAGTAGTACGTCGCTCGGCATCACTAAAGAACCAACCTTTTGAGCAAGTTTACTACAAATAAGTTCTTGCGTACTACAATATTTTTCAGCCAGCTGTCCGTCGCCAAAATTTTCATAAAGACTAAGCGTTGCAAACAGGGCCGGTATATCCTTAAACCACTTGCTCCCGTACATACACTCGACCGGCTCGCGCACGTACGTAACGCCGGTATTACGGTAACGAAAAACTCCGAAAATTTTCGACGGCGAGGTTAAGACTGCCATGATATTTGGCGAGCTGACATCAAGTTGTCGCTGATCAGACGTCAAGCCAACGTATGCCGCATCGAGCACTATATTATGGCCGGCTTCTACAAATTGCTGCCAAGCGTCTGAATCTATCCAGTTACCTGCCCTAGCGTTTGGGTTCGAAACGAACCAAACTCGACCTGGCTCAACACTAGCATCGGCTAGCTCAGCAAAACACTCCACCTTAATATTCAATGATTTTGCATAGGCCGCGTAGCCGTCATACTCACCATCTATAACAGCAAGGGACTCCATCTTGCCTTTAGCCGACCACTCGGCCATCAGATTAAACATAGCTTGGCTAGATCCATGCATCGGATAAGCCTCACTAAAACCGCTGAGGCCCGGTAAAAATCTTTCCTGGACCAGTCTTATTCTCTCGATAGCTGCAAGATGCAGTTCATCAAGGTCGATACTACCAGAATTAGTGACAGGCAGATCTAGGGGCGGATCAAAGTTATAGCCACTCAGCATGATCTGCGCTTCAGGTCTAGTTATAGTATTAATAGTTAGATCTGGATCAAACTGTTGTTCTCTTAGCAAATCTCTAACTTCTGGAAATGGATAACTATATACATCCTTCATTATATGCTCTGGGTTGACTTCAAACTCTTGCATGATGTCCCTCCAGTTCTTTAGCGGCGGCTAAAGCATCACCAAAGGAATAGAACTCAGGTTCAGCTAGGCCGCACATTAAATAGCCAAATTTTACATTTCTAATGATATTTTCTTCGTATTCTTCTTGATCTATATGTGGTTCATAGGCTGCTATAGTAGCCTCGTATTCTCCGTCTGCTAAACCAATCGACTGGGCTAAGTTGGTTGCATCAAAAAGACTTCTGATTCGGTTAAAGCGGGCTATTGCCCAACTTCGATTGCCACCGTACTGTTTTAGGCGTGATAGTATCGTTGCATCATCTTGATTTTTGCTAAAGTATTCGTCTAGCAGACTAGTTTCTATTAGTAAGGGCCTCAATAATGACAAGCTATATGAATCTGTTACATTAATACCGTGTTCCTTCAACATATCGTATGCTATTTTCATACCACCAAAGCAAAACTCACGTATGCCCGGTATCCGATAATGAACTAATATTTCACTTTCATTGCTTGCTCTATATTCACTTTTTGTGAAATCTTCAGCATATTCTTGAGCACTTATATTACTTAAGCTAGTAGGCAGACGATGGGTCATATGAGTAAATTCATGAACCGCGTATAAACTAGCGATTGTGTCTGGTGGTCCTAGCTTTGTTTTTGAATAATCTCGTAAAAGTAGCCAATTAAAATTAATACTAAAATTAGCATACTCATCATCATATTCTTGCTCGTATAATATTGGCGTCTTTCGATCGATTACCCAGCCTGCCAAGTTTTTGTAAAAATCATTTTCAGCAATTGTTTTATCAAGTAAAGTTCTTTCAATTATGTCGGCTCTATATTCTTCGACCGTAGACGGAATAAATATATTCTTCATTCTTTTAACTCTTTCTAACTTAGTTTTGTGAAATAGTGTTGACAATACACTAACTATTATATATACTCCTAATGTCAGTAAGTGTCAAGTACACACTAACTATAAAGGAGGTAGGTTATGAATAAAGATATAGCGCTTGGGATAATTGATGCTCAGCGCGGGTTTATGCCAGCTGGCGAGGGTGAACGCCTAGGACAACAAGGCTTTGGTGAGCTGACAGTCCCCGACGGCGAAAAAATTATAGCCCCGCTTAATAAATTGTTGCTTAGTGGTTCTTTTGATTTAGTGTTCACTACACAAGATTGGCACCCTAAAGAAACTGCCCATTTTAATGAAAACCCAAATTACATGACGACTTGGCCTACCCACTGTGTAGCCCATACAGATGGAGCAAAATTGCACCAAGACATAAAACTACCCGAAATGACACATAAGTTCAAAAAAGGACAAGAAATTCTACATGATGGCAAAGACGACACTAGCTATAGTGGCTTCAATGCTTTTCGAATCAACGAATATTACTTAGGCATGGGTGAGTTATCTAGCCAAAAGAAAGAAACACTACCCCAATTTTTAAATAAAAACAATGTAAAAACCCTTGTCTTAGGTGGCTTGGCGCTTGATTACTGCGTAAAAGCCACCGCGATAGATTTTAAGCGAAAGTCCGCTATCGATGTAGTTGTCGTGACAGATGCCACTAAACCAGTCGCTCAAGAAACTGGCGAACAGGCTTTAGTAGATCTACGCGCCGCTGGGGTAAGACTAATGAATACTAACGAATTAATAGTAGAGTTAGGCGGCCCACAATGACGACCTCAGAAATTATGATTGGTCCAGAAATCGGACAAAATAGATTGACCGCCGACCTAGACTTTTACAAGCCAACCATGAGCCAGCTAGCTTTCGAGAAACACCCAGATGCGCAGGTAACATTCTCGCTAATCAACAGGAACCACGACCAGCCGCTATCAGTGTATGTAAGTGCCCAGGAATTACAGCAAAGACTTGATAGCCTTAGATCTGGCTGGACCGAAAAAGACATTGAGTCAATCTCGGGTATCAAAAGAAGCGATGGACAACCGCTTTTTAGTAAAGACTTCTTGGGCTACCTGGCAGTAAGCAAACTACCAGAAATTAAAGTCGACTACGATTCATCGGGCGAAATAACCGCCCAGCCAACTGGTGATATGCCCCTAGTAAGTTTTTGGGAAACAGTTGTTATGGCTGAAGAAAATGAGATTTATTTTAACAATAAAGTACGCAGCGAAGGCCTGGATGTAACCGAACTGTACGAAGAAGGCGACAAAAGACTAGACAAAAAAATCGAGACCCTAAAGTCTCGCCCCGACATAAAAATTATAGATTTCGGCACCAGGCGACGCTTTTCTTTCCGCTGGCATCAACATGTTATTGAGCGTTTAGTTAATGAGTGTCCGCAAAATATTATTGGAACATCCAATGTCTACTTTGCTCACAAATATGGTCTTCCGGCAGTCGGCACATTTGCGCATGAGCTACCAATGGTCTACGCCGGATTAGCCGACCAAACTGGTCGTAACCCGCTAGAAGGCCACAAGGAAATGCTAGAAGATTGGCAGGAACTTTATGGCCCCGATTTGAGTATTGCGTTATCCGATACTTTTGGCAGCGATTTCTTTTTGGCCAATTTCTCTAGTGAGCAGGCCAAAGCCTGGAAAGGCTTAAGGCACGATTCTGGTGATCCAATCGAATTTGCTAATAAAGTCATCGACTTTTACGAATCAAATAATATTGATCCCGCGACTAAAACCCTAGTATTTAGTGACGGTTTAGATATTGACCAAATCGTTCGACTGGCCGACAAGTTTAACGGTCGAATAAAGCTCCTATTCGGTTGGGGCACCAGCCTAACCAATGACCTTGGCCTAAAACCCAACAATATTGTTATGAAAGCTACGGCCGTTAACGGCACGCCGACAGTAAAACTGAGCGACAGCCCAACCAAGCACACAGGGCCAGAGTATAAAGTCAAACAATATGCTCAGGCAGTAGCACGAAAATTAGTCGAAAGCGCCCTAGAAAACAACAAGCAACTAATAACGCTCTAGGAGGAATATTATGAGTAACTTGCTAAACCTACTTAACGTAAATACGACATTCTTTACCATCCTTGGCTACCAAATGAGTTACATAGAATTCTTTGGCACATTAGCAAACCTAGCCTGTGTCTGGTTGGTTGCTAAAAAACACATACTAAACTGGCCGATTGGTATTATCGGGGTTTTGTTGTTTGGCACATTGTTTTACCAGCTTCACCTATACGCTGACTTGTCAGAACAGGTCTACTATCTAATCACTGGCTTCTGGGGCTGGTACGTCTGGGCTAAACGCAAGACCAAGGCAGAAGATGATCAAAATATTATTGTTACCAAAAACACTGATCATGAAAACCAAGCCTGGATAATCACAGCCATACTCGGCACCATCGTTTACGCCTGGGCAATGAGCAACATACACATCTGGCTGCCGAGTCTTTTTCCAGAACCCGCCAGCTTTGTGCTACTAGACGTCTTTACTACGGTACTTAGTTTTATCGCTCAATATCTACTAATTATTAAAAGACTAGAAAACTGGCCTATTTGGATAGTCGTAGATGTAATTGGCGTAGGCCTTTACGCCAAAAAAGGCGTGCCCTTCGTCGCCCTGCTCTATCTGATCTTCTTATTTCTGGCTATCAAGGGCTACATCACTTGGAGGAAGACCTATGAAAAGCAATAAACCACGCCGAGCGGTAATAGTTGGAAAATTCCACCCACCACACAAAGGTCACCACCACCTAATTAACACTGCACTAGAAGAGTGTGATGAAGTTTATGTTCTGCCCTGTGACAATCCAAACTATACCATCCCAGCTGAGATACGGGCTAATTGGCTAAGACTAGCTCATCCAAAGGCAATAGTAAAACCGATACCCGAGCTACCACCCGAGCTAGATGATTCACCTCATTGGTCGGAGCACACTATTAAGTTTCTAGGCTTCAGACCTGACGTTTGCTACACAAGCGAAAATTACGGCATAACCTGGGCGCAAGAAATGGGCTGCAAACATCGAATGGTTGATTTTGGCCGCACCAAGATTCCGATCTCGGCTACCAAAGTCAGAGATGATGTGGCTACAAACTGGGGCTTTATGTTGCCCAGGATAAGACAGGCTTTCTGTCGGCGCATAGTTGTGCTTGGCGCCGAATCAACCGGTACGACAACCTTGGCCGAGGGCTTAGCTAAACACTACTCCAGTCCATGGACTGTTGAACTAGGTCGGTACTATACCATGTCACTGGCAAGCGCCAAGCATGATTGGCAAGATGAAGACTTTGCAAATATTGCCAGACTTCAGCAACAGTACGAGGACGATTTAGCCGGTCTTTGCAACGGTAAGCTTATTTGCGACACGAACGCTTTCGCAACAAAAATATGGCAGACGCGTTATATGGGGGAATCAACAGCCGAAGTAGATAGAATAGCTAAAACAGCACCGGCAGATCTATACATTTTGACCGGCGATGAAATACCATTTGTGCAAGATGGGTTCCGTGACGGTGAGCACATCCGTCACTGGATGCACCAAGCATTTGTAAGTGCTTTGTCTGATCTAAAAACACCTTATATTATAGTAACTGGCAGTCACAAAAAGAGATTACAGCAAGCCATCAAAGCGATTGATGCATTGCCGAGAAAGAGGATAAAACTTTATGCATAACAATTATGAGCTAAACAAACCCACCCAGCTAATAGACTACCCGCAAACCAGATACTTTAGTAACGAAAGTCTGCCAACGATACCAGAGGGGCCATGGGATGCCTCCAATAACACATTACCGTGCACAGAAGAAGTCAGGCGCTTCACTGATTTAGGCTTAAAAATTGATTCGCTAGGTCGCCCTTTACACCCAAATTTAGCCGAAAAACTAAAGCATGGCGTCTTGGCTAATAAAGGTTTCTTTTGGGAATGGGGGCCAAACTACACCGTCGACCCAGTTGTATTAGCCGAAAATAAAACTAAAATTCTTTTAGTTTTACGAAGCGATAATCACAAGTGGGCTTTCCCTGGTGGATTTATGAACCCAAACGAGACGGTTGCAGTTGCCGCTGCTCGCGAAGCTAAAGAAGAAACAACGATATCGCTAGACATTGATGAGGCAAAAATCATATTTAAGGGCATACTTGGCGATCACAGGTCTACGGCTCATTCTTGGACAGAGACTACGGCCGTAAGATGGCTTTTAGGTACTAGCGTCTTCGTCGAAGGCAAAGATGATGCCCTTGCGGCCGCCTGGTTCAACGTGAAGCAATTGCCAAAAAATATGTTTGAACCACACTTGCCAATAATTGATGTAGCGGTAAGTGCGGAATAATGAAAGCACCGAGCCAAACTTTGCTTAATGGAGCAAGTATTTACGCTGATTTAGCCATTGATCCACAACAGTTCGACATCGAACAACTACATGCTGGCCACATGGCATCCAACCAACACGTGATGGTGACCCAACAGTACGATTTCACCAACTTGCTTCTGCTGCAACTGCGTTTGGTCTACTTTAGATAAAATTCTACTCTTAGAACTTATAAGACCTCGGCCCGGCAACCATAGAGACCATATTAATTTAACAATTCAAGGAGTGCAGCTTCATTTATAACTTCAGTGCCGAGTTTGCGGGCTTTTTCGGCTTTACTAGCACCAGCTTTACTACCCATAACTAAATAAGTGGTGCCTTTGGCGACAGATGACTGAAAAGTCCCGCCTAGAGCGCGGATACGTTCAGCGGCTAATTCCCTGCTCATAGATTCTAGGGTGCCAGTAATGACAAAGCTTTGTCCGCTTAAAGGACCGCCAATATGTTTTACGTCTTGTGGCCAGACACCTAACGCTCTAAATTTTGCTAACATCGCTTGGTTATCATCATCGACAAACCAACCCAAAATCGAGTCGGCTACAATTTCGCCGACGCCCTCAACTTCTTTGAGTTGATCGTAGGTAGCCGAACCTAAATTGTCTAAGTTCTTGAACTTGTTGGCGAGGTCTATCGCCGTTTGAGCGCCAACATGCCGTATACCTAAAGCATAAATGAAGCGAGCCAGCGGTGGGTTCCTTTTTTCGGCAATAGCGTCAATTAGTTTGCGGGCTGAGATTTCTGCAAATCTTTCTAGCTCCACGACTTGCTCGAAGGTAAGTTGATAAATGTCAGCTAGCGACTCCACAAAACCAGCATCGACAATTGCAGATACGTTTTTCTCACCCAAAGTATCTATGTCTAGTGCTGATTTACTGGCAAAATGCTCGATGCTTTTTTTCAGTAAAATCGGCCCAGATGCGCCGTGCACACGGTAAACCGCTTCGCCTTCTGGGCGCTCAAATTCTAGCTCAGGATATTGGCGACTTAGCTCCTTTTCCATATTAAATGGCCAAGAAGGTTTGGGCCGAAGCTGCTCGATTACGCGGTTAACTTGCGGGATAATATCGCCAGCTTTAAAAATCACGACAGTGTCGCCTACTCTAATGTCTTTTCTGGCAATCTCGTCGGGGTTGTGCAAACTAGCATGTTGGACGGTTGTGCCGGCAACAACTACGGGGTCAAAAACGGCCACCGGAGTTGCCGCGCCAGTACGACCAAGACTAATGACAATATCTTTGACAATAGTCGTGGCCTCTTCGGCAGGATATTTATAAGCAATCGCACCACGTGGAACTTTGCCAACGACGCCGAGAGAATTCATGAGCCTGCGATTGTTGATTTTAATGACTAGCCCGTCCGTGTTATACGGCAAATTGGGCCGTTCTTGCTCAAAGCTGGCTGCAAACTCTAGCACTGACTCAAAATCGGCTTCCTTGTGCGCAGCAGCACTCACAACAAACCCCATTTCTCGCGCCGCGTCGTAGGCCGCTTGATTTGTTTTAACCTGACCAGGATCATCTCTAAGCACATCGTAGGCAACAAACCTGAGCGGCCGCTTAGCCACAAGGCTTGGGTCTAGCTGCCTTACAGTACCAGCCGCAAGGTTGCGCGGGTTGGCAAAAGTAGCCTCACCTTTTTTGAGCCGCTCTGAGTTCAACTTCTCAAAAGCCTGCTTCGTCATAATAATTTCGCCGCGCACCTCCGTATGCCCCTCGGAAAACCTTGCAGACTTTGGCAGTCTCAGCGGCACTGAAGCCAATGTCCTAAGATTATTTGTGACAACTTCTCCAACACGCCCATCACCACGTGTCACGGCTCGAACCAACAATCCATCCTCGTAGTGTAAGGCACAGGCCAGACCATCTTTTTTGGAATCAACATAGTAGTCGGCAGCTGCCACACTTGGGTTTAGCTTAATAACGCGTTGCTGCCATAACTTCGCTTCTTCAGCACTAAAACAATCAAGCAGGCTAATCATCGGCTGTTTATGTTCAAACTTCTCAAAACCGCCTTTAAGTGCTGGGGCAATACGTTGACTAGGAGATTCCGGCAAGATCCACTGAGGGTGTGCTGCTTCAATAGCCTTCAACTCCTGATTCAGCCCATCGTAAACAGCATCGCTGACGGTTGGCGCGTCATCTATATAATACTCACGTCCGTAACGATTAAGCAGCTCAACCAGCTCTGTATATCTTAGTTGGGTCATAAAAGTTCTCTATAAAGTGTGTAAAAAAACGCCAGAACGTAAGGGTATAATAGGCTGGTTAGAGCAAAGTAAGTCCACCCCGCAGCAGCCGGCCAAAAGAAAATCAGCGGTAACATAATGCCAGCCCCTGCCAGCAAAATGAAGAAAGCAAAACCAATAATTCGCCCCATAACATGAAGCCTTCTGTGACGCACTAGGTTCCTTGCGCTACGCAAAGTTTTCATCGGAGTCATGCTCGGTAGCGTTGCTACAAAAACGGCAAAAACAGATGAACTTATCATATACAGACTTAAAAGTCCGGTAGAGCCCAGTAGCAGCCACCAAATAAATTCTTCGTAAGCATTAACAGCAATACCGTTTTGCATCACAATTTGAAAAAGCGTTGAGCCTATCACAAAAGGTAAGGTTTGCAGTGCTATTACAAGCAGAATTAGCAAGACGACTACGATAGGATAAGGGCTTCTATAGATTGCTTCTTTAACCTTGAACTTATTACCAGCCCGTGTCTGTCGGTATATCCAAATAAACGACAAGCCAATAAACAATGTTATAAAAAAGTTATAAGCGTTCGAGGCTTCACTGACTTGACTGCTCTGTGAGCCAAAAAGCGCTCCGACTACCGTCGCTGCTGATTCGACATTTCCTAGTTTCTCACCTATGGCCTCATTGACCGTTTGCTTAAACTCAGCCACGTTAAGAGGTGCGCTAAATCCGCGAACCAACATCAGCTGCATTAAGGTGAACAAGAAGGTGATGACCAGCACTGGTTTCCAGCACGCCTTAAGTAAAGCACTAGTTCTAGCAAGCAGTACCCGAAGCCTTACCGGCGTGCCTTTTTCATGACGAAGTTTTTTTTGTAGTCTAAAATGTTTATATTTTGGTTTCTTTAAATGGCGCTTACCAGTAGGGGCTATTTTCTGTTTTTGCTTTTTGGGATTTAGTTTATAACTCTTATCGTCTAGGCTGCTATTTGGTGTTTTGACGGTACGCTTAATGCCCATTTATCACAAGCTCCTGCCCATTTCCTTTAGTCGAGCAATGCGATCTTCAATTGGCGGGTGGGTACTAAAAAGCGTTCCAAAGAAGTTACCCTTCAATGGGTTTGCAAAAAACAAATGCGCCGTCGAGGAATTCTGTCGCTGGGTTTGCGAGCCGTAAGCCTGAATTTTCTCAAGAGCACCTATAAGTCCTTCAGGGTAGCGGGTTGTGGCTGCGCCAGTTGCATCTGCTAGGTATTCACGTCTACGAGAGAGCGCCATCTGGATCATCATAGCCACAAATGGAGCGATAACTGCAGCCACGATGCCAAAAATTTGCAGCTGAGTGTTGTTATTATCGTCGTCCCCGCCACCAAACCAGCTAATTCTCAGGAAAAAATCGCACAACAGACTAATGACACTTGCTAGTGCAAAAGCTACCATACTGACTCGAATATCATAGTTTTTTACATGACCAAGCTCATGCGCCATAACACCCTGAAGCTCAGCCTTGGTCAATGTTTCTAGCAAGCCGCTGGTAATCGCCACAGAAGCGTTCTCGGGGTTTCGGCCTGTCGCAAAAGCGTTTAAGCCCGGGTCATCAATTATATAAACGCGCGGCATTGGTAGCCCGTCAGTCATCGAAATATTTTCAACCACGTTCCATAGCTGCGGATTATCGCGGCGGGTAATCTCGCGTGCACCGTTGAGAGCTAGAGCCATTTTTGACGAGCTGTAGTAGCTTATTAGCGCATAAACTAGCGAGCCGAGTAGTGCGTAAATCATTATGCTGGGATTACGATACCAAATTGAAAACAGGTAGGAAAGTAGCGCCACAAAGCCAAAAAAGCCCATCAAAATGAGGGCTGATTTGGTTTTGTTGGCTTGTATTTGACTATACATTTTAGTTATCTAAACGTTTTTGTTTGCCTTCGTTTGGGTTCGGAGGCTTGCTGTTTTATGCGGCAGATTACTTTGTATCAAAATCTACTTTTACAGGCTCTTGAACACTGGCGTTTTCGGCTTCGTCAAGCTCGAAAAATTGTCGCTCAGTAAATCCAAGCATGCGAGCAAAAATAATAGTTGGAAAAGTACGGATTTTGATGTTGAGATCACGAGCTGCACCATTGTAGAAGCGTCGGCTAGCCTGAATCTTGTCTTCAGTATCTACCAGCTCCATCTGTAGCTGCTGGAAGTTCTGATTAGCCTTGAGATCAGGGTAAGCTTCTGCTACCGCAAACAAGCTTTTTAGCGCACCAGCCATCATGTTTTCAGCTTTTGCAGCTTCGGCAGGAGTGCCGGCACTCATCATAGCCGATCTAGCGGCTGTGACTTCTTCGAAAACGCCTTTTTCATGCTTGGCGTACGCTTTTACAGTCTCTACAAGATTCGGGATCAGGTCGGCACGGCGCTTCAACTGAACCGTAATATCGCTCCAGGCCTCATCGACCCTTACTTTTGCTTTGACTAGTCCGTTGTACATACCGATAACAGCTAGCACGACTAGCGCTACCGCACCTACAACAATCCAAATAATTGGCATTTTTACCCCCTTAGGTTTAGTGATTATATTGTAGCATCTTACTTAACATGATGGAAATTATGTAGCATTTAGGCCACCACAAATTTCGCACGGGACGTGGTATAATGTCTACCGAAAGGGTCTGGCGGGACCGTTCGCGTTACCAAGTAAGACCAGACAGATGGCCTTAGAAATGACCAGAAGTCCAAAATTCTACTCCGCTCTGGAGGCAGAGTATGACGACATACTGTCTGCATCCAACGGCGATGTTGGTGCAATAATCCCATGCGATGCGTGGCGGGGCGCGCCGAACATCTCGGAGCAAGTGGCGTTGGCAGCCTTAGCCGGGGCATATGGACCGGCTTATGAGACTGACGTGGCATTTATCCAGGCGGCGCTGGAGGGTACGTTAGAACCGACACAGATTGAGGCTGTCAATCTGCTGGAGCGGCAACGGGATGGGATATTCCGTCAAAGTATTCGCGATGACGGGCTAGCAACGGACGCTGCCTAGCTTGGCGACACCCAGCACCAGCACTTGACTCCGGGGTAGGATGCGCAAGCTGCCGGGGTTCTTGCGTTTCGGGTACCCTATCACACGCGGTGCCTCGGCGGCGCCCGGAAAAGGGTATGCTCACCGATCTGGTGACGATGCTGGCGATAGCGGTCGGAAGCGTTGAACGACGAACCCCGGCCTTTGCAGGCCGGGGTTCGGAAAATGACTACTTGGTGGGCGCTGAGGGACTTGAACCCGCGACCCCCTCGGTGTAAACGAGGTGCTCTAGCCAACTGAGCTAAGCGCCCTTTGAAAGTATTGTACACAAGCAACTCTTAAAAAACAAATTGGTATATACTTATACCATGAGAAGATACAAGAAAACAAAAAGTTACTTATGGACACAGGAGTTAGCATACATTGCGGGGCTATTCGCTTCTGACGGTTGTCTTATTAGCAACGGCCGCCACCTTAATATAACCTCAAAAGACTATGAGATAATTGAATATTGCCAGGAGGCGCTAGGCGGGATAGGTAAGAAGGTCCAAATCAAAAAGGGAGAGCTAGGAAACCTTGCCTTTTGCTGGCAATTTAGCGATGTATCATTGTACGACTTTTTTAATACTCATGGGATTACTCCAAGAAAGAGCAAGACAATCAAACAAGTAAAACTGCCAAACGAGTACTGGGGCGACTTTTTAAGAGGGTATTTCGATGGTGACGGCACTACTTATGCATACACGGATAAGCGATGGCGGTCTAGTTATATGTACTACACTGGTTTCACTTCTGCCAGTCTCGATTATATTAAATGGCTTCAGAAACAAAATAAAATCTTATGTGGTACTACTCAAGGGTCTATAAAAAAATCCAACAGAGCGTATACGCTCGCTTATGCCAAGCTAGACTCAGAAAAGATTAGTAATGCTATGTATAGCACGGCCTGTTCAGAAAAATTTTCTCTAAGGAGAAAAAAAGACAAACTACTTAGCTTCATAGCAAGAGATAAAAATGATAGAATAAATCGTGCAAACGCGCGAGTGGTGAAACTGGCAAACACGCAGCCTTGAGGTGGCTGTGCCTTAAAAAGCTTGGAGGTTCAAGTCCTCTCTCGCGCACCAGAAATGGACAAAAATTGGAATTAGCGGCGCGCTGCGCCGTTTTTTCTTTGGTTTTGCGCAGCAAAAACCAAAGAAAAAGCCGTTCTTTCGGGCGACAATTCTGACTTTAGTCCATTTTTGGTGAAGTTTTACAACTCCGCTAGAACCTATTTTGAGGAAAAATGCTGAAAAGTACGGCCCCGCCGCCTAGCACAGCAGAGCTGTGCTGCGCCCCGCCCAGAAAGCCCTTTGCATATTTTTTGAATTTCCCCCGCAGAGATTTTTTAGAAAAGGAAAAGGGTGTTTCTGGTTGGGTCGTCTGCGTTAAAGCGCAGGTGCGGCAATCCTTAAAGTTTAAAGATAGACAGGATTTCGTCAGCAATCTTATCGTATTCGTGTTCGGTGGTATCAAAAACTCTATTATTAACTTTTGATGTGGCGAGTAGTTCAATTTGGCTACGCTGTTGGTCAACATAATACCGCGCTATCTCCTCAATGGTTTTGCCTTTTGTTTTTATGTACTCGACCCACGATTGTTCGCGGTGTTCAGCGGCAGTTTGCACTCTTTTCGCGGTAGTCTTTTCGTCCACTTTCAAAAATACAGTAAGTGTTTGATGTTGTAGTAGCACATTTTCTATATCTTCATACTTTGAAATGTCAGCTTTTGCTCTAAACGCTTGGGTCAGATAAAGTCGGTCAAAGATTATGTAATCAGCTTCGGTATTTAACGAGGTATCAAGCAGTGATTTGAAAAAATCCAGATGCAACTCTGCTGGCTGTTCCATTATAGGTATATGTGTATCTGGTTCACCATATACCTTAATCTTTTTGTCGCTTAACTTTTTCTGCAACAACTCAATCATGGTTGATTTACCACTAGTTGCTATGCCCTCAATGATTAGGATCTTCAGGCTCATAAGTTTATATTTCCACTGTCATTACTTTGCCACCCAACCCCATAGCACTACTCAAAGAGCTTCCAGCTTTTAAATTCTTCGGCATCGGCGGCCTTTGCGCGTTCAAAAGCCTCTGCCAAACTTAAGTTTGTGTAGTTAGTCAGAAAATAGAAAAGCAATGTCGGGAATAATGAACTTACATAATGAAAGGGTGAAGATGTCTCGGCAATATAGGCTTTTGCGCCACCTTTTTCTATAAATACTTTCGCTAATTCTTTTTCGCCGCCAACACACGCAACATTTATCACGACCTTATCTTTTACATCTACAAATTTTGAAAGGTCTTCTGGTGTCATTTGGCCGTGAAAGTCCTGTGTAGCTGCAAGTTCATCAGCCAAAGTGTCCATATGTAGCGAGCCTTCTTGTTCGGCACCGTGCGCGGCAATAATAAGGTACGGAGCTTTAGCATAATCGCTGCCCCCCAGAACTTTCTTAAGATGTTCGGCAAGTGCCGCAGGAAAGTAGTTGGTTTTTATGCCGTAATTCTCCAGAGTAGCTTTTAGAACATTAGCCGTCTGAGTATCGCTTAGGTCTAAGATATCTACTTCAGTCCAAAATAATTCACCTCTGGCTATTGTTTGCACTCTTGAAGTGCGAAACTCCTCACTAAAATCAAATTTATCTTTGCTCATACTTTTAATTTTAACAGATTTTCCCCTGTTTGCGTGTCGCAAGCGACACGAGGGCGGCAGTGCCGCCCCAGACACGCCGTCTGTTTCGGCCTATGCCGAAACGCGACCCAACCAGAAACACCCTTTTCCTTTTCTAAAAAATCTCTGCGGGGGAAATTCAAAAAATATGCAAAGGGCTTTCTGGGCGGGGCGCAGCACAGCTCTGCTGTGCTAGGCGG
This sequence comes from Candidatus Saccharibacteria bacterium, assembly GCA_016700315.1. Classification (NCBI taxonomy): domain Bacteria; phylum Candidatus Saccharimonadota; species Candidatus Saccharimonadota bacterium. The sequence goes on along the minus strand of CP065013.1, from coordinate 742,701 downwards.
CGGGGCCGTACTTTTCAGCATTTTTCCTCAAAATAGGTTCTAGCGGAGTTGTAAAAATCCACCACGTCCGAAATAAGACCAGCCTCGTGTATTTTTATGCTAGCAAGTGGCATATAAATAAACGGGGTCTTGTCTTGTTCCTCAGCTACCCCAAACAATGGGAATTGTTTGGGGACCCTAATTCAATCCGCCCCGATATCTATTATTACCCGCGGTAGCTCCAAGAGCAGAAATGACAGAGAGCATATCTAATCTCTCTTTTCTTAGTTCTTTACCGGTTACAGAAACAAAGCGTCTTGGAATTGAGTTTGCCGCATCGTCGAGTTGCTCTAGAACGCTGTCAGGGCTTAGGACAAGTTGCACGTATTCATCCCACTCCGCATCAGTGGGCTCTTGTGTTCTATCTTTTATCTTTCTTAATAGACGAGCCTCATTTATTAGCCTGGCAACCATTGGATTTGAGTCATCAATAAACGGTATGAGGAGCTCGTGTAATTTAGTGTACGGCACATAGTTTTCACCTGGCCGGATAGGCTCGTACCATCCGTAGTCTATTAGCTCTGTTATCGTTCCAGCAACATACGCCAGTTCCGAGTCAATATAGCTGACATCTTTTCGTGGACCAAAAGTTCGAACAAGCTCATTGAACGCCGGCGTCCTCAGTAGTATATTGCCATATAAGTGTAGTATGTTGTCGTGTATAGCTGACCATGCAATGTTTGTAACGTTTACGCCTTCTTCTGGTACTGGCGCAACTAAAACTGTTCCGTCTTTTAGCCCTTCGATCAGCTGCTCGCCCTCGTAACTCATATTGTTTCCTGGGTTAGTATTGCTGTGGTAATCGGTAAATTTCACAGAATCCCCCAGGCCGCGCACTCTGTCATATAGCTCACTTAGCGCTTTTGCGCCGAGGGTGCAGCGTACGTCAAGAAAATCTTTTCCATCTCCATCAATCCCGCGTTCTGAACGAATACCCAGATGTTCTGCAATACGCGTATGGGGGTCAGGGCTTGAAGCACTTGGTGCTCCTGGTTCCAAGGGCACCACAAGCATTGAATTAAGCAAATTGTAACGAATTACCCCCCAGGTAAGACCGTCAAACCAAGGTATGCGTTGTTGATCTAATCCATAACTGGCGATTATCTCTTTTCGCCTATCGTCTACTACTGGGCTAACATCAAATTGCAAGATAGTATTGCCTAATAAACCATCAGGATCAAAGAAAACTCTTAACGACACATCCGATGAAATGCCCTTACCTTCTATAAGTGACATCTCGTATGTAGCCTCTCCAACACGATCAAAATTGCGAGGAATAATAGAACGATTGCTCATTAATATTACTATACACTTATTATTGAAATATTACAATTTTATTATTTTGGTTGTTTAAGAATTCTCTCGTACAGTCGGCACTGAAGTAGGACACTTCAAGTTAATTTCTCCCAGTATACTTCATTGGCAGTTCTGAACTGAAGCACTTCTCTTGGACGATCATTTAAATACACGAGGCACTCGTGTATTTTTTCTTTAGTAACGAATTGTAGGTCTGTTTTCTTCGGTATGAAGTGCCGTATCCACTTGTTGGCGTTCTCAACTAGACCTTTCTCCCACGAGTGGTATGGGTGACAGAAGTAGATTGGGGCATGCAATAGTCTCTCAAACTCCTGCCACTGCTTGAAAGCAATGTCATTGTCGGTCAGGATGGTTTTAACGGTGCAACCGTCAAACATCACTCTCAGAGCCTTTGACACCTCTTTCTTCGTTCTGTTGGGTAGAAGCTCGATGAGTGTCTTTTTGCTCAGCGTATCTACAGCAACCAACAACACAGCTCTACTGTGCCTGCTGACAATGAAGTCGAGCTCGTAGTGACCGATCTCATCACGTAGGATACGTTCTTCGATCCATTTCCGGTCACCAATCAGTGAGCGACGATACATTGTCTTCCGTCTCTTTGGCTTACCTTTGAAGTGCAGCTTGTGGTGAAGGGCGTACAGACGTACATAGCGGTAGACCGCATCCTTCGACACAGCAATGTTGAGATCGGCTTGAGTGCGACCGGCTATGACTTTGGGTGACCAGCCGAGATCCAGTTTATCGTCAACATAGGTTCGCAGGTCTTTGTCTCTGGCAACTTTGTTACTCCAAGTTCGAGCCAGCCTACGTTTTTGGTATGCTTTCACCTTAGCTTTCTTGGCAACGTATTCACCAGACACCCGAAGGTTATTTAGTTCATAGCTGATGGTATTGGGGCTTCGCCCCAGCTCACGTGCTATGAACCGGATACTCTTTCCGCTTTTGTGCCAATGTTCAATCTTGACTCGATCTTCATAGCTTAAATGATCATAGTGCTTTCCCATCTGATCATTATCTTTTGATCTCTTCACTGACACCAAACCTTCGTTAGGTTTAGTGTCCTACTTCAAACGAGCCTGGAGCGTGTCGCACAATACTTATTGTGCGACACAACAAAGCTATTGCATTATTAGCAATTATATGATAGAATAGTGCCATATGGGAAGCCCCGAAGGATTTAGTGGTGGTGGCAATTACGCTGCTGAAATAAGACGTGACCCTGAAGTAGACGGACTACTTGAATTTCTTGGCGTCTATGTAAAGATACAAGAAATAATGTCTTGGCTAGTTGAGGCTAGTGCAAATGCCGACTTCACAATTAAAGCTGTAAGGCGTGGTCACCTGCAAAAGCTTATGCAGCAGCTTGGTTTAGACCCTGAAAGCCCTGATTCGTTCACCCAACTTGAGGATATGAAAGCTGGTCTTACAGATAGGACACAACATCCTAAGCCAAGAATTGAAGTCCCAGAAGTCGGCTTCTTCAAATCTCGAATTAAAGAGCTTATTACCGAACAACAAAGGCATGGTAACCCTACTGCATTCGACTATGCTGTTGAAGGCAGAGCCGACCTTGCGGGAGTTGCTCGATACAGTCATACGGATTGGGCTAATGTACAATCACGCACTGGCGGAAAGCATATCAGCGAGTGGATACACGGTGTTGCAAGAATAATGGCTGATCCAGTTGCCTATCATGCAGAGTTCGCAGGGCTTGGAATTGACTCTGGTCATAGGGCTCCTGACCATTTGGAGATAGCAGGAGATTGGTCAATCCAGAATGGTAGGCATCGTTCACTTGCTACCCGTAGTCTGGGCGAAGAATACGTTCTTGAAGCTGGCATGGCACAGTGGATACCAGTTACTGTTGAGCAACCCTAGTATTGCTAAGGTTCAAACGACTTCTAGCGAGAGTAATAACACACTAATATCAGAGCTGATACTGTGGCACGAACCGTGATAGAGAAGCATTCCTGAGCTGTAAATTCCAGTCTATATCTGGACTACTCAGTAGCCAATCACTTATATTGTCAAAAGGTTCAAGACATCTGTCTTCAGGTGCACCACGTCCGAACTAAGTTCAACCCCGTCTATTTTTATGCTAGCAAGTGGCAAATAAATAGACGGGGTCTTGTCTTGTTCCTCAGCTACCCCAAACAATTGGAATTGTTTGGGGACTTTTGGGCGTTTTGATATTTTGTAGCACTGGCCTTGAAAAAACATAGCCGTCTTTGCCTAAAACATCCATACAATAGACATCCAAAAGATTGATTATTATTTCTCTCAAAGATATTGATGCTATATTATTTGTGTATATAAAGTGTAGAAAGGGAAACCATGGAGCGTATTATTATTCCAAAAAACGTTAATGAGGTGGAAAATTTGTATCTATCAGGACCAATGACAGGATACCCGAAGCATAATTTTAGTGCTTTCGAGGCAGGTGCTACACAACTCAGAGGTGCTGGCTATAAAGTTTTTAGCCCACACGAAGTAAAAGGAGAGCAGGATTGGGGTTGGGCTGACTATATGCGCGCCGACTTTCCAGGGGTTTTAGGCGCTCAAGGAATTGCCGTGCTTGATGGTTGGACCGAAAGTCGTGGCGCTAGAGCTGAAGTAGATTTGGCACATTTATTAGGTGCTTTCGTATTACCGAAAGATGTTTGGCTCTCTTATAGACTTACGCAAAATTACAACACGTATCTGCGGTTTCATTGATGGTAGGCCAGAATAGGGTTACAATATCAGTATGAATAAGGAGGGGTTATGGGTTTTGTGTGGTTTCTGATAGCGCTATTTGTTATCGCGGTGCTTATGGGGCTTAGGCTAGTCAACCAGTTTGAAAGAGGTGTGGTTTTTCGCCTGGGACGGGTACAGCCCACCCCAAAAGAGGCGGGGCTCAGGGTTATCATCCCTTTTATCGACCAGATGAAAAAGGTCGACATGCGTATCATTACTTTACCTGTAGATAGTCAGCAGATTATTACGAAGGACAACGTCAGCATCGACGTAGCAGCGGTTGCATATTACCAGGTTGTAGATGCCACCAAGTCGCTCGTCGAAATTAGTAACGTTGTATCTGCGACCTACCAAATTGCCCAAACTACTGTTCGAAATGTTATCGGCCAGTGTGCTCTCGACCAAGTGCTCAGTGAAACTTCTACTATCAACGAAAAGATCAAAGCGATTCTCGACACCGCTACCGAGAAGTGGGGTATATATGTCAGTACAGTTGAGTTAAAAGACATACGCCTTCCCGAAACTATGCAGCGCGCTATGGCCAAGCAAGCCGAAGCCGAGCGTGAGAAACGAGCCAAAATTATTGCCGCCGAGGGTGAAGCCCAGTCTGCCGCCAAACTTGGGGAAGCTGCCGATATCATTGCGGCCCACCCAATCGCACTCCAGCTCAGAAACCTACAGGTTATGAGTGAGATAGCAGTCGAAAAAAACAGCACAATCATCTTCCCTGCCCAATTTATGGACACCGTGGATGCTATGAAAAAGTTCATGTCCAAAGACGGACTTAAGTAACACTAGTCTTTAGCCCTTAGACCATAGCACGCTGCTTGTGGTGTCTAAAATGTTTATTGTCTAGCTACAAAAAATACTAATTAACTAACAGCATACTAGGGCCTAAGGACTACGGTCAGAGGTCTAGAGCTTAGCTCCTGGGCATGTGGTCGGCGAATTTGCGAATTGAATATTCGTTCCGCATCCAAGCTTTGGACTGTTCTTCTGTGGCATCGAATTTTACACCAGGATTAAAAATACCATGCGGGTCAAAAATTTTCTTCACTTTTGTACAGAGTTCGATCATGGAGGAGTCCAGCTGCATTGGTAGCAGATGCCCTCGTAAACGCCCGTCACCATGCTCACCACTCAGTGACCCACCAAGTTTCATGACTATCTCGTAGTATTCTTTGAGCATTTTGAAGACTTTTTGACGGTCGCCAACTAGAGATAGATCCAAAAACGGAGCGGCATGGACAATAGAACTGCCGGCATGGCCCCAAATACCGTATTGTTTCTGATTATAGCGCTGCATGAGTGCTCTTATTTCGCCAATTAGCGCACCAAGCTTTTCTGGAGGTACAGCCGCATCGTCTATAACAGGCACGGCGCGGTAAGAGCTCTCGCTGTGTGACAACAGTCCGGCTGCGGTATCACGCACAGCTCTGACCCTGTCGATATACTCTTCTTGTTTGCTTTCAAGCACAATCTGGCCGTACTTTTCGACGATTTTATTGAACTTCTTCACAACTTTACGCTGCAGGCGAATGCTCTCGTCATCAAATTCGGCAAACAATAGTATATCTGGCATCGCCTCATTGAAATAACCTTTCAAGACATGTGGGTTTGTAGCTAGTGCGAACTCTAGCAGATTACGATCAACAAAGTCTAACTCACTTGGGCCAAATTTCATCTTTTTGATTTCATCGATCGCCTGCAAACAAGCTTCGATACTATCAAAACCAGCCATGACCAAAGATGTCTCGGGATTATGTGTCTCCGTATCTAGTACAACTTCCGTAATAACTCCAAGCGACCCCTGACTACCAACCAATAGCGGCGTAAGATTAAAGCTTCCGTCCTTGCTACGTACAGCCGATACGTTATACCCAATATTAGTTTTGGCTTGCGGAGAATAGTTCTTGATCGTCTCTTTGTATTCTTCAAGTAAGCTGTCAAGCTGACGATATATTTCGCCTTCCATTCCAGATAAACCTAGCTTGGCTTTGAGCTCTCGCTTATTGAGCTTACCTGTCTCAATCAGTTCACCGTTAGCCAGCACAACCCTTAGACCCCGAACATATTCGAGCGTGTCGCTGTATTTATAACTCTTAGACCCAGAAGCATTATTTGCTACTGCTCCTCCGATTGTGGAGTACTCGCCACTTGCTGGAAAAGACGGCAGAAAACGACCATGCGTAAAGAGTGTTTGTTGAAGCTTTCCGAAATTAGCGCCCGGTTGGACTGCTACCAGTCCGTTTTTGGGATCTAGCTCCAAAATTTTGTGCATGTGAGCCGGAAAAACTAACATAATTCCGCTACCTATGGCCGCTCCAGTCAAGTCAGTACCCGAACCTCGTGCCGTGATTGGTATTACACGCCCGCGCTCAGCCAGCTGCCAACTAAAACGCACGGCCTTGCGAACATCATTTTCACTGCGAGGATAAACGACAATCGCAGGAGCTTGCTTAAAGATACTGGCGTCGGTTGAAAAGTGCTCGCGCACATCGTGCGAAGCGTAGACTTCACCGACTACGTGTTCTTGCAGATAATGTGCTACCTTATTCACCTGTAACTCCGGATTGTACCGCCTGCTTCGCAGCAGTAAAACTGACTCTACCAAAATGTGAAGCACAGACTAAACTTATCTCTATCATACTTATGATTATAATAGCATATGTAGTTATCTTGAAGAATGGCTTTAACCTAAAGTTTTTAAACTCATACCACCGTCCACAACAAGCACTTCACCGCAGACTGCGTCATTTTTTGCTAAGAAGACTACTGCGTCGGCTATTTGCTCAGGTGTAATCCATTTTTTGGTAAGGTGACCTTCCGCTAAACTATTTTTTTCAGCATCTGACAGTTTGCCCCACATTGGTGTTAGGGTTCTGCCAGGAGCTACCGCGTTTACTAAGATTGTAGGAGCAAGTTCTTTTGCCAAGTTTTTCATGTAAGATTCAGTCGCCGCTTTTGAAGCAGAATAGGCAATTGCGCTCGGTCTACCGTTGCCCAATTTAGCATGAATTGAAGAGATAAAAATGATCTTCCCACTCTCCATCATCTCCTTGGCTTTTCTGGTAACATCAATCTGTGCAAAAAAGTTCGTCTCAAAGGTATTCCTAAAAGCTTCTAGATTAAACGGGCCATCTTGAGAATCAAAAATACCAGCGTTATTTATAAGTATGTCGATTTTGCCAAATTCTTTTTTTATTTTTTCAAACATTTTTGTTACTTCGCTCCCACTAGAAATGTCTGCTTTTACGGTTAAGCAGTTAGACTTAGTCTTTAAGCTAATAGAGAGCTTTTCGGCAGCAGTATCATTGGACGTGTAGTTGATAACTACGTTTGCGCCTTCATTTGCCATAGCCAAGGCTATTGCCTTACCCATCCCACTTGTTGCACCAGTAATCAAAACCGTTTTACCTTGTAAAATCATTACCTTCTCCGTTTAAATGGTGCGCGAGAGAGGACTTGAACCTCCACAGGGTTGCCCCCACTAGTACCTGAAACTAGCGTGTCTACCGTTCCACCACTCGCGCATATTAGATATTATAAGGTTCAAGTCAGGACTTGGCCACCTTTTCGGCGGCCACTTACAGCGGCCCCGAAACTTCGTCTATGAAAACAAGTTTTCAAGAGAAGATTTCCTTGCAAAAGTTCATTGAGCTTTTTCACCCGCCTCAACTTACTTACTGCAAGCAGTAAATCAGTTTCCGGCCTTGCGCCGTGCCACTGGCACGGCTCACCTCCACAGGGTTGCCCCCACTAGGTCACGATCTCGGTGATCCGCCTAATGGCGGATTCAGCCGAGTCCCGACCCGCCCTCGTCAGACTGTCAACAAGTCGCCAATCTGGACTGCGGGTTTCCGAAGCGCCCCTGGCGCTTCTCACCTGAAACTACGCTTTGTCTACCTCCGCCAGCAGGAGTACCACCACTCCAACTTATTGAGTCTAAATTAATCTAGCTCACTTTGGCCGGTACGGATGCGCCAAAGGCGCACATTGCGGAAGCGATCGGCCGCAGCGTTTATCCGCTTGGGGTCAAAACCACTTAAACCACCATGAACAACGTAATAAAAACGTGGTTGGTAGAGCCCGATTGCCGGGACTTGCTCGTTCCAGGCTTCTGAAAAAGGCTTGTACTTTATCGCTCTAATAGCTGGGTCAATTCTAGTCCGCCCGGCTTCAAGAGCTTTATCAGCTATGGAGTTTTTAAATTCCGAGAGATTGAGTCGTGTTTGTGACCGCGGATCGGCCTGACTACTGTGCCAGTACGGAAAAATGTCTGAATCCGAGCCTATCGTAATTCCATACACCAACACATCGTAATCGTGCCGTGCGATTGCTCCGCTCTGTAGCTCTTGTTCCGGCTGCAAAATAACATCTAAGGCAACTCCGACGTCGTACCACTGCTTTTGCAGGGCTTGGGTGACAACTGCGTATTCGGTCAAACTTTGTGAGAATAAGCGTAAGGACAAACTTTTGCCGTCTTTCTCCCTGATACCCGAGGCTGTTTTTAGCCAGCCAGCCTCGTCAAGTAGCTTTTCGGCGCCATTTTTGTCATAGACAGCCTGTGCATATTCTGACGAATAGCCTAGTTGGCCTTTCAGAAACGGTTGATCTACCTTGATTAGAGGGTAACCAATCGCCTTTAAAATCGCATCTTTGTCGGTGGCTTGATTAAGAGCACGACGCACCTTGGCGTCGCTAAGTATCGGCGAAGAATTATTCAAAAAAGTCATCACCGCACTGGTTAAAGGAATATTATAGATTGATACATTCTCTTCACCCTCGACATCAGTCTCACTCATACCGACGGCGGCATTTATACTTTTTTGCTTGAAAGCCTTAGTCAACTCTGCCGAGTCCCTAAACGACAATACAACAAAACGTTCTATGCCGGGTTTACCTCTAAAATATTCGTCGTTACGGTCCATACTGATCACTTCTTGGCGATCTTCTGGCGTTGCACCCGAAACCTCTACCGACTGAAGTTTGAACGGACCCGTCCCAACCAAACGTGCCGTATTGAAAACATCGCTCCTTAGCTGCTCAGGCTTCACCCCCCACAGAATGTGCTTTGGTACTATTGCCGTGGTCAATGAATATTCGAAGCCTGCGAGTGAAGAGCTAAGACTAAATTCCACAGTTAACCTATCGGGTGCGCTAATTTTTACATCTTGCCAGCTGCGCTGTAAAGGCGAACGAGTATCGGGGTTTTGGATTGTTTGAAAAGTGTAAACTACATCATCGGAACTAAAACTTGCGCCGTCATGCCATCTGACATCGTCACGCAACTTAACTGTATAGACTTTTCCACTAGAGTCGACGGACCATTCTTGTGCCAAGGATGGAACCAGATTGTTGGAAGAATCATAGGTCAGTAGTCCGTTGAAAATTAAACCACTTACAGCGCTGTCGACTGTGCCAGTCGCAAAGATAGGATTGCCGTTTGTAAATGTTCCTACTATGCCCTCGCGATAGGTTCCGCCTTCTATTGGTCCCTGTCGTAGGTAATAGCGTCCTAGGCCACTTGTTTGATAAATTACGCCGACAACCAAGACGGTCAAAAGACCTAGCCAGCTAATGAGAAAGCGCTTTACGCTAGCGACTTTTTGGATTTTGTCAAAAACATACTTATCAACACCAGCACCTGCATCTTGACCAACCCGATTTAACTGTTTACGTTTCAGCCTGAACTTACGCCTCAGCCGCTTTCTGGTTTCTTGCTCAAAGTCGTTTGTCATAAATCGTTATAATAGATCCCACCCAGACTAATCTTAGGAAGTAACAATTCCTGCTAAGATGCAAAACACAAAAATAACTGCAAGGATTATCGTTAACTTGAAGATTGATGCCTCGGAACCGCGCCTAACGGTGTTGACTTCGCCGCCGCCGCCAAGTCCAGCGCCCAGACTGGCGCCTCTTGTTTGTAGCAAAATTAAGACAATCATCAAAAGCCCTGATACAACACTAATTACAAACCATTTACTCATATTTTTCCTCCTCAATTAACCCGGTTACAAAAAAGTTTACTAATCCTATTACAACTCCAGCCAGCATTGCACTAACAAAATCAGCAACTTCTAGCCTTGAGTAAAAATGAGCAGCCAACATCACTGTGAGGCCGTTTATCACAACCATAAAAATACCCAGAGTAAGGAGAACTGCCGGCAGACTCAAAAAAACAATCAGAGGCTTGATAAAGGTATTTATCAGGGCCAAAACTAGCCCAGCAGTCATCATCACCCGAAAGCTGTCCTGATAGTTAATCCGGTCACCGCCCAACAGATTAGCCGCAATCCACAAACCCAGACTGCAAACCAACCAGCGCAAAGCAAATTTACCAAACCTGTTCATTAACTATTAGTATAAAGTAGAAAGTGGAAAGTAGAAAGTACTAAAGCTACTTATGTATTGAGCATTAGAAGTTACCTTACTAGCGACCATAAACTATAAACATTTAACCCTTCATTTGCTAAGCCACCTGGCACCAGTCTTCGTAATCAGCACGTCGTCTTCGATTCTTACGCCGATCCTTTCGGCAGGCAAGTAAATTCCTGGCTCTATCGTCAAAACCATATTTTCCTCCAGAGGACGTTCGTAATCACCTGCATCGTGCACATCTAACCCTAGAAAATGACTTATGGCGTGCGGCAATACTTCGTCAATCTGTTGTTTATGCTCAATTAGCCGGTTTTGCTTGTAACAATCAGCCGCAAACTTTCTAACTTGACTAGCGTAATCTCTGAGATACATCCCCGGTCTTAATAGACTAAAAGCAAAATCCTGCACTTCTTTTACGGCCGCTACACACTTGACTTGCTTGGCAGACACCTCACCAATCACCCAAGTCCGCGAAATGTCGGCCGCGTAATTCGAGAACTCTGCACCGACATCCAATAGCAGAAGATTGTCATTTTTTACCGATTGGTCAGAAGCACGATGATGGATAGTCGCCGCATTTTTGGCGCTCGCTATGACCGATTCGAAAGCAACTCCATTTGCTCCACGTTTCAAGAACTCTGCCAACAAGTAGTTGCTGAGCTCCAGCTCTGATTTTTGTGATGACAATTTTTTCTTTAAAGATTTTAGGCTTTCGATCGTTATGTCTATAGCTTGCTGAATGGCCTCTAATTCTATTTTTTGCTTAACTGAGCGTAGCCGGGCTAAGTCCATGCGGCAATCAACTCTTTTGACGCCTGCTTTTATTAAGCGTTTTTCTAAAATGGCGCGGGCCGGGTTAGTAAACATCCCGTAGGTACTTAAGTAAGGATCTGGCGGACTAGGTCTAGCAACCTTTATCTTAGCGAGTTTTAATTGTTCTAATTTTTCGCTAAACTGTTTGCTCGAAATGTAGTTCTTGATGCCGCTAACTTCTTCGTAACTTCGAGTGTTTACTTCGCCGTCCCAAAGGTTTCTGTGATCGTCTCGATCAGGTAGTACAATATATTCTTCAGCGTCTTGATCTATGTACAAGATCAGATCTGGCTCAGTAATCCCTGTTAAATACCAGAAGTTGCTATCTTGCCGAAAAACAAATGGTGTATCTGCCGAACGCTGCAACTGCCCGTTGGCCGCTACAACTATCGCAGAACCGGGTAGCACCTTACATAGGCGCTGCCGGTTTGCGACAAAAAACTTCGCACTAAATTTCATCTAGTTTATAATAGCAAGCCCACACCCGCTAGTGCCATGCCCCCTTTCATACATAATGACTCTAGTTGCCATAAAGATTGTTCAAGTTTCAAGATTTCTGTTTTCACAAAGGGATTAAAAGCTACTATGGTTTCTAGTAAAGCCTCACTGTGAGCGGCATCAAGTAAAGCTAGCTCTCCTGCGATAGAGCTCGAAAATGTTGCGAGAGCTGAATCTTTAAGCTGCCCTAAGCCAGCCTGATTCGCCAATCTGCCCAAAACAAACGTTACAGCTTGAATTTTTGCCATCTCACGGTCATGTTCTTCAGCAGTCATTTCGACTATGTCTAGGCCTCTTTCGTTTTGCCAGAAATCGAGAATTGCTTCAGCTTTCTCACCTTGTTTCTTGGTAACAATTACTGTTTTACCCTCTAATCCATCCTTAGTACTTTGTGGCCCAAACAGTGGGTGACAATGCAAGAGTTGCGGAAAGTCAGGATCTATCGTTTCCACAACCTTCTCTGGGAACATTTTTACAGAACAGGCATCGATAATTAAAGGGTCAACCCAGCCCGCTTTAATTGACGGGTCGATCTCGTCCCACGAACTTTTTACTTTAGGAGGAACGATTACATCTTTTAGTACACCTTGTAAATTTTGTGCAGGAACTGTTAGTAGCACTGCATCACAGGCACTAAGGTTTATCGCCAATACATTATCCTTGCTTTTTGGTAGTCCGGGGTCAGATATTAATATTTTTGCATTTGGTAACATGTGCTGCTTCATTAGTTGACCCATAGGACCAAAGCCAGCAATACCAATAGTTTCAATACTTTTCATAGTATATACACCTCGATTTAAGATTAGTTATTAAATCTTAATAAGTGCCAGATCAAAGATCAGATATAAAAAAATACTTTGATTTTTATTAGCAACGAGGCATTAATAGCGATCTACCGTATCGTAATACGGAGCATTTTTGCGAGATATTTGTCTATACGTTAAGTTGATCATAGTTTGTATTAATTATATTTAGTTTTCATTTACTGTCAAGCTTTCGGTTTGCTCGCATATATTGTTTTAGTATCGAGGCACGTTTTTCACCTAAGATTTTGTCTAGCTCAAAATCTCGAGCCTGTTCCACTCCTCTTGCCGATCCAAATTCTTTGATAAGCTTTTTCTTTAGGGTCGGGCCAATGCCTGGCACTTCCTCTAGCCAGCTTCTGGTCTGCCGCGAGCGCTTGAGTGTTGAATGATATGAAACGGCAAAACGATGACTTTCATCGCGGATCCGCTGCAAGAGCTTAACGATATGCGATTCATGGGGTAGACCAATCATAATAAAATCTTCTGTTTCCCGAACCAGAGCTCGCATAGCCCTTGCCTTTAATATCAGCTGTTCTTCGTCAATCCCTAATCTTTCATCTTGTTTCTTTATGACAATCTCTTCTTCTTTCTTAGCAAGCCCAATCATCGGCACTTGACTAAACTCCAAGGATAGTCCTTGGAAAGTAGTTTTGTCTCTGTTATTTTGGGTTGATGGATTAACTTTAAGATGTGTTATGGTATTATTTATTAATGTTTCGCGAGCCTCTAGGGCGGCGGCCAATTGCCCCTTACCACCATCAATCAGCAATAGGTTCGGCAAGCCCCAATCTTTGACATGTTTTTCGCTAAGTCTTCTAGTTATAACTTCGCGCATGTGAGCAAAATCGTCGTTTCCCGGCAGTCTCATTTTGAATTTTCTGTAAGCCGCCTTATTTGGAATGCCCTGCTCAAACACGACCATACTCGCGACAGTGTCTGTGCCGCTCATATGAGAAATATCAAAACCCTCGATTCGACGTGGTGGCTTCTGTAAACCGAGCAAACTAGCCAGCCCATTGAGGCCTTCGTCTTTTGATAAATCCAGAAACTCTCGATCAGAAAAAATAATTTGTTTGCCTAAGCCTTTCATAGCACTCAAACGGTTTCGATAATACGCAGCTTCCTCAAAACGTTGTTCGCGGGCTGCAAGCTTCATTTCCCGCTCAAGCTGCTTAGTTAGGTCAACCTTTTCTCCTCGCATATACTTTGCAAGCATTTTGAGATTAGCTTTGTACTGTTTAATCTCTTCGGGGCTACTCACTTTTGGTTCTAGGCCGATCTGCTCGGGCAATTTACTTTTTAGTTGATAACTGTTTACTGATGACTGTTTGCCGAAATAGGGAAATACCCTCCGCAGATATTTAAGTGCCCTTCGTACCGCCCAACCGTTCACAAACGGACCGATATACTCTGCACCGTCGTCTAATGGACGCCTAGTGAACGCAACAGTAGGCACTTCTGATTTATGATCGATTCTAACGTAGCTAAGAGATTTATCATCGCGCAGTAATATGTTGTAGCGCGGCATATAGCGCCTAATCATCTCTGCTTCTAAAAAGAGTGCATCGATCTCGCTCTGCGTCTCAATCCAGTCTGTATCAGTAATCTCCAAGACTAGTGCTTCGGTTTTCGGATCACGGTTTCTGGAATTTTGGAAGTACTGTCTGACTCTATTTTTAAGCACCGCCGCTTTGCCGACATATATAACTTCTCCACTTGCCGACTTATGGAAGTATACTCCGCTGCTAGCGGGTAACGTTTTGAACTTTTCTAATAGCGCATGGCTTGGCATGACAATATTATATAGTTTATTTAGTTTTCAATTGCATGGATTATCGTACTGCTCACCAAAAACGAGCACCTTACTCGCCAATTTATTTGCCCTGTAGCATTTTAGGGCTTTACTTCGCGACATACCGAAATCAGTTTGCAAAAAATTAATCCAGTTTTCGCCAATTTCTGGTGTCTGTAATCCGCTATCCTTACCGTTGGAAGGCTTATGGCCAACAGCTTTTTTAGTGTCTTCATCATTGCCATTGCCAGTAAGTGCGCTATCTACAAATTTGCCGAGACCAACTATTGCTCTGCCTAGATTAATAACGACTATGTCATGAGCATCCGCCACCATAACTACTGGCACACGCTCCAGATACTCGCCACCCCTTTCATAAGCACTACCCCCCCCACAAGCCAAGACCTAAAGTAGCAGCCGCGCCTACAGAAAACTTTTTGCTACTTAGTGAATTTATCATCCCCATTTTTACTCCTTAATGGCTGAGTTGAGTTTGTTTTAGCCAATTATTGGTATTCTATAACTATATTAACTAATCAGCAATAATTTGACGGCCTGATAGTTATTAAGCGACTTTACTTGTGCAATCTTCACAAATTACATGTAGTTTGCGGCGGATATTGGTAGAGTTAACCTGATTACTGGTCTTGGCACCACACGTTTCGCAACTAGCTATGTCTTTGGCCTTTGGGCTAAAACCCATTTTCATACGGTCGTCAAAAACAAAAAGTTTGCCTTCCCATAGACCATCGTCGCCAAACTTTTCGCCGTACTTCACTATGCCGCCATCGATCTGATAGACCTCTTTAAAGCCGCGATTCTTCATCATAGCACTCAAGATTTCGCAGCGGATTCCGCCCGTACAATAAGTAACTATCGGCTTATTTTTGTAATTGGCTATTTCTCCATTTTCGAGGTCATTTTTGAAGTCTCGGCTTGTGACGGTGTCGGGCACAATAGTGTTTTTGAAGCGACCAATCTGAGCTTCGTATTTGTTGCGTCCATCATAAAATATGACGTCGTCGCCTCTTTCCTCTATCAGCTTGTGAACTTGGGCTGGCTTGAGGTGTTTACCGCCGTTTTCGATACCATTTTCGCTCACCACTATCTCGTCGGCGGCATCAAATGCCACAATTTCAGGTTTTACTTTGACCTTCAGCTTTGGAAAATCTTCCAGTCCGCCCTGGCTCCATTTGTAAGTAATACCCCGGAAAATAACTGATTCGTTCATGGCTTTTTTGTATGACTTAAGACTTTCAACTTCGCCACCTAACGTACCGTTGATACCATGAGGACTTATCAAAATTCTACCTTTAAGCCCCAACCGTAGACACAGCTCCCGCTGCCAGCGCATTGTCATCTCTGGGTCTTTAACGGGAGTGAATTTATAATAGAGAATAATCTTTTGCTCTTTAGTATTCATCCTTAGTATTATACACCTCTTAAAAAGTCTTGACATCGCAATTTTATAGATGTAAAATTGTAGACATATTTACAAAATAATGAGGCGGCCAAAAACTTAGCTTATCGAGGCAAGTAATGATAAGCAAAAAAACAAAAACTATCTAACATATTAATAATTAAGCAGGCCTATTAGGAGGAGCTTGCTATGAAAAAACGTACCGACTCAACTGCCAAGCAAACTCTTGCTATCTACTGGCAGCATGCCCGAAAATACAAACGCCAGATGTGGATCATTTATCCGAGTATGGTAGCCGCGCAAGTAGCCGAGGATTTCATCCAACCGTTAATCATCAGTGGCCTACTTAACCAAATTGCCTTAGGCCAAGGCAATAGCTTAACCAACAGTTACTTGGCTAAAATCTTTTTGGCTGTAGCTGCACTAGATGTTTTTGGGCACCTAATGTGGAACCGTGTGATAGTTCCAACTTTTTGGCGTACCCAAGAATCGATAATGCGCGACCTCAATATGAGTGTTTTTAAACACTTGCAGACAATGAGCTACCGCTTTTTTTCCGACCGTTTTGCGGGATCACTAGTTAGTCAAACCAACAAGTTCGTCGGTAGTTTTGAAAGGCTAACCGACCCGTTAACCTGGAACGTATTCAAACTAATCGTGGCACTTACCGCAACCTCCGTGATTATTGCGCCCAAATCACAGGTAATAATCATCGCCCTCTGGGTACTGATCTTCATTTATGTGCCGGTAATTTGGACATACCGCCGTCGGCAGCTACCATTCAACAAACGCTGGGCTTCTGCCGACACCAAGCGCACTGGCCAGATTGCTGATGCCATCACCAATATCCAGGCTGTAAAGGCATTCAGCGGCGAGGACTTCGAGGTTGCCAGAATGCAGCAGCGCGCAGACGAAGTATTTAGTAGATCGATGGAAACCATGAAGATCGCTATGCGTCAGGAACTTGTCAGTGGATCACTGCAGCGCAGTATCAACATCATTGCTATTATTGCATCCCTAGCCTTGGCTGCTAGAGGTAAGATCGAAATTGGCCTGGTATACCTGGTTTCGAGCTATATTATGGGTATTATGCGCCGTCTCTGGGATCTCAATAACACTTTTAGACAGTTTACCAGGGTATTTGGCGACTCGCATGACATGGCAGAGATTATGCAAGTTGAGCCTGAAATTTCTGACTCGGATCATGCATCAGCCTTTCGGGCAACTAGCGGCAAAGTAGAACTGCGCAAAGTCGGCTTTAGGTATCCAGGTAGCAGTTTAGACGATTATCTGTTCAAGGACTTTAACCTAAGTATAAAGTCGGGCGAAAAAATCGGTCTAGTCGGCCCATCGGGAGGTGGAAAAACAAGTATCACTAAACTACTTTTGCGTTATATGGATATTAATCAGGGCGAGATTCTGATTGACGGCTTTTCGACAACCAAAATGACACAAGCAGATCTAAGAAAATCGATCACATATGTCCCCCAAGAACCTTTGCTTTTTCATCGTACAATCACCGAAAACATCGCTTACGGACAAAGCAAAATTGACCAGCAAGCTGTGATTGCGGCCGCAAAAAAGGCCAATGCGCATGAGTTTATCGAAAAACTATCGGATGGTTACGATACACTTGTCGGCGAGCGTGGTGTCAAGCTTTCTGGCGGCCAGAAACAACGAATTGCTATAGCTAGAGCTATGCTAAAAGACGCACCGATAGTAATTCTAGACGAAGCAACCAGCGCTCTAGACAGCGAAAGCGAAGCGCTGATTCAAGCAGCCCTCAAAGATCTACTGATAGGCAAAACCGCGATTGTCATTGCTCATCGTTTAAGCACTATCGCTAGTTTAGACAGAATCGTAGTCCTCGAAGACGGCAAGATCGTAGAAGAAGGTAATCACGAAACCCTCAAAAAGAAAAAGAACGGCCTTTACGCTCGACTATGGTCACACCAGTCTGGCGGCTTCATACAGGAATAGGCTTGCTAAGATAAAAATAGAGCCCCGGAGTAAAATGGGCTCTATTTTTCTTCGACTTAGCGAACAAATCTGTCTAACTTCAAAATAGAGCAAATACACTATTCTGGTTTTTTATCGTTGTCTGCTGGCGCTTCAGTCGCTTCAATTCCACCATTGTCCGAAGGTACTTCAGTCGCACTTGCTTCGGCGTTGGCAGCTGCTTCTGCTTCAGCTTGGGCAGCTTTGACGGCTGGGTCTTCAACTACCGCTATAACCCGACCAGTATCGGTCAAGATTTCTACATTGGCCGACAGCTTTATGTCCGAAACCTTCAAAAGATCTCCAACATTTATCAAAGTCGATCCATCGACTTCTAGCACTTCTGGCAAGTCTGCAGGTAGAGCCTTAATTTCAACAGTATCTAGTTGGCGAGATACATACCAACTAGCTTTTTCGGCTGGTATTTCGCCAACAATTTTCACTGGCACTTCGGTCGTAACGGCTTCGTTTTGCTTGATAGCATAGAGAGCAGCATGGTTGATTGTACCGCGCGCTGGGTCACGACTAACGTCCTTGAACATCACTGCCTTGCTTTTGCCATCAACTAGCAAATCAACGATATGGTTTTTGCCGGCTTCTCGCCATACCTTGGTCAGGTCAGCCGCAAGAGCTGAAATATGAATTGAGTCTTTGCCGCGTTCATGAATAACAGCCGGCACTCGGCCTTCTCGACGCATAACTTTGACTTTTTTGCCTAAAACCGTTCGTGATTCTGCCTGTAATGAAATTTTATCCATAATTGTTAGTTAATTCCTCTTTCGTTAAACAGTATTATAACAGATTGAGTGCCGCTCGCAAAACCAATAATTTTTATTCTTGAAAAAAAGAACCATAGGCTAAGTCATTGTCGGGATAGTATACTGAGTGTAAATGAGTTTTTTAAACCCTGAGCACTTAATTCAGAGTGGCGGCCTGCTGCTGATAGGCCTGATTGTATTCGCCGAAAGCGGGCTGCTTATCGGCTTTTTTTTGCCGGGCGACACGCTGCTTTTGAGCGCTGGCTTCTTCGCTGCTCAAGGGAAATTACCGCTGGTTGGTGTTATAGGCATTGTGATAGTTGCAGCAATCGCAGGCGATAATCTTGGTTATCATATTGGCCGACGAACAGGCCACAGAATATTTCGCAAGAAAGATGGCATAATCTTTAGGCAAGAATACTTAGAAAGAGCTGAGAAGTTTTATGAAAGTCATGGTGGTAAAACCGTGACACTGGCGAGATTTATTCCGATTGTGCGCACCTTTGCGCCGATAGTCGCTGGGGCCGCCAAGATGGATCCAAAACGTTTTATGATATATAACGTTGCAGGAGCAGTAATATGGAGTATTAGCGTCACGCTTTTGGGCTATTTCATAGGCGGGTTGATTCCTGATATCGACAAATACCTACTCCCAGTGGTTGGGATTGCCACTTTAGTCACTTTTTTGCCAACAATTACCCATATCTTGGGCGACCCCGAAACCAGAGACAGACTCTTTGCTAGAATTAAGCAAATTTTTAGGCGCTAATTGTCTACGGGTTTAGAAACGATAATAATCCTTTCACTAAACTGATTTTTATAATCGTCCCAAACACCATTATTTGAGGCAATTACCAGGCTCTCGCCTTGGTTCTCTGTGACTAGTCGGTAAAGTGGCGAGTCTTTTGCGGCGTAGAAGTCAATCGTCTGTATTTTGTACCACTTACTATCTCCACCGTGATTTCGTACCTCGATCACATCGCCTGTCTTGAGCTGATCAATTTTCGAGAAAATGGGTGTGTCACCAAAACGATACCCGACCAGTAGAACAGTCGAATTAGCATTAGTTGGCGCGCTTCCCATATACCAACCTACTTTGCGCCGATCTTGAGTCTGACCGACCGTGCCGTTTTCATGCGCTCCTACTGGTTCGATAGCAGCCGACATGCCTAGTGCAGGTATGTTAAGTGTTGAAGGAACCCTGTCAGGATTCTTTGGCTCGATGTTTGCACCCAATACTGCCGGTGTAGCTGATATGTCGATTGGGGGACCATTCACACTAGATAGAGTAGGATACAGACGACTAAGTAGTGAGCGGTTTGAATGTTTGGCGTTAAAGAAGTAACCAGACGTAGCAACAATCAGAAGAACTGCGAAGGCTGCTGACAATTTTAAGCGCGTATGTCTATAATTCAGTTTTCTTTGGCTACTCTTGCGGCGCTTTATCAGAGATTCAGCTTTTTGATCCACCGTTTTTGGTTGGTAACGAATTTCACGATTTTTGTGATGATAAGGGCTAGCTATCGTACGCTTAAAAAGTGATCTACGGGGTGCGACGTTTTTGGTAATATTGATAGTTTTCGGGGCAAGCTCTGAAACTAGATCTATGAAACGATCAATGTCTTGTTCGTAATCTGATGAAAGTTTGGCGTTTTCTTCGCTTTTTAGCTCACTTAATTTTCGGCCAAACAAAGTCCTGCGCAACTGTGGATTGAGGCGATGGCTGCGCCTTGTAAAGGTTTGATAATTGCTCCGTAGAGCTCGGGCATGATTTTTCATGCGATTTGTTTTTTGTTTAGCTGTTGATCGTGTCGTAGGTGAACACCGAAAGTACGTAACGCTGCTTGTGCATAAGAGATACTTTTCTTTTTCCTTTTAAATTTTAGTTTGTGATTTTTATCACACTAAAAAGATTGTAGCACAAAATTTTCAAAAATGCTAACGTTTTAAACAGCTTTCGACTTAACCGAGTTGATAATTACTCGTACCTTTTATGGCGTCGAGGGCGGCGCTTCAGGACAAGGCCAAAACTGGTCAAGCTCAGTCCATAGTAGATTCCGGCTAATCCCACAGCCACTCCGGTAGCACCAAGCACCTTACCCGTGGAATTGCTGGCCGAAGGCTTGGTAGACGCTTCTGCTGTTGACGTTCCAAGTACTTGCCCCGTACCGCCATTACCACTGCCCACCCCGCCTGCCTGCTGATCAGTATCCGCCGTATCACCAACACCAACTAAGACATACTTTTGTATGGAAGCTCCGGTACTTGCGCTGGTTATCTTTATACACACTTCGTAATAGTTGTCCTTGTTCTCATCTAGCGGAGTTTCATAATCAAAGCTCCGCTTAGTGTAGAGATTAGAATTATTTAACTCGAAGAATCTGCTATCGGAAGGGTTGTTTGGGCAGATTGATATATCGAAATTACTACCGAGACTAGAATTCACTGAGAGTTTTCCTACCAACGACCCAGCTGCTTGGTTTTCTTTCAGTGCTGGTAGACTAACAAAGCTAACATCGACACCGCCACAGAAAACGTTGTCTGCTCCACCATCAGTTATCTTCCAGCCTAGCTTGTTTATCAAATGATCCCGAGCACTGGCTGATGTACAATACATACTCCTACCTGCATCGAATACTACATTGCTGGCTGTTTGATTCGTTGCCCAAGTGTCTAGCATTTGGTCATAGGCGCTTGTGGATAGCGTGGAACCATTAAGTAAGCGTGAGATGTAGGTTATATTGCCAATATTCCATTTCGATATTGATTGGTCATAAGCGGCAGCATTACGAAACATATCTTCAACGTTGAAAACCCGACTCAGGTTCCAATTGTTGAGGGATTGATTAAACGAGCTGGCACCAAAAAACATTCCCTTAGCATTTCCCAGTCGACTAGTGTTCCAACCGCTGATATTTTGGTTGAACGAACCTGCCTGAGAAAACATGTACTCCGTATTAACGGCACTGCTCATATTCCAGCCACTGATGTTTGCGTTAAAATTAGTCGCCCCTGCAAACATATAACCAAAGCCCTCCACACCGGCAACATTCCAGTTTTCAACCCCACCTGTTAAAGATTTTGCATTTTGAAACATGTAGGTTAGACTTTTGACACGAGTTAGGTCTGGAGCGTCGCGAGCATTTATCACCAGATTGGTCGCTCCTTTGAATGCCGCTTCGCCAGATGACCAGGCAATGCTACCCCACTGCACAACACTCAAGATCTTCGCTCGATCGCCGCCATCAGCAAAATAAATCCTTGGGAATTGCCCACTAATTTTTACGGTGTACGTGCCGGGCGAAGCATAAGTATGCACAATTGACCCGTTAACATTTGAATCAGAGCTACCGTCACCCCAGCTAACGGTGTAATCGTAGCTCTCAGCCGGATTAACTGGAATAGCAATCTGATTGGGCGCAGTCACGCCTTCGTTATCAGTCTTCCAAGTCGTAATGAACGGTGTAGCAACTGCACCGGCAGGGGCAACTACAAAAATAGTTGGCAGTATTAGAGCTAGAGCAAAGAATAAATTTTTCACCCTTTTAATAATGTTTATTTTCATTTTTTGACTTCCAAGTATAAGTGTAATACTTTTCGACTAAAAGTTAAAGTGAGTGTTTAAGAAAATGCCCGGTATATGATGCCTTATTAGCTGCGACCTGTTCGGGAGTACCTTCCGCGACAACCTGCCCGCCTCCCTCGCCACCCTCAGGGCCCATATCGATAAGCCAATCGGCTGATTTTATCACATCGAGGTTATGCTCAATGATTATCATGCTGTTGCCTGTGTCAACCAAGGCGTGAAGCACTTGTAGCAGGCGATTGACATCGTCCATGTGCAACCCGGTTGTTGGCTCGTCTAAGATGTAAAGGGTTCGACCAGTCGCTCGCCGCGACAGCTCAGTCGCTAACTTAACACGCTGAGCTTCGCCACCAGATAATGTCGTGGCTGATTGACCAAGTGTCATATAGCCCAGACCAACCTTGACTAGTGTCTCTAGTTTGTTGGCAATACTAGGAATATTAGCGAAAAATTCAGCCCCTTCTTCAATCGTCATCGCCAAAATGTCACTAATGGTTTTACCCTTGTAGTGAATCTCGAGCGCCTCACGATTGTAGCGCTTGCCTGAGCAGGTCTCACACGGTACATAGACATCCGGCAAGAAATGCATTTCTATCTTGATCGTGCCATCTCCCTGGCAAGTTTCGCAGCGTCCGCCACGAACATTAAAGCTGAAGCGGCCGGCTTTGTAGCCACGGATCTTGGCCTCAGGCGTACTAGCAAAAAGCTCCCGTATAGGCGTAAATAAGCCGACGTAAGTTGCAGGGTTACTACGCGGCGTCCTTCCAATCGGCGATTGGTCAATAATAATCACTTTGTCGAGGTTTTCAGAACCCAAGACATCGTCATGGCGGCCCGCAGGCTCATGGGCATTATGCAGGCGAGCATGGAGTTCTTTTGCCAAGATATCGTTAATCAACGTACTCTTACCCGAACCAGAAACACCGCTGACTACGACCAGTTTGCCGAGAGGAATCTTGACATCAAGATTTTTGAGATTATGCTCACGGGCATTTTTGATCTCAAGACTTTTGCCGTTGCACTTTCGGCGCGATTTAGGCACCTCAACTTTTAGTTCGCCTCGAAGATATTTACCGGTTATGCTGGCGGGAACTTTCTCGACCTGAGACGGTGTGCCTTCTGCGATTACTTGCCCACCGTGAACGCCAGCTCCCGGCCCGATGTCTAGCAGATAATCCGCCGTTCGGATGGTATCCTCATCGTGCTCCACAACTATGACAGAGTTACCGATATCGCGCAGTCGCTTTAAGGTGTTGATAAGTTTCTCGTTGTCGCGCTGATGAAGCCCAATCGAAGGTTCGTCTAGAACGTACAACACCCCCTGTAAGCCACTACCAATCTGCGTGGCAAGCCTTATACGCTGAGCTTCGCCGCCACTTAAAGAGTTAGCTCCACGCGCTAAAGTTAGGTAATTTAGCCCGACTTCATTCAAAAAGCCTAGTCTTGCCTTGATCTCTTTCAGAACTTGGGCGACGATTTTGGTGTCTTTTTCGCTCAGTTTTAGGCCGTCAAAGAACTCAACAGCTTGGTCAACCGCTAAACCACAGATGTCCATGATCGATCGATCGGCAACCGTCACCGCCAAAACCTCTGGTTTTAATCTTTTGCCGCCGCAAGCAAAACAAGGTTTTTCAACCATGAATCTCTCAATTTCTCGGCGCATAAAGTCACTGTCTGTTTCTTTGTGGCGTCGCTCTAAGTTTGGAATGACGCCTTCGTATGTCGTATTAAAAAAGCGGCCGTAGCTTAAGCTAACCCGAAATGTCTCGTCACCAGTGCCATAAAGTATTTTTTGTAGGTCACCGGCTCGCATTTGCCCAGTCGGTGTCGACAGATCAAACTTATAGCGATCAGCTACGGCTTGCATTTTTTTGACGTTCCAGGCATCTGGCGCCATGCGGTTATAGGGCCTGATGGCGCCTTCTAAAATTGTCAGATTACCATTTGGAATGACTAGCTCGGTGTCAATCTCTAGCCGATTGCCAAGACCTGTGCATGTAGGGCATGCGCCATGCGGGCTATTAAAGCTGAACGTCCTCGGCTCCATGATTGGCGCCACAAAATCCGGGTAATCCTCGTTGTAGTAACGCTGAGAAAAATGATGAATTTTGTCTGCGTCATCAGCATCGATGATGGTCAGTTGTCCCTCTGCAAGTTGCAGTGCCGCCTCAACACTTTGGAAAATTCGACTAGCCGAATCATCATCATTAACGACACGATCAACTACTATTTCGATTGAGTGTTTGTACTTTTTATCTAATTCAGGAAACTCATCTAGAGCATAAATTACGCCGTCGATTCGGGCCCGAGCGTAGCCTTGGCGAGTGTAAAGCTCTGGAATGTGGGCATGCTCACCTTTTTTATCAACTACTACAGGGGCTAGCACCATCAAGCGGTGGCCTTCTGGCAAATTGCGTACTCCATCACTTATTTCCTCGACTGTCATCTGCTTGATCGGCTTGCCATCCGGGCCGTGAGCGATACCAATTCGGGCATACAACAGACGCAAATAGTCATAAATTTCGGTAACGGTTGCGACGGTTGAGCGTGGATTACGGCTGGTCGATTTCTGGTCAATACTAATTGCCGGACTTAAACCATCTATCTGGTCTACATCTGGTTTTTCCATGAGGCCTAAAAACTGCCTTGCGTAGGCACTAAGGCTTTCGACATATCGCCTCTGCCCTTCGGCATAAATCGTATCAAATGCCAAAGAAGACTTGCCGGAGCCCGACAAGCCAGTAATCACAACCAGCTTCTCGCGCGGCAGTGTAACGCTAATATTTTTCAGGTTATGCTCACGAGCACCCTGAACCGAAATCACCTCAGACATATCAGTTAATTATACCCTCGAACAGCTTATCCGGTCAAAGCGACATCATCATGCGGCGCGTCTTGTAAGGCTTGCCCGCAATTCTTGTCCACCCACAAAACTATCAAATTTCGGACGACGCACATACAAACCGGCATTAGTTATATCGGCTACACTCATATTGTTTGTGTACCCACCTCTGGTTTGTCGTTCTAATGCGAGATGCACTACAGGATCAAAAAATCTTAGTTCAGGCGGCATGAATTCTTCTACTTCACCCGCAATCGTAGCTCTTTCATCATTTGTTACACCTTTACCCTTAACTTTTTTTGCAAATGAAAAGTGAGGTGTTTGTTTTACGATTACAGACATATCTACTTCTGTGTAGTCCCCTTTACTATTGGGACCGCCAGAAACAAATTGAACAACTTCAGCTACTGTAGCGTTTATTTCTCTAACGATTTGGGGCTTATCTGCTAGCGAACCGTCATCGTTCTTTGGTGCATAGTGCTTACCAAAACCTTTCCAACCTTGTAGCGTAGCTGATAATACATTATTATTACCGAAAACTGCAATATTCCCCATTGCAACAGTCAATAAATGTGGTTTGGACTTTACGACTTCAGCAACATGTTCTCTTACATTTTTTGCCAAATTTAGCATTTCTTTGGGTTCTGGGGCAACATCTGCGACTCTGAAAGCATCTTGCAGCGCCCGCATACCCAGGATAGTTATACCCATTTTAGATAATTCATAAGGTTCATACGGTCTTTTTTTGCAATAAGCAGTTAACGCAGTATGGAAATCTTTTGCTGCCTCATCGGGGTGTAGGTGCCGTCTTACAAAAAAAGCAGGAATAAAGAAATCACGATGCGGCAAAACCTCACCACGGACAACAGTATTTCTGTTATCTCTTATATTAGCGGGCAAATTACTACGTGCAGCGGTCCACCTTCGGTTTTTTCCCATTTTTTATTTCTCCCTTTATCTAAGGCTAGGATACTCCTCGTAAGCCTGGTTTTCAATAAAATTTTACAAATTTACTACGCTATACTGTTTGTATGACAAAACTAAAGCAAGAGCGGCCGTTCTGGAAGAGAGTTTTGGTAGATATTGCTGGCTTTGGGCTTATCCTAGCTTCCGGCCTGGTAGGCTGGCTGCCTGGACCAGGCGGTATCCCCGTGCTTCTAGCTGGCCTAGGGCTACTTGCGACTAATCATGAATGGGCCGAGCGGATGTTGCACAATATCAAGACTAACGGCACACGTCTTTATGATATTGTTTTCCCAGATAACAAACGTCGCTATCTTTTATATGATCTACTGGGTCTCTTTTTACTCGCTGGCGCAACACTAGTAAAATACAAAACCACTAAGCTTTGGCTAGACACCATTGGGTTTATGGTCGTTTTTTTCTGCATTAGTTTGCTGCTACTCAACCGAAAACGCCTAGAAAAATTTACTAATTTCGTAACTCGTAAACCTAAACGCTAAAGCTTTCTCTAAAAGCCTATTGCTTTTTATGCTAGTTTGTGATACAATGCATTTCATAAAAGTTGGTTTTTTTGCAGTCAAAACAGCCTGCACTTAAAACCAAAAAGAGGAATAAAGAGAGATGCTAAAATTTTTGGTTCTAGGTATTATCCCCGGCACTTCTATCCAGATTGAGTTCTGGCAAGTATTAATACTATTGGTTTTGGTTTTGACAATAATTGAATCTTACGTGCACTATCGATTACTGCCAGAGTACCAAGAATTTAAAAAGCTTGGTCAACAAAAAACAGATCTTTACAAAGCCTAGTTCCCCAAATTAATAAGGCAAGATCGATTCGGCATACAGCTGAAGTTCGCCAAGTAAGTACTTCTGGTTTTCGGTATTTGCCTGCTTGAGTGCCTCGGCTAGTTTCAAACCAAATTTTGCTAATCTAGATTTTTCGGCACCCGCCATTAGCAAGTCTGAGCGTTTTTTCTCCCATGATTCTGCTTGCAGATCAGTCAGCATTTTTGGAAAGTTTCTAGCTACGTAACGAAAGGCCAGCTCGTTAATCTTCGGATCGCCAAAACTCTCGGCTTGGGAGATTAGGTTTTTTATGTCGGTTGAGAGCAATTGGTTGAGCTGACGTTTCTGCTGGTCGCTCCAAAACCCATCATAGATCGAGTCGTCGACGTCCGGACTACTCGCAAAAAGCTCGGACTGCTCTTTGTCCAGCAGCCTGACAGCTTCAGAAATTTTGTCGATAAATTCTTGGCCAAGATCCTTTAGTTTCTGCTGGTTGAGACTTACTAACGACATATCAATCGCCAATCTGGCTTTGCAAGATTCGTCCAGAACGCTTATCGGAGCCACTGCCGGACAGCGGTTGAACTGCAAGGTTTTAAGCGGCAATCGGTCTTCAGGGTCGCGGCTGCGCCACTTTTGCGCAATCTCAAGTGCCGACAACTTTGACAGCCCGGTAGGATCAAATCTCAAATCATAAACCACAACAACGCCATCTCGACTGTAGTGTTCCAGCAGCTTCACAGCAACGGTTGTTTTATTAAATTCCGAGGCATACTTACCGCTGGTATACACAAAAGGCTGGTTGGCAGAGACCAAAGCTGCTACTTTTTTCTTATCGCGCATTTGTAGCAGATATTCAAATAGTTTGGGTTGAGCATTCCTAAACTTACGAGCCACCTCAATCAAAGCTTGAATATCAGCAAGTGCGTCATGAGCATTTGAGTGCTCAATATTATTGACTGCCGTCATCGAAGTCAGCGAAACCGTCGGTTTACCATCGGAAGCGAATGGCCACTCTAGCCCCTCCGGCCGAAGTGCGCGCATCATCCTGATCGGATCTAGTAAATCCCAGCGGCTTCGTCTGTCCTTCCACTGCCACTCATATGGGTCGCGCAGGCACCTATAGAACAATCGCCTCATAAATTCATCATCGAAGCGCACGCTGTTATAGCCAACGAATATTGTTCCGGGCTTAGCGATTTCTTTGTTGAAATAACCAACCAACTCAGCCTCGCTGATTCCTTCAGCATTGGCGCGTTGCGGCGTTATACCGTGAACTAATATGGCAAAAGGGTCGGGCAAAGCATCTGAAGCTAGCTTGACCAAGATGTTATCAGGCTCGCCTATCGGCTCAAGCTCTAAGGTAGTACGCTGTCCAGCAAACTGCATAATCCGACCGTCACTAGCTCTACCGGAGCTGGTTTCTAGATCGTAAAAGTAAAGCTCATTTCTCATATCTAGTATGTTATTTCACCGCTAGTTCCGATAATGATCTTGTCACCCGGTTCAATGCCCTGCTTCTCAAGCTCTTTCAGCACACCATTACGCCTAAGGATATCGCGCAGTCTATAAACGCCGTCTTCGTTATCGAAGTCGGTTCGCCTCGCAAAACGACTAAACTTATCACTACTAATTAGGTAACCTTTTTCTGTTTGCTCGACAGTCCAAGGCCGACGGTCTTCGCCGGCGGTGATAACTGGGATAGCAGCTTCTTTTTCGTCTTGCGCTTTTTGCTCGGCTCTTCGAGACTTTTCGACAATTTTCATCGCCTCGCCAAACAGTTTTTTGATCCCGTTGCCGTCGTGAGATGAGATTGCATAAACCGCGGCTTTCTTGGGCAAAACTTCTGTCAGTTTTGCAATCTGATCCTCGACAATATCGTCGTCGAGCCCGTCGATCTTTGTTAGCACAATCAAACGAGGTTTTTTGGCAAGATCTTGGCTATAATCTTTTAGTTCTTTGTCGATAGTTTTGTAGTCGGCCACGACATCATCGCTCCAGCAATCGATAAGATGAAGCAGAACTTTCGTACGCTCGACGTGACGCAAAAATTCGTCTCCCAAGCCCTTCCCGCTACTTGCTCCTTCGATCAAACCCGGAATGTCAGCCATCAGAAAAGAGGTGTCATGACCCAAATCAATCACACCTAAGTTCGGTGTCAGTGTGGTAAAAGCATAATTAGCTACTTCTGGATTGGCGTTTGAGTTCTTGGCAAGAAGCGTAGACTTGCCGGCATTTGGTAGCCCCACAAGGCCTACATCTGCAATCATTTTTATCTCAAATACAGCTGCAAAAGTCTCGCCCGGTTCGCCTTTTTCTGCGACTTTTGGCGCTTGTCGGACACTGCTCTTAAAATGCGCATTGCCGTAGCCGCCTTTTCCACCAGCAGCAATAACTTCCATCTGGCCCGCATAAGTAAGATCAGCCAAAATACGGCCGCCTTCATCGACAACCGTTGTGCCGACGGGCACACGTACTATCAGGTCATGAGCCGAGCGTCCATGCCGCTTATTTGGCTCGCCCGGTTTGCCGTCTTCGGCTTTTAATTCTTTCTGGTAGCGAAACTTTGCTAGAGTGTCTTCGCTGTTGCTCGCCATACAAACTATGTCACCGCCATCGCCGCCGTCGCCTCCATCTGGGCCACCACGAGCTACAAACTTCTCACGTCTAAAACTAACCAGCCCATTGCCGCCACTGCCAGCGCTCACCAAAACCTTTGCTATATCCACAAATGCCATTAATTAACAGTATAAAGTAGTAAGTAGAAAGTAGAAAGCTCAGCTTCTTCAAACGACCCTAGGCTGAGTGCCATAATAAAGCAAACATCCGATAATACTCTAGTCATTAATTGTTGATTGCGCGACCTGGAAATACTCAATTCGCTATTGCTTGTGAGTTGACCTCTAATAAAGGATAATGCTCCTTATGAGTGAGCATATAGGCGAAAACATCAAAGCAGTTCTTTTTGACCATGACGACACACTTGTCGGGACTATTGGAACAAAATGGGCACAGCATAAACATGTTGCCAGAAAGCACTACGGCAAAGAGCTGACTGACGATGAGATTAAGCTTCATTGGGGTAAGCCACTACGTGAATTAGTTTGTTTATTGTATGGAACTGATGACGTAGAGCAAGCTATGGCGAACAATACGGCATGTCATGAGGATTTTCCTAAAGAATTATTCGTTGCATCTATTCCTACACTCAGGCATCTAAAGGCTGCTGGTAAGCTAGTTGGAATCATTACCGCCACAAGTCGCTTTAGTTTTGAGCACGATTTAACAACGCATGAAATACCACAAGAAGTGTTGGATTACACGCAGACTGCTGACGATACCCCTTTCCATAAACCAGACCCAAGAGTTTTTGAACCTGCACTTACTTGGTTAGAGGCTCAAGATGTTCGACCAGAAGAAGTCTACTATATCGGAGATGAGCTCCATGATATGAAGGCAGCATTAGGAGCGGGGCTTAATTTCTTAGGTGTTGAAACGGGTTTAGTAACTGCTGAACAGTTTGCAGAGAATAATGTAATAAGCATACCAACTATAGCCGACCCAGCACCTAGAGCTTAATGCTCAGAATTTTAGGCTGAATAGCCTTGCTTTTTGCGTTACATGCGCTTCTTAGATCATCAAGCATACTTTTGGCATCATCCGAGTGTTCCAACAGATGATTTAGTAGTTCGTGTAGGATATGTCCGCCCCGACCCAACCCAGTCCTATATAGGCTTCAGGAGATTAAATATTAACGATTGACGACAAGGTACGTAGCCTCTGTAAAAGTATTTGGAATAGTGCATTCTGGGACGAAACGCGAGCTAAGTAACGCACGAGCCGAAGGCGAGCTTTAGGCGGGAGGAGCCGAAGTTCGAACTTGTTTCGAACAAGGCGGAGGGTAAGACCCTTCTTTGTGATTCAAGCGAGCGAAGCGAAGCCGATTCATGAAGTAGCGGCACGAGCCAAAGGCGAGCTTTAGGCAGTAACAAAACTCCGTAAAACTATTTGGAATAGTGCAGTCTGGGACGAAACGCGAGCTAAGTAACGCACGAGCCGATGGCGAGCTTTAGGCGGGTGGAAAGCGAAGCTAGAATTTACTTCTAGCGAGCTTGGAGGGTAAGACCCTCCTAATAGATATAGCCGTAGTTGGCAGCTTGAGCGGCAGTCAGAGTTTTCGTAGAAACCCTATTCCACCCTGCAACGTTCATCTCTGAAACGTGAGTTGTACCATCAGGATCAACACTATCCACAAAACCAACGTGCCCATAATAATCGCGTGGTGGAGTCCATATTACCGCTCCTGCCTGTGGTGTTGAACCGGTAGCTAACCCAGCCGCTCGCGCTAGCGATAACCACGTGCTGGCATTGCCAAGATTGCTAGGTACGGGTCTGCCAATTGCTGCACGCTTAGAAGCCGCATACCAAGTACAATAACCGTAATCATAGCCGTTTGCACCGCCCCAGATAGGCGAACTACCACCAAACGCAAAACCATTACTGCGATTATACGAAGGAGTAGCGCGAACTTGCACTACCGTGACTGTTCCATCGGGAATAACGATGAATTCATCTCTTACTAGACCAGTTATTTCAGCGTCATTGAAAGCTACAATTTGATCTTTTGAGGCCTTGAACTTCGAAGCTAGGGTATCTGGAGTATCATTTGGTTTAACCTGATAAACAATCCCGTTGACCGGTGGAATGCGCAAAGTTCGGCCCGCAGGAATCGAGTCAGCACTTAGATCGTTTGACCATTTGATGCTATCACTAGTAACGCCATACTTCTGAGCCAACGCAGTAACACTGTCGCCAGCTATTGTAGTATAGGTCTTTATGTCTTTTTTAGATTTCAAACCAGTACTAACAATCTGAGGCTTTGCTACAACCTGACTATCAGTAGGCACGATTGCTAGCTGCGCATTAACGCTATCGGCGTTATTAACTACTGCCCTAGTTTCTTCTAACTGAACCATTTGGGCAGCATGAACAGCAATATCTGCACTGGAAAGCTGATCTAACGGGTTAGTAACATCTATATCTGTAGCTTTTACAGACGCCTGAGTAGCTAGAGGGGTGTCGGCATTGCTGCCACCAAACACAAAGAAAGCCACTAATAGTAGTAGGCCGATATTTCCAGTGACTATAGAAAAACGTATGAAACGCTTTTTCTGACGATTCGATTTAAAACCAGTAAACTTTAGCTTGCGCTTAATTTGCTTGGTAATTGGATTACGGATAATTACTCCTAGCACCAGAAACAAACACAGGCGGTGCAAGCGTTAAGAGTTGTTACTTATTATTTTTTCAAGTTTTCGACCACTTGATTATCTTATTTAGCTTATCTCTCTTAACACAAACGAATCTAGAAGGAACACTAGTGTCCCCCGTTTACGCTTCTTTTTGAGTATCGTAAACACTAGATCGTTGTAACAGATATAGTAACAGTTATAACGCGCGCATGTCAAGCAAACGATGCCAACCAAAAGCTATATTATCTCATCAATTACAGAGGATAACGCAGTGCTCCTGTGTCAACGCTTCGTGTTCAGCTAAAGTACGAGAGAAAAACGTTTTGCCCTTGTCGGCACCGTTATCGTCGGCTACAAAATAGAGAAAATCTCCTTGTGCAGGGTACGCCACGGCTTTTAGCGCGGCCAGATTGACATTGCCAATTGGCGTAGGCGGGAGCCCGGCATTAATCCTAGTATTATATGGCGAGCTAGCGAAGACGGAATCGGGCTGTCCAGCCGCTCGGGATTCATAAAAAGCCGTTGGGTCGCTGCCAAGCGGCATGCCTTTTTTTAACCTCAAATAGAATACCTGTGCAACTTGGGCCTCGTCCTCGGGGTTGCTTACCTCTTGCTGAATAATTGAAGCCAGTATTATTCCTTGATAAATGGTGATACCTTGAGCATTGATCCCAGAACGAATTTCTGGTGTTAGGGCTTTAGCCATTTCATCTAACGATTGTTTGACGATGGTTTGCGGCGTAACATCTGACGACCTAAAGAAGCTCTCGGGATACAAGAAGCCCTCAAGATTTGATGGCAGTGGGATACCAGTAAAGACTGGATGGCTAGCATAAAGCTTAGGGTCTAGAGCGGCGGCTACTTGATCAGAAGGGTAGCCAGCATCGATAAATGCAGCCTTGATCTGATCGATGCGCTGAGCAGGGAAAATAGTGAATAGATCGGTCGCAACCTTACCTTCGTTAAGATACTTTACTATGTCTTCGACGCTCATGCTCGGGCTAAGCTTATAACTCCCGGCTTTGGGCTGGGTATCCTTATGAAGTTTAAGGTACCATAAGAAGGCGCGGCTGTCCCTTATCAAGCCGTTAGAGTGCAATTTTTCAGCGATGCTAGAATTATCGGAGCCAGGTGCTATTTCTACTATGACAACTTTTTCGGACATGCTTACCGGCCTTAAATTGCCATAATATGTGAAGCCAATATAACCAAGTAATAAAAATACTAGTATGAGAATGCCAGCGATTAATCTAGGCAGAAGTTGACGGCGATTATTCGTCATAATGCTATGCATTAGGTTACGGAGCCTTCCTCAAAATAACGTTCTAGAATAACACAAGCAGCCAGACTATCTTCATCTGAACCAGGATACCTTACGCTCCACTTAGCGGCCGACTGGGTGCTCAAGGTTTCGTCAACCAACTCAACTGGGCACTGAATTTTGGCGGCTAGTTGTTTGGTAAATTGCCTTATGATTTTTGACTGCTCCGTCTCTTGGCCAGCGAGGCTTCTAGGCAACCCCACTAACACCTTTGCAGGTTTTTGCACAATTATTTCCTCGTACAATTTGTCCAGATTTTGATTATTGAGATTCTGAAAAATAGGTAGAGGCTCTGGAATGCGCACCACAGAATTTGCCCTAGCTCGACCAATTTTTTTGCTACCAAAATCTAGCGCCAAAATATCCATAAACTAGCGCGTCTGCTCCAGCACAACTTTTATTTTTGAGGCGCTTTTTGGAGTTGTTAGAACCCAGAAAGGGCTGTATTCAACCGTCACATCACGAATACCTTCCTTGGCTCTTAAAAGCTGCTCGATATCGCCACGTTTTTTGCCGGCAGACAGTTTTGCAATTTCTACTTCGTCGACTTTCGGCCCTACCGTCGCAATTGTTTTTAGTGAAATTTTTTGTTCGGTAACTGATTTTTTCTCTATTAATAAGTAATTTGCAGCTGACAGACCATCATCTTGAATATTTTGCTGATTTTCGCCAGCAGCCTTCTTGATAGACATTTCAAGTAGTGCTTTTAGATCCTCTTGTTTAACACCGAGCATCTTATAAACCGTGGTCACCGTAACTTTAACGCTTTCAGCCTGGGAATCGGCTGCAACACTAGCCTCAACTTTCGGCTCTCCTTCTTCAAGAGTTTGCTCCAAAGGCTTTTTGTTCGAACTGATTAGCTTAGAATTTATCTCATCTAGTGCAGCACTTTTTGACCTGCCAACTAGTCGATCTTTGGCGGATGATATATCAGCGGCGGTGACTACTTTTACTACATTATTCGTTCCACCTGTCATGGCTGATCCACTACCCGAAAGATCACTGTTGGTCGTAGAATATGATCTCGCGGTTAAGTTATAGTTATCGCCAGGCTCACTGGCTGCAACTTCCACGCTAGCCGATTTGTCGCGTTTACATAGCCCACCACCAGTGAAGTTGCTGGCAGCAACAGTAACTGGGGCAGTGGTAACAAAGTTAAAGCC
Source organism: Candidatus Saccharibacteria bacterium (assembly GCA_016700315.1). NCBI lineage: Bacteria > Candidatus Saccharimonadota > Candidatus Saccharimonadota bacterium. The sequence continues at coordinate 708,230 of CP065013.1, read as the reverse complement.
ACCAGCGCTAAAAACGGTTCCGGCTGGGGCTGTGATTGATTCATCGTCTTTGTTGCAATTAACAATCGTCATGGTGCCGCTGGCTTTTTCGCCAATGTTTTTTGTGCCAGTTGCTGGTGCAACCTCACTATCTGATTTTGCAGACTCGGCTAACTCTGCCGGCACTACGCTGTTCGCTTGGTCCATTTCTGTCGCTGCAGTGCTGGCTAAGATTTGCAAATCAGCTGAAACAGATTTTGTGTCGGTTTTTACGATGATTGTCGCTTTGGGCAAGATCACAAAGGCAAAAACTGAACCAACGATAGCTAGTACTAACAGCATACAAAACAAAACTACTTTAGTTCTGAATGAGGAGAAATCGGGGATTTTAATAACTTTTTTGCCGATTTTTTTATCAGTTATTGGTAACCCTTTAGGCGAGGTGTTGTCGAGCTCAATCGTGTCGGGTTCGGCGACCACTTCAGCGACAGCTGCATTTCCGGCCGCATCGGCCACAACTGCCTCTTCAACTATTTTAGCCGGCGTTTCGCTCTCGCCGTCTAGCTGGTCGCTTGACGGAACCTCCGGCTTTGATGATAGCGACTTTGCTATGGGAACTCCGCTTAAGCCAGCTAACTTGATAATCGACTGATTGGAGGTGACCAGGACTGGCTGTTTCTTGGACCTCTTCGCCGCCTTCATCAAAAGTTTCATGTTCACCACACTCTGAAAAACGCTAGCCTGTTTTGGTAAAACCAGAGCCACAACATTGCTTTTAGCCGACTGAAGCTTGTCGATAACGGTTGTTATTTCGTCCTCGGCTTCGAGATAAATTGTATCTTTTTTCGGTTGCATATGATTATTATACTTTCAATAAGCGATTAAACTTGTCTTTTATTGTTTGCACAGCCGGAGAAGCACCTGTCTGTTCCATTGTATCAACAGCCACTCTAAGTAGCCCCATAGCTGTAATAAATGTATGGTCAGTTAGGTTGTTTGAAACATCGCGAAAACCATCGATTTCCTCTGGCATTATCAGATCAACTTGGGGCTGACGTGCAAAAGGCAGATCTCTGTACCACGCGCTGTTTTTTAGCTCATTGACCAGCATGCTCAGCGACGAACCTCCACCGCAGAGCAGAACCCGTGACGGCATCTGGTCTACGTTTGTGAACTCGTCAAGCGCTAACTCAACGCCGCTACGCCATACTTCTAAAGTTTTCTTCAGCGGCTTTTCGACACTCGCTAGTTTAGCAGCAGGCACTCTGCCTTCACTAAGACCTACTTTTAGTGCTTCTGCCTGCAAAAACGTAACGCCACTGTCACGTTCAATCGATTTGGTAAAAGCTCGGCCACCAATACCAAACATTTTTGTACCCTGAACCCCGCCCTCTTGCACAACTGCAATATCTGTAGTGCCGCCGCCGACATCCATCAGAATAGCATTTGTACTGGCGTTTGGATCATCACCAACCACTGCTCTCGCAACAGCAAATGGCTCGGCCGCAACCGCCATGAGACTTAGATCTAATTCACTTGCTACCCTTTCCAGAGCACCTATATGAATCATCGGCGCGAAAGCTGTGTAGAGCTGTACTTCGACTTCCCGGCCCTGAAAACCTACGGGGTTAGTGATCGGATAGCCGTCTATAGTAATACGGACTAAAGCACTGTTCACTAAACGTACTTCGACGTTTTTTCCGCCAAGCTCGATGCTGAGCTGCTTTTTAGCAGCCGTCTCGGCCCGGTCTTGTACAAGCGAAATGATCTTCTCAACCTCATCAACATCTAGCGGTTTTTGCGGATCTTTGCGACTAATCTTTACACTGTTGGTTGTACCTTTAACCAGCTCTCCAGCGATTCCTATGACCACACTGTCAGCTGTCAAACCCGCTTGTGCTTCTGCATCACTGAGGGCTTTGTCGCAATTGGCAGTAACTGCAGCAATGTCTGCAATTGCTCCAGCAGCCATGTCTGTTAGGTTCTGGTGAGCCCGGCCGACTCCTACTATCTCAATTTGACCTTCGCCATAAACTCTACCAATAATCGCCTTGACGTTTTCTGTGCCAATATCCAGCGCCAAAATATGCCTGTCACTAGAGTGGATAGCCGGTTGTTTTAGGGTTTTTGCTTTGGCGGCAGCCGATTTGGCAGCCCCTTTTAGTTTAGAAAGCATATGCGTTATTTTAGCACGAAAATCGCTTTTCGAACAGGTTAAGCAGCCTTACTTAGGGGGCCGCAATATACCTGGCCTGTCGTTCTTGGTAAGCAGCGTCTAAGTCGCCTTCAAATACTTCTAGGGCGACATCCTCTAAAACGTGAGTAGGCGCACCAACAATCCAAGCCTTGCCAACAAATTTTGAGATAACTTTAGCAACTGCTTGCGTTTCGTATACGTTTGGGCCAACTACTGGGCACTCCCTGCTCATACTAGTACGGCCTTGATTCTGCGAACTCCAGCTGATGAAGCCTCTTCTTTGAGGATTTTGAATTTTTTATTGTCTTCAAATAATTGCAGGGTGTGGTCAACATGTGGACCTCCGCAAATTTCAAAAGAGAAAGGTCGCTCGGTTGGGTCCGATTTGGCATCTTTCATGGTGTAGACTTTGACGGTTGCGCCGTAGCGATCGCCAAACTGACCAAGTGCGCCAAGAGAGCCAGTGGCCTCTTCTGTCGGATATTCTGCCCAAGACACTTTAAGGTCTTTGGCGATCTCACGATTTACGATTTCTTCTACTTTGGCGATTTGCTCCGGTGTAACTTTTTCTGGATGACTGAAGTCAAAGCGCAGTCGCTCTTCAGTAATGTTACTGCCGCGCTGAATAACATGGTCGCCAAGCACATCGCGCAGCGCTTGATACATTAGATGAGTTGCCGTGTGGTATTTCTTGTGCTGCATGGTTTGGCCACCAAGCCCACCTTTGAACACTCCCTTGCTCGCTGTCTGACTACGCGCTTTTTGCTCAGCCATTTTGCCGTCAAATTGCTCACGCCAATCTGATTCTAATTCAATGCCTCGTTTAGAAGCTTCCTCAACGCTTAATTCAATAGGAAAACCATAGGTGTCATAAAGCCTAAACAGAGCTTCTCCTTGACTCATGACTCCTGACTCTTGACTCGATTGGAATATTTTCTCAAACTCTTTCAGGCCTTTTCTTAGAGTCTGGCGGAAGACTTTTTCTTCCTTGACTAGCGTTTCGATAACTTGCTGGCGATTGGCGGCAACTTCCGGGAAATCTGCATGGTAAATATCGGCAATAACTGGCACGATCTGTTCTAAGAAGTTCTGTTCAATACCCAGATCAAATGCAAAGCGAATAGCACGGCGCAAGAGTCGGCGCATCACATAACCCTGCTCTTTGTTGCTCGGGCTTACTCCATCGACAGCCAAGAAAGTTGCTGCCCGCAAATGATCAGCGATCACACGCATCGACTTCATAGTATCTAGCCAGCAATCCGGCATCTTCTCGTATCCCAAATCACCGGGAGTAAAATCATATTTCACACCGCTGATAGCTTCGAGTTTCTCGACTATTGGCCAGATGACGCTGATCTTGAACATGTCTGGACTGTTTATCGCAGCAGCGGCGATACGCTCCAGGCCAGCACCGAAGTCAACATTTTGCTTCGGTAGCTTTTCAAAGCCTTTCTCTGTGCGTAAATACTCCATGAAAACACTGTTACCAATTTCCATGTAGCGACCACAGTCACAGTTTGGGTGACAGTTTTGGCCCCATTTTGGATCATGTTCTACAAAGTCAAATTCGTAGAAAACTTCGCTGTCTGGCCCCCCGGGCTCACCTGCCGGCATATCGCCAATTTTGCCAGCTCTGCACCACCAGTTTTTGCTAGCGTCATAATAAAAAATACGGCCACCTTGCATACCTTTGGCGTAGCCATCTGCTTCAGAGCCTATTTCGACGGCTTTAGCCTCGATACCTTTTTGCTTGAACAATCCAGCCCAAAGTTCAGCACTTTCTGTGTCTCGTGGGATCCCGTTATCCTTATCACCAATAAAAGTCGTGACATAGAGTTTGTTCGGATCCAAGCCAACCACATCTGTCAAAAATTCAAAAAACCAAGGCAACTGCTCGGCCTTAAAATAGTCGCCCAAACTCCAATTACCAAGCATTTCAAAGAAAGTTGTGTGGCGGTTGTCACCAACCTCATCTATGTCCTGAGCCCTAAGACAAGTCTGGCTATCGACTAATTTGGTGCCTTCTGGATGAGGCTCGCCTAGCAAATACTGAATTAGCGGCTGCATGCCGGAGCCAGTAAAAAGAGTAGTTGGGTCGTTATATGGTACCAACAAAGCACGCGGAATTTGGGCATGTCCACGTTTAGAAAAAAAATCTAAATACTTGTTTCTAATTTCCTGCGCTGTCATATCTGTTATTCTAGCATGGATTTGTCTCTAAGTAATTATTCCGCCGCCGAGGCAGATTTGACCGTTGTAAAAAACTGCAGATTGGCCTGGAGTAAGTGCTCTTTGCGGCTCATCGAAAATAAGCTTATTGCCTTCTAGCTTGGCAGGCACAAGGGGGCCGCGATGGCGTGTCCGAACGAGCAAGGGTTTATGGTTGATAGTTGGTAGTTTATGGTTGATGAGATGAATACTATTTAGACGAACTTTACTAAGCCACAGTTTAGGGTCATCAAGTTGGCTAGTTACGTATACTTCGTTTTTAGTCATATTCTTACCCGTAACGTAATACGGCAAACCGCCGCCAACACCGAGCCCGTTACGTTGCCCAATTGTGTAAAAAATTGCGCCGTCATGCTCACCAAGAACCACACCGTTCTGGTCTTTTATCTTACCGGGTTTAGTTTCGATGTATTGGCTCAAAAACTCCTTGATGCCAACTTTACCGACAAAACAAATGCCCATAGATTCTTTTTTGTCGGCCGTAACTAGCCCGGCCTTTTTGGCAATTCCTCGCACCTCTTTCTTAGTTAGATCTCCCAGCGGAAAAAGAGTCTTTTTGAGCGCCTTTTCCGTTACGCGGTACAGAAAGTAGGTTTGATCTTTGTTCGCGTCCTTAGCCATACTTAAACTGACGGCCGAAGGCTGATGGCTGATGGCTGCGTAGTGTCCTGTAGCTATAAAATCTGCGTCACGGTCAAGCGCCATGTCTAAAAACAGCTTAAACTTAATTTCTTGATTACACATGACATCAGGGTTTGGTGTAACACCTCGCTTAAACTCATCGAGCATATACTGCACAACCTTGTCGAAGTACTGCTGCTCAAAATCAAATAACTCAAATGGTATACCTAACTGCACGGCGACTCTTTTGGCGTCCTGATAATCCTCCCGCCAAGGACAAGCAAAACCCGGCAAACTTTTAGTCCAGTTTTTCATATGCGCGCCGACCACGTCGTAGCCCTGCTCTTTTAAAAGCAAAGCCGCAACGGAACTATCAACACCACCAGATAGCCCTACGAACACCTTTTTCATTAGCTAGCACCACGCATTCTGATTGACTTTTTTGATATAATAGTGTAACCTCTAATTGTAGATGGAAGTGCGTGGGTTGATCCTTGTTGATTGTAGGACCCAAAGCGCCATCTATTTTTCATTTTTCGACAACCTCAAACCTGTCCCCTTTTCTAAGCTGGATAACTTGTGTTTTTGCCATGATATCTACCTTAAGGCTTAGCTGCAAATGTTTCAGTAAACGCAATTTTGCACCAGAACCATTAATAATCCCATACTTAATTTTGAAACTATAGGCCACTAAGCCCAAAAGAACGTCTACTAGCTGAATCTCAGAAACGGCATGAGACTCGAATCTCGCTATTCCGAATAAAGCATTACGCCTGTGATCTTTTCGTATCCTTTCCCTAACTGTTTTTTCAAACTTATCGTCTTTTCTGGTCGAAACATCGTCAGCCAGAACAGTTATATACTCGCTCTGATGTGAATTCCCTTTGTCTATCGCATTAGAGATAAGCTCTGCAGCAAACTTATTATATGCTTTTTGATGTGACTTCTTAAGCTCTGTCACAGATAGCGATGCCTTATCTATTACCAAAGAATGAAACCTAGCATTAGTGCAGGCAAAAAATATATCAATCAACTCCACATAAATGGGCAGGTTTTGCTTACTAATATCAGAGAACTTGAATTCCTTATGGAATCTCCTTTTGTTCTTTAGTGTGATTATTGCTCTATGCAGCTCTTTAGTGTTTGGAGTACAAATAAACCCAAGCCCGAAAACCCTATCAATTGGGTTGTGCAATAAACCTGTTTCGTCAAGAAATCCAAATAAATGTAATCTTGGCTTTGGCCCCATATTATCCATGGCTAAATTGTAGCATCAAATCTTACAATTATTGTAGTAATACGAAGTTTTTCTAGTTTTTTAATAATATTGCAACGCAAATCTCGTTATGATTTACAATTAACACCCGAACTCTTTTAATACCTGAAGAACCCACATCTAGGCTCTTTGTTATGCAAATGGCTCGCTAAATTTTAGAGCTGTTTGTTTGATGGCGAAGTTCAAGCTACTACTAACTGCAATTGGTGATAAAGTCCATTCTCACTTCTAGGCTATTAGGATTGAGCTAGTTCGGATTTTATGACTGCGAACCGCCAAGCGCCATGGTTAAACGAGCCGTCAGGCGAACTTTAGGCGGGAGGGCCGAAGTTCGAACTCGTTTCGGACAAGGCGGAGGGTAAGCCACCCCTGATGAATCAGGATTGAGCTAGGTTGCGTATTTGCCTTACCGAACGCAACGAGCCGTACACCAGGTACGGTGCAGTGAGTACCGTAAGAACAAAAACGCAAGATAGCCAATAATCAGAAAGAACAAGCTACTTGTTCGCTTGTGCTTTCTGGTGCCTGTTTTATCAGAAAGGGCGTTCGCCGCGGGCTATTTTGGACTTGATAACCTTCAGCTGATGCTTTCGGCCCAGCCAAAAAGTTGTAATAACAAAAGGGATCAAAAAGAAAAGTGGCCATATAACAATCTTAGTTTTTGTAGTAGTTGTGTTGGTGCCTCCAGCAGTGCCGTCGTTAGTCTGACTCAAAGGACCGTTAGCCACCCCAACCACCTGTAAAAAGGCGGTCGTGCCATCTTTATCACTGACCTTAATTGTTACATTATAGACACCGGGCGTGTCATAAACGTGCGTCAGATCCATCCCCCCAGGAAAAGACCGACTTATTAGATCGGCTTTTTTACCATCACCCCAGTCTACACTGACAGCGTATGGACCTGCTCCACCACTAATCAGAATCGGCCATGTCAGCGGCGAGCCTGGGTTTGTACCGCGCTTAGCAAAGTTAGTAGTTACAGTAACGCGCGAGCCGGCACCCGGCGGTTTGGTGTCGTTAAAGGTGACGCTAACTGTATTTGAGTCGGGGCCCTGCTGATCTAAATCATCATAAACTCTTGCGACTAACTCGTTTGCACCACTAAAAAGATCGATTTCGATCGAGAAGCTGCCCGTTGTACACTGTTGACTACCAGCAAAGACATTGTTCTTGAAAAGCTTGACCAGCAGATCTTTAGGGCAAATTCCATTGACCTTCACGGGTATCTGCGTAAAAGTCTGGCCGCTGGTCGGCGTACTAATTGTAGCCCCAACTTTTGGCGGGTCGGCGGGTATCGTACCGGTCAAACCAACCGAACCCTGCTCGCTAGCAGCAAAAACAGAAGCAGGAACAAAAACCGCTACCAACAGAGACAATACGACACCTTTAATGCTTATGCTCATTAGTAATTACTTTAGACGAAAACCTCTATAAAAACAACAGTCCCGCGTATCGCGGAACTGTTGCTGTTTGACTCTCGAGCCGTATCTATTTCTTACGCTTTGTTACTGACTGCGAGATATAGCGTCGGTAAAGTAGCCATGCGCTGAAGATTAGCGCGAACAGCACTACAAGCAAAATTGCCACAAACCAGAATGGCAGATACCAGAATGTCTTGGTAGCACTAATGATATCTCCGCCTCTACCGTATGAGATGTTTGACGATATTGTGTAGCGGCCAGGAAGATTAACGCCCTCCACAGAATCCTTGAACAAGCGTTTAGACTCTGGCAAGACCACTCCACGAGGGTTAGAGTTGTTTAGCTCATAAGCTTTTACTAGCTTACCAAACATGTTCTTAACTTCTACACGACCGAATGGCTTAGCAAAGCCGTTACCGAGGTTTTCGATCTCAATACCAACTTCTGTAGGCTTTGCAGTCATGATACTGCGGGAGACATTGCCAGCATAAGCACCGACTTTGTTAACGCGGATTTTCTCAGTAATATTTCCTGGGACTTCAATCAGAACAATCGAACCAACACTTGCTGTCAACGCCACCTGGCCATCACCAGGAGCTGCCTGATCGACAGGAACAGCTTGGAAGCGTATAACCCCATAGTAAGCGCCTGGGGGCGTATCAGCAGGAATATTAACACTCATTTTGACATCTTTTGATTCGCCTTTAGCGAGTGGCACATCGTTTAATCCATTCAAGAACTTCTTGATACTTCCTACGACTTGTTGGTTAGGATCAACAATTAACTTTGGCTCGCCAGACACGTTGTCGCTCTGGAAATCATTGACAAAAGCTTTGGCTGTAACGCCGCCACCAGTTACGTTCTTGATTGATATTGTTAAATCAGCAGAAGTTCCAGCATCCACCACTAGATCGGTCCTAGTTGGCGAAATGCTCAAGCCACTACCTGTTTGTGCTTGTTGTTGTGCTAGTACTATTGCTGGCTGTATGAACAAGCCAAAAGCCATGAACAATGCTGCAATAATTTGTTTTGTTTTTTTCATTCTTTCCCTCACTTTAAAATGATACTTACCACTAGCATAATAGAGAGTTAGAAAAAGCGCAAGCAGCATTATAAAATTCACAACTGTTTCTTGCTATTAGGTTAGAGGTTATAGGTTAGAGTGATTAGGGCAATGGACCAGTAGTTAGTAGTTGGTAGTTGGTAGTTGGTAGTTGGTAGTTAGCAAATATTACCCCGTACCGCGTACCTCTTACTGCGTACTGTTCAAGTAGAGCCAAGAGCTAGGGACCAGGGACTAGGGTCCAGGGTCCAGGGTCTATTTTAGAATTTAGAATTTAACGCTTGCTACTTACTACTAACTACTTGCTACTAACCGCTAACTCCCCCCTCGTTCCTAGTCCGACTTAGGCGGACTTACTACTCAAAAACTAGCAACAGCTGTATATAAAAGAGTTGTCGCATAAACGCCTGGCTTTTGTAAGGCTGAGACGTTAACTAAATAGCTTTGGGTGAAGACATTGAAATCAGTTGTGATGGGCGAACTAACGACCTTATCGCCATCGCCAAAAGCAAAAAGATTAGAAGTGTTATATTTAGGATCAACCACTGCTGTGCCGCTTCCGGATGGGTTATTGCCAACTACTGGCGCGTTGTTTAAGCGCAGATTTAGCCCAAACTGACTAACGCCCTGGCTGCTTGATCCTGGAATAGTCAGCTCTGGAATAGCATTGTTACCTGATGTCATAGTTTGGCCGTTTACAAAAACTTGGTAGCCTGTAAAATCGTTTGTTGCTCCAGCAAACTGCGTAGTTGCCAAAGCCGTTATAGTAGGTGCCAGTACGCCAAAATCTATTAAATTACCTGTGGTAGACGAACAATCAGGTGCCACAGTAACACCTACACAAAAGATCAGAAAAGGCGGGACGTAGGCGCCTATATTAAACGACCCACTGGTCGAAAATGCTACCGCACCTTGATCGATTGCTGGCCCGCTGCCGTCACTACTTGCGTGCATGCTTATGCGTCCGAAGAATGTTTGGTCGGCAAGGGTTGGGTTGATCACATTATTTAAGGTATAGCTGCTATTGATGCTCAGGCTGCCGGCCGGCGCTCTGGAAAGTACGATACGACTGGCTGTACTCGAGGCGTCCTTTACGAATCCGACATTGCCGGTTTGGCTGGCCAAACTAGCTGCTGTCGCATCAAGCCCTGCTGGCGCGGCGCAAGGATCAATAAAAAGCGGACTATTGGCGCAATATTGTAATACGATTGATCCAACTACCGAAACGGTCGGGTTCGTAAAGCTAAAGGTGTGATTAGAAGCCTCTCCCGCAGATGGCGAAGACAACCTTATCGACCTGTTCTGAAAATCAGCAGCGTCGGCGCGCGGGCCAAAATTGACAATTAAAAGAGCGAGCAGGAAACAGATTCCTGCCCGCCCAAATACCACAACCGCATTACTAGACCTATGTCTCATTGCTTATATTGTAGTATTAAATGCATTTTCCTAAAACGTTTATCTTTATCGTGCCCAAAAACAATTGTTAGCTTTTAGTAAGATGCTGTAGCAATATAGGTGCTCGTAACACCATATTGACCGGTTGGGGTTGTTACAGCAGCTTGTGCAGCAAAGCGCAAAGTCATCAACTCATCGTCAACAACTTTTACGCCAGATGCCGTTGAGCTAGCAATAGTATCGGTTGTGGTTGCAGACCAAGCAAATCCGCCTGCGACACCGTCGTATTGAGTATCGCGAGTTAGGTTGGCTGTCGTACCGTTAGAGGTGTCAACAGGGTCAAGCGTCATACCAAAGCCTTCGTCAGTAATCGCAGTTTGGGTAAGCCCCATACTGTTAAAACATTGGTCGGTTTTGCTACCTGTAGCAAAGGTACCGTCGCCAGTACAAGTTGCTCCAGAGACACGGAGCGCACCCATGTGGGTTGAGCCTGTGTCGCCGGTTACTGCTTCAGCAAAGTAGTCTATAGTCACACCATTTACAGCGTTTGTACGCACCATGGCTAGACCATTCTTGTTGTTGCCGCCCTGACTTGTAGCTACTGGCGAAGTGCTCAAAGCACCCGCCTGAACAACTCCCAAATCTACTGTATTACCAGTTATATCTGAACAGTCATTAGCTGCGTTTGCGTCATCAGTACCAACACAGAAGACCAATACTTCCTGAACGCGAGCGTTAACGGTAAGTTGGTTAGCTGTGCTCATGGCTACACCGCCAGCGTCTGTTGCAGCGCCAGGGTTATTTGCACCCGTTGTAGAAGAATCGTATGCCACGGCAGTCGCACTGCTAGTGTAAGTGATGATCCTTCCATAGAAGCTACCTGCAGCAGATGGGTTTGTTACGCCATCGTTACCGCCGGTATTTCCGAGAGTTATTGTGTACGCTGTGCCCGCTGTGAGGCTCGCACTACCCGTGAGTACGATCGTATTTGTATCTGTTGCCGCATCCAAAGTTAGCCCTGTAGCTGTCACTGCTAAGTTCGCCTCGTTACTGTCGAAGCCACTTGAACCACCAGCCGAAGAACAGACTGTTCCCACTAAAGGACTATCGCAAATTTCTACCACAATACCTTGTGCTGTAATTGTAGTCGCAGGCTTGAACGAAACCGTATAAGTCACGTCAGTCGCACCCGCTTCTGAAGTCGATATATTAATCGACCTTTCACTTGGCTGTGCATAAGCTTCTACGCGCATTTTTGCAAATGCCGGCAGAATTGCAGCAGCAACCATCAGGCCCGCAAAAGCGAGCAGTTGCACCCTCTTACTGAGGGCGTTAGTTTTATTCATAAGCGCTCCTTTTAAACGCTACTCCGAGCTACTACTCACTAGCGCACGACCGCTACACTGTAGTAGTTGGAATATTGATTTAATTAATGTTTTTGTTTTAGGTTATGCTCTATCTTTATAGCAAGTTTTAAGCTTAAGCGCAACCCTTTATCCACAGTAATGAGGTAAGTTGGTAGATGGTAGTTGGTAGCAAGCATGAAGTATAAAATCCTAAATCCAAAGCACTAAATTCTAAAATAGACCCTGTTCCCTAGACTTTAGTCCCTAGTCGGTACGTGGTACGAGGTACGCGGTACGGCGTAATACTTGCTACCTACTAACTACTACCTACTAACTACTAGTCCGTAGTCCTACTAATCACTATAACCTCTAACCTCTAACCTAATCTTGTCTCTTCCATAAACCTCTAACCTAATCTTGGCTCTTCCTATAACCTCTAACCTAATCTTGGCTCTTCTATCAACTATCAACTATAAACTATAAACTCGTCCTATACCCCTATTAGCTAAACGCATACACATAAAAAGCTCCGCATTAATTCGCGGAGCTTTTGTTCGAACGTTAAGCTTTTAGAAGCTAGAGGTTGCTACGTAAGTGCTTGTTACGCCGTATTGACCAGTTGGAGTCGTTACAGCTGCCTGAGCAGCAAAGCGCAAGATCAGCATTTCGTCGTCTACAACTTTAACACCTGAAGCTGTGGAGCTGGCTAGACGATCTGGAGTAGTTTGAGCCCATGCCCAACCATTACCAGCACCGTTAGTGCCGTCACCATCATACTCAGTGTCACGCACTAAGTTAGTAGTAGTACCATTTGTTGTATCAACACTGGATGAGGTCATACCGAAACCTTCGTCACTCGTACCAAAGACTGCTTGAGTTGTTCCTGAGCTGTTAAAACATTGGTCAGTTTTGCTACCAGTAGCAATTGTACCGTCGCCAGTACAGGTTGAACCAGATACACGCAGCGCACCCATGTGGGTTGAACCACTATCGCCAGTTACGGCTTCTGCAAAGTAATCCACTACTACACCGTTGACGGCGTTTGTACGTATCATGGCTAGACCATTCTTATTGTTACCACCGCTACTTGTTGCAACAGGGGAAATACTCGGCGTGCCGCTTTGAACTACTCCAAGGTCAACGGTCGTACCAGAAATGTCTGAACAATCGTTAGCTGCGTTAGCGTCATCAGTACCAACACAGAAGACCAAGACTTCCTGAACGCGAGCGTTAACGGTAAGTTGGTTAGCTGTGCTCATGGCTACACCGCCAGCGTCAACAGCCGTACCACCGGTATTGATGGCGTTAGATACGTAACCTGTTGCACCAGCCGCAGTGGCATAAGTTACAATACGAGCATAGAAACTACCATTAGTTGAAGGGTTGGTTTCTCCGTCTGTACCGCCACTAGATCCAAGATCGAAGCTGACTGTTGTTCCAGCTGAAATAGATCCGCCAGAACCATTAGTTAATACTACCTTGTTGGAGCTAGAGCTGCCTGTTACGATCGAAAAGCCTGAAATACCTGATTGGTTAGCAAGAACCAAGGTTGTAGGCGCTTTGGTATCCAAACCTGTCGGAGCAGTACATGATGTATCTACTAGCGGGCTAGTACAATAATCAACAACGATACCTTGCACGGCTCCAGTCGTAGCGACCTTGAAGCTTACTGTGTGCGTAACATCTGTTGCGCTTACTTTAGATGTTGATAGTTTTATTTGCCGCTCAGTCATCTGAACAGCAGCATTGGCGCGGCGTGAAAGCAGTGCCGGTAGCATTGCTGCACAGACAAACATCGCCGCAACGGCCGCAAAAGTATTGCGACGTACGAAGTTTTTCGTACTTGTCATAAGGGGTCTCCTTTTTTTATTTTGTTTTTTAGTTTTTGTAACTAACGGCTGTAGTCTAGCACGAGCGTTTTGGGCATTGCAAGCTAATTTTGATATTTTATAGCACTTATCCACAGGATTGTAGTGAGTCGTGAGGAGTGAGGACGAAATTCGAAACTAGACCCTAGTCCCTAGACGGTACGCAGTACGGGGTACGGGGTAGTATTCGCTAGACCCTAGCTCCTAGTCCCTAGCTCTTGGCTCATGACTCTTGCGTCTTGTCTCTTGCCTCACGGCTCTTCCATAAACCATCAACTATAAACTATAAACTCGTCCCTAGGCCCTAGGAGGTACGGGGTACGCAGTACAGGGTACGGGGTAATATTTGCTAACTACTAACTACTAACTACCAACTACTAACTACCAACTACTAACTACTAGTCCGTAGCTCTAATCACTATAACCTCTAACCTATAACCTCAAACCTAATCTTGGCTCTTAAATAAACTCGTCCCTAATAAAGTGCGGTCGCCACAATATCATGTGACATAGAGTAAAGCCCAGCAGGAGTGGTAGTTTTACTTTTAACAATGTAGCTTATGGTGTAATTGGTCTGGCCGGTAGCTTGATTGCTTGAGGTAGCAGCGCTACGCGCGATAATGTCGCCCTTGTTGTACTTGTATTGATTGACCGTATCGTAGCCAGTTTCTGCCTTCCCATCGGCAAAAGTTCCGTCAGGAACGTTAACCGGGTTTGCCCCCATCGAACCAGGGCTTGTATTGGCAACGAGATTGATACCGAACTCCTCGACTGCATCGCTTGAACTAGGGATACCGAGCGTTGTTTTGGCGGCCAGGATTACCCCAGCTTCGCTAGTTGGCGGCTCGCTCATAGTTGTTACTACATATTGATCTGACAGATAGGTTCTTACAAAAAATGAGCAGTTACACACCCCTCCTTGAGCCGCCCCAAACTTAGTGGTTGTAGGGTCAAGTTCGCCCAGATTAATCGTCACATTTTCGACATTTAACTCTAAGTACTCTTGGTTGGGGGTTATTAGCCCGGCTGTGGCGTCGTAGCTTGCGCTAGAGGCATCGCCTACCCCCAAAACTCCTGCAGCACCCTGCGCTCGGTAACTAGCCGAGCTGGTATCTAACTCACCTCCTGTTCCAAAGGTGGCCTCTTCAACCTTATAACTACCAGATGAATACTGGGCGTAAGCATTAGAAAAACTAGCCATAAGGAGCACGGCAACGAGCATAGCTGATTTTTTTGGCCAAAAACTTTTTATTGTTCGCATAGTATTCTACTCAAATAAATCATACCATAAGCCTTTTTACCTTGTCTGAAAGGTCGGCAAAATGTAGCCGATCTGATTACCGGAAGGGTTAGCCGTCACGTCGTCATAAACCAAAGTATATGTTGCATTCTCGCCATTTGGCCGTTTCATCTCTATAGAGTTGGTCCCATTTCTAACACCGACCAATACCCTATAGTTAGTACCGCCAACGTTGCAATTAATCTTCACGTCCAAAAACTTTAGCAATAGCGGCTCATTTTTGGCCCCAGCAGGAGCAGCTTTTTTGCAATGTTCTGAAACACTATCTATATTGGTAAACCGCCCTTCTGGCAGAACATCTACTGCTACCAGCCGAGTACCGAAGTAGTCTGACGGAGGTGGAATTTCGTTGACATAGACTGCTAGTTGGTGCTCAACCAGCGGGCCATTTTTAGCCTTAAAAACAAACTTATTTTTGGTGCTTGCCTCAGGGATTTCGACCCACTTGTTATCTGCTTGAAATTGGAAAAATTCTGTAGTAAAAAGCCTTACTTGGGCACCTTCATTGGCAGAAACGCTAGTTGTACTTTCGGGTTTTTTGTCTTCAATCGGTTTCTGTTTGAAGCGATCATAGATTAGAAAAGCAAAAAACAAAACTAAACCCATAGCAAATACCATCGCTACCAGCCTCACCTTGCGGGCCTTTAAGCGTTTATGGTAATAACTCCTTTGGTATTCGTATCTGGACATTCTTCTCCGTGACGTTTATGTTTTGTCAGAAGACGTTACGATGTAATTATCTCAACTGAGTTAAAATATGGCAAACTGTTTATGTTTTTGAACGTATATGTCTTATAATAATAGCTAGATTGAAATAGAGAGAAACAAGGGTGGAAGAAAAAAAACCAGAAACACCAGCACAAGCGAGTCCGGTCCCTGACCAGACTGCATCGACGACCTCAGAACCAGCACCAGCTGCCACAGAGCCGTCTACCGAAACTAGCCCCGATGCAACACCGGAAGTTCAGGATGCAACCGGAGGACAGGCCGCGCCCCAAAAAGCTGGCGGCGAGGCGCCAAAGAAGAGTTCCAACGGTAAAATCCGAAATTTTATCAGCAGTTTAAACCTATACCTCGTACTGTTTATTTTTATAGTTATAGTCGCAGCCGTAATTAGTGCTATCGCTTACTTACAAGGCAAAAAGGCCGAGCAAAAGCCAACTACTCAGACGCAGACCCTAACTCCAGAAAAGCTCAAGGAACTATCTAGCAACGAAATCAAAGTTGGCGACCCTAAGTCCCTTTTGACGATCGAATCTAACACCGTTTTTAACGGCACTACCCTTATCCGCGGCGATCTTGACGTCGCTGGCATCATTAAAGTTGGCGGCGCATTGTCTTTGCCCGGCATTAGTGTTTCCGGTAAGTCTACGCTTGATGATGTAACCATGAATCAGCTTGGGCTATCGGGAGATGGCACAATCAACGGTCAGCTGATAGTCCAAAAAGGCCTAACTGTATCTGGATCAGCCAACTTTGCCGGCCCAATAAGTGCGCCCAGTATCAATATCGATAGAATAAACTTAAGCGGCGACCTACAGATTAGCAACCACATAGATGCAGGCGGCAGCACTCCAAGAGTAAACGGCGGAACCGCGCTAGGTAGCGGCGGTACTGTCTCGATAAGCGGCACCGATACCGCTGGAACAGTAGGCGTAAACGTTGGCACCGGCTCCCCAGCCGGTGTGTTAGCCCAAATCACATTTGCCAAAGCTTTTAACGGCATACCGCACGTCATTATTACTCCTGTTGGATCAAGTGCTGCCAATATCGGCTGGTATGTAGTTTCTAGGACTTCGACTGGTTTTTCTATCGCCTGCGTTAATGCGCCAAGCCCTAGTTCGTTCTCATTCGACTTTATCGTAATTGACTAAACATCCAAAAAGACAATTATCTCGTTGGATTTTACGTGCATGACTGCCTGGTTTATTTTGATACGGCTTTCCTTCTTGTCGTTTCGGATCATAATCTCACATGGGCTAAGTAGTGTCATAAAGTTTTTGTGACCTGCCAGAATATCAAAAGGTCCAGTCAAATTTTCAGCACTGACGCTCTCCGCTAGTCCATTAAAATATGTTTTAAATGGTGCATAAATTTTTACATGCATTTTACCAGCTGGTATGTTCTGTTTTGGCAGATCAGTGGCTGTTTTATCGGTCGGCTTACCGCTGGAAACGTCCTTGGCTGGCTTGTCTGTCGTTAGATCACCCATAATTAAACAATTATTTCTTCTATGCTCTGTAGAGTTTGTTCACGGGTGAAATAATCACCCTTAATGCCGTTGTGCTTTTCCATAACATTCATATTTTGAGTAAAGTTAGCGATTAATTTCTTAGCCTTGGCATAATCGGCTCTATCAGCCGCCGAGAGCTCGTTCTCACCAATAATTGCGATAATGCTCTTGAGGGATTCGTATTTTTGTAGCAAGGCCAATACCTGAACGCTTAGTACGTAGTGACGTTCACCGACTACATCGGGAGTTAGTAGACTAGAGCTAGATTTTGCAAGGTCAACAGCTGGTCTTATTCCTTGCTCGGCAACTTTACGGCTAAGCACGATTGTACCGTCTAACTCATGTTGAATCAGCTGCACCGCTGGGTCAGAAAGGTCGTCTGCTGGCACGTAAATAGTCTGCACAGATGTGATAGAGCCATTCTCATTGGAGCTTAGTCTGTCTTGCAATACCTTGATATCAGAAAAAATAGTAGGTTCGTAACCACCTTCGTTTGGAACTTGATCAAGAATTGTTGCAAGCTCGTTTCGTGCCTGGATGAAACGATAGATATTGTCCGCGAAGAACAAAATATCCTTGTGCTCACTGTCACGGAAGTACTCGGCACTAGCAACAGCCGAAACACCAATCAAACTACGCTGAACCGGATTCTCATTCATCTGACCGAAGAACATACAAGTGTTTTTCAGTAGATCATTCTCTCTTAAGGTGTCCCAAAGCTCATGGCCTTCACGAATACGCTCACCAATTCCTGCAAAGTAAGACAGGCCAGAACCGCTGCGGGCAATGTTATTTATAAGCTCCATCGTTAGAACCGTCTTACCAACACCAGCACCGCCGATAATTCCCATTTTGCGGCCTTTCACAAAAGGTGTGAAGAAATCGATAACTTTGATACCGGTCTCCAAAATCTCTGGCTTGGCAACGCTAAAATCAGTTGTCCGTGGCGGGAGCGCCAAGATGTCTTTATACACCAATCCTTCGGCCACAACTGCCGGCTGGCCGTCTAGAGGATCACCAAGTGCGTCAAGAATACGGCCAATAGTTGGCTGCCCGACTGGAATCTCTATCCCCTTGCCAGTAGTCAGAACGGCCATTCCCTTCTGGATTGCACGATCGCTTCGTACATTCAAACAAAAAGCGATGCCACCAGTTTCTAAGTGATCAACTAGAAGTTTGGTCCTCTTCTCATTATCAACGACGATTAGCTCGCCAATAGATGGCGGACTGTCGTCAAACTGAACCTTGACTACTAGATCTTTCATTGACACCACATAACCAGTACTCATACGGTAGCCCTGCTCTTTCTCATGCCATTGATAATCTCTTTGAGACGCTCATCTTTTATAGCACGCCTTGCGCGGTTGTATAACAGATGTAGCTCGGCCTTGCCCTCCTCGGCACGTGTATGCGAGGCGCTCATAGCCCTAAACCTAGAAGCGTACTGTGCGAGCTTGGAATTTAGGATTAATTGGCTCATGGCGATTTTCATCATTGAGCTTTCGAGGTGGTCTACTACATCATAGCTACTGGGTTCAAAGATATAATTTTCCTCGCTGATAAATTCCTCGGCCTCACTGGCTTGTTTTCCCTGATTTTGGACTGCGCTTGAAAGCTCAATTTTTTTCACATCCTGCACCATTAGCGAGACGTATTCCTGATAATAGACACTGGTTTGTTTATACTTTTTTACCTCTTCAATAATTTCTTCCACGTTAATGTCGGTATCTTTTTCTGGCAATTTGAAATACTTTTCGTAAGAAATATTGCGCTGACTTAGCTGTAGAGCGCCATGGTGACCAATTACGACGATAGCATTTTTGGCCGGATCATAGCTTTTGAGCATTAATTGGATAAGTTTTTGGTCAATATCACCCGAGAAACCGCCTTCAGCGGTAATAATAATAAACAGTTCCTTCTCAATGACTTTTTCCTCAGACTGTGAACGACCAAAACCGAAGTAACTGCTGACTCTGATCTGAGAATAAATATGCCATAGCTCATTGAAAAACTCTGTCGCTTGTAGCACCTGGTTTTTGACCTGTGCGATGCGCATACTAGCAATACCCTCGAATACACTGGTTAACTCCGTTAGGGTAGCCATAGCTTTTTCCTCGCGTTCGATTTCGTTGGGTCGCCTCATCTTGACGCCTCCGACGTTAAAGTAGCAGATGGTAGATGGTAGATGGTAGATAGACGTAAGTTGTTGAAAATTGAGAATTGAGAATTGAAAATTGAAAATTCAACCTTCTTGCTGTCTCTATACTCAATACTCTTTATTCTCATATTATTTCTTTAGCTCCACTATGCATTTAGCCTTCAGCTCATCGCGCACTTTCTCAAATTCCTCGTCTTTGGTAATTTTGGCGGCGAATTCTTTCACATTGAGTTTTAGCTGCGAGACATCGAGTTTTTCCTCTGTTTTTAGATTAAGCACAATATCAAGCATCAGTTCCTGCGCCACAAAAGAATAGGTATCTGTCGGGCTCTGTGTCATTACCGAAAAGAGATTTTTGCCAACTTCAAGCGCATGCTTTGCCTCAAGTGCAAGTTCGCTTCCGAAGTGAGAAAACTCTTCGGCTTGACGATAATCTGCTAGTATCTTTAGCGTTTGCGCAGCCAAACCTTTTTGGCGTTTATTATGACCGACTCCACCAACACGAGTCACCGACAGACCAATGTTTAGGGCCGGCCTAATCCCGTTTCGGAAAATATCCATGTCCAAAATCCACTGTCCATCAGTAATAGACATGATGTTTGTTGGCAGGTAGGCTGTAATGTCGCCTCCTGCGGCGTTGACTAGCGGGATACTAGTTAGATGAGCAGCGTTGCTGTCAAGGCGCCCGGCGCGCTCCAAAAGGCTAGAATGGGCGTAGAACATGTCTCCAGGATAGCTATCTCGACCTGGGCTAACGCCACTCATGAGAGCCACCTCTCGGTATGCGTGGGCATGACTAGTAAGATCGTCATAAATAATGATCGTATCCTGGCCCAGCTCCTGCCAAAGGTACTCGGCCATCGCCACACCTACGTAAGGAGCGATATAGCTGGCTATCAAACTCTCAAACATTGTCGAGACTATAACCACTGCCTTGTCCAGGCCTTTGCTGTCATTGAGGCGACTCAATAGCGTATCAACATCGGTACGTCTCTTGGCAATTAACACAAACACAACCACTTGATCAGTGTTTTGTTGGTTTATAGTAAGTTGAGTTACGAGAGTACTTTTGCCAGACTTACTGTCACCCAGTAGTGCCATACGCTGTCCACGGACAATCGGGAACAATGAGTCAATCGCAATCACTCCGCTTTCTAGCTGTGTGTCTAACAGCTTCCTGGCGTACAATGGCGGCGCAGTACGGAACACAGGCCAAACGCTATCAGCTGCAATCGGACCTTTTCCATCTAATGGCTCGCCTTGGACCGATATGACTCTGCCGATAAAATCTTTGCCGACTTTACTGACAAGTTCTTGATGCTGGATTACTGCGATCATCCCGACTGTTAGGTTGTGATCGCCAAGATGCAGCACGATTACCTCGTCTTTTAGCACCTGATGAACAAAGCCCTTGCTGCCATCATCAAATAATACGAGAGCGTGAATCTGGCACGGCTGCAGGCCATGAATCCGCACCAAGAACTTATCGACTGCAACAACTTCACCAACCGGATTGCCGGCTGCTACTAGTTTGTCAAAGTGTTGGCCAGCGCTCACTTTTTAGTACCTTGTTTACTGTTTACCGACGACTGCTGACTATCGACCGGTTGCTGTTGGCCGTCGGCTGTTGGCAGGTGACTGCTGGCCGGTGGCTGTTGGCCGTCGGCTGGTGGCCGTTGGCCGTCGGCTGTTAGCTGTTGGCTGGTGGCTGGTGACTCTTGGCTCGACTTGGGATCTTCCATAACAGCGTGCAGATGATCGACGAAGTACTGATAGTGCTTCTTGAAATATTGCCTCAGGCTCATATCAAAAACCTTATTGTTGGTCCTGATCATACAACCTGCACCTATGTTTGGCTGCAAACCGACCCGAATCATCAAGAATTGATGAATATTTTGGCGGAACCAAGCTACTAGTTTTTGTAGAAATACTGGGCTAGGGTCAGCGCCAAAACTAATATGTACAACTGGGGCTTTTTTCTTAATTGCGGTTAGCCATTTAATCAGTTTTTGGCGTTCTGTACTTTGTAATCCGTTCATTTTGTTGGTCTGCATTAGTTCGTCTAGCATTCGGCTAGTCTTAGGCATCTTCATCGGTTCGCCTGTCTTACGGATTGCAGCTTGCTCTAGAAAATCGTGTAGAGACTCAGCCTCACGTAACAACCGTCCCAAATCAGTTGGTGTCGCTACGCTTAAGGGTAGTATGAAATCGACTTTTTCCACTGCCTCTTACGCCCCCTCGGTAATATCCTGAATTAGAGCTTGCTTGTTTTCCTCGAGGTTTCCGAGAATAAAGTCAAGCTGGTCGTTTAGGTCAATTTGATCGCCAATAGCCTGCAAGACGTAATGATTGACGATATCGGCCATGTGTTTTTCGAATCTTGCCAGTTGTCGGCTTTTTTCGGCTGACAACTGTACTTCAATCTGTTTAGTTAATGCCTCACGCTGTTCTTCGATTGTCTTTTGAGTCTTTTGGATAGAGTCGATTGCCAATTGTTTCGCATCATTAATTGACTCCTCATAGCGCGCAAACTCTTCTTTGAGAGTACGCGTAATCTCAGTTTTCATAAATTCATTAAGCTGAGAGGTTGTAAGCCGTAGATCTTGCTGTAAGAACATGGCGTTTTCACCAATTATCTTTTCAAAGTGCAAGCGTCCTCGATTTCTTAACTCTTCACGAAACTGATCATTAAAGATATGTTCTACATCTTTTTGGGCTAGTGATGCATAGTCATCTTTAACAGTACTCCCGGCCTTTACGTCGTCATTTTTTAGATAGTACCAAACAAAGCCGCCAACGGCAGCCGCTATTGCCATAAGTGCTCCCACCAAAACACCGAGACTCATACTTTTTTTACTCCCACCAAAAATTTAAAAATATAGCTAAAGCTTTATTAATAAATATACCCCAAAAATGCCCACAACCAAAATCATAATGCTAGTAATGATAACCTGTATCAAGCCGCGAATGATGGATTTTTTGCTTAAAGGATTGCGACCAATTGAAATTAAACTACTTCTAACACCGCCGTAGATTAGGCTGCCAGCGATAGTCCCTGACACAGCCAACAATATAAGACCCAGATAAATACGGATTGAATTGACTGGCTTGTCGGCGATGCCATCGGCCATTTTTTGCAGATATTCAGGCAAATTGGATTGCTTGGGACGGGCCAGCGGATTTGAGCCGATGCCAATGTCTAACTGAACACGCCCAATGCTAACTTTTTGGACGCCTCCAGAAGAATCCTTGAGATCTACTGTGCTTACAACCGTAGTTTTGCCATCAAACGCCGTCAGCGCTTTGCCGACACTTACATATTGATTTTCGTCGGCTTTCATTGCGATACCTTCGACTGCTGAAAGCGTTAAGTAATCACCTGGTGCAATCGGTCCGTTCTGGTCGCTAACTAAAACATCGTAACGGCCGACTGTAGCAACAAAGACTTTTTGATTCTCGCTACTGATAGTCACCGGCGAATCATTCGGATCAACAATCACTCCGTGTGCCTGCGTAGCATTGTCTAGGGTAGAAAGCTCGATCTTACTAGCGTCGTCTTGTTTCAAAGATACAACCATCCCACGCTGCGCTACACCATCAAAAGTATAACCTTGAGTTACAGATTGAGCGCTTAAAGGGTGGCTTAACGAAATAATAATCAGAGCAAAAAGACCAAACAAAGCACTAATACGCCTCCGTGTTATCAAGTGTGACATTTTGAGAAATTTCATTTTTTTGTTTTTTGTTTTTAATCCTACAATGCTAGTATACCCTCCTTAAGTCTTTTTGCAAGCCCCTACAAAATATAATGACGACATTTTTTCTACGATCGTAGTTTTTATGTCGTCTTTTTTGTTATTAACAACTTTGCTAAAAGGCATTCAGTCTCTTAGAATCTTTGTCAGAGCTAAGATTGCCTGGCTTATGTGCTCTTCAGTAGTCATTAATCCAAACGAGAACCGCAGCACTTCGCCGGCTTCTTTTTCGGATAGTCCGATCGCTTTAAGAACTGTTGAGCTCTCTCCGCTAGATGCTTTGCAGGCAGATCCACTTGCAACTTGTACGCCAGCTTCATCCAACTCCATTACTAACCGCTCGTTGTCGAAGCCCGAAAAACGAACACTTACAATATGAGGCGTGTGGTATTTTTCATGACCTAAAACTTGCCCGCCTAGATTTTCAAGATTGTTCACGAATATCGCCCGCAGGTCAGAAAGTCGTCTGTTCTCCAATTGAGCCCGTTTATTCGCTAACTCCAAAGCCGTAGTAAAACCACATATCTGCGCCAATGATTCAGTCCCAGCTCTCAAACCAAACTCCTGACCACCGCCAACTATTTGTGGCGTTAGCACAATGCCAGCACGGACATACAGGGCCGCCGATTGCTTAGGCCCGTACATCTTACCACCGCTTATTGTCATTAGATCAACACCTAAGCGGCTAACATGCACATCTAAATACAGCGATTGTGATGCGTCTGTGTGAAGCAAAAGCGGTAGCTTAACACCTCTTTTTTGACGGTCTTTACGAACTTCAGCGACCAGCTCGCTAACTGCGTTAAGCGGCTGTACCACTCCCAATTCATTACTAATATGCGCAACCGAAATTAGGCTAACTTGGTCATCTATCCTACTCTTCAAGTTAGTGATATTTAGCCGACCTTTCTTGTCTACAGTCAGCTGTTGTCGAGGTAATAAATTATGATTTTTTATAACCGAATCATGCTCAATGGCCGAGCTTATAACATTCCCTCCATAAGCTCCAACCACCCCATTTAATGCTAGATTGTTGGCTTCGCTTGCACCAGCACAAAAAACTATCTCATTACGACTGGCTCCGATTACCTTTGCGGTTCTAGCCCTGAAATCTTCTAGTTCAATTCGACATTCTCGTGCCGCCAAATAAATAGCAGACGGATTGTAGAATTTTTCGCTGTAATAAGGCATCATCGCTGCCAACACCGTCTTATCGACCGGTGTCGCGGCTGCATAATCCAGATAGACCGCCAATGCCTAAACTCCGTAAACTTCTTTTGATACTCGGCGCTGATAGGTTTCGGCAGCTTTAAGCAAGTTCTCAGCCTCAGACAAACTCACCAAATGATACTCACCGTTATCCTGTTTTTTGATTATCGAATCCTCGCGTATAACGTAACGAGTCGTACGAATTCGGCGCTGACCGCTCTGGTCTAGCCATTCTTCATGCCAAATCCAAGTATGCTCATCAAGACAGAAAAACTCTCTTCGGCCGCCTTCAGGAACCGGGCCAAAAAGCTCACCACCAATGGCTGCCTCTTTTCGAAGCAAACTGCGTTGAATCGCCGCTCGTTTTGACACGGTGTCATCGTTCTTCGAAACTTTGAACAACTGGTTTAACATCAAATGTCCTTAAGCTGCTTTATCTAGTGGAGTAATGGCTGCGGTGCTTTCGTTGGCAGCAGCTTCGACCGCTGCCTGAAGTCCGCTCAAATAGTCATCATGACCAATTGCAGGCTCCGCGGGAGCAGTTATGCCGCCGAGCTGACGTTGAGTAGAAATATCGATTACATTGGAGGCCTGGCGCTCTACTACCGGGTTGTCTCCGGCCTTTACAAAACTACCAAATTGTCCTCGTTTTTCGTACATGCCATTAACGCTTCTTTTCAAAAGGAATACTGAATGCCTAAGAATAGTTTCGCGATTTTTTCTGCCTTCATAAACAAGCCCGGGATCACTCTCGGTTCGGCTGAGTATTTTTGGTAGTTTGGGTTGTTTCATAGTTTGAATAATTTTATTGCATTTGCCGTGGTAGTAGCTACTAAATCTTCGAGTTTTTCTCCTCTTAATGAAGCTAAAAACTCGGCCGTTACTGCCACATGCTTGGGCTCACAGATTGTACCACGAAAGGGCTTAGGAGTCAAGTATGGCGAATCAGTTTCAAGAAGTAACCGATCCAGTGGTACTTTTTTGGCCGCTGCGAGCTGCCCCTGGTCGTGCGTAAATGTCATAATGCCATTTAGCCCAACATACAGACCCCGTTTAAGAATTTCGTGAAGCTCTGCCTCACCTGAGCTAAAACAGTGTACCACGCCTCGGATATTTTGGTAAGTATCAAGTATCTCAAAAAATTCAGTAAAAGCGCTGCGTACATGAAAAATAAGCGGCAAATCATGCTTTGCGGCCAGATCAAGCTGAAAACGAAAAAGTTTCTCCTGAGTTATTCGATCAGAGTGGTTATAGTAATAATCTAAACCCGTTTCGCCAATTGCAACCACCTCGGGACGCGTAGCAAGCTCGCTAAATTCAGCCAACGCCAGCTCATCGCCAGCATATACTGAACCTTCGTGTGGATGCAGTCCAATACTGATATAGCTTTTTAGATCGCCTGTTTTTTTGGCATAATCAAAGGCTGCGATACTGTCCTCTAAGGTACAGCCCACTAGCATCTGATATTTTACGCCTGCGGCCAGCGAGTTTTTACTGACCTGCTGGACGTCAATTTTATAATCCGCAAAATGAACATGGCAATGCGTATCAAATAATTCCATCTATAGCGCCCTCCTGACATTTAAAAGTAGTTAGTAGAAAGTAGCAAGTAGTTAGCATAAATTCTAAATCCTAAGCACTAAATTCTAAACAAAGATAGTATCAAGTATTAACTATAAACTATAAACTGGTCCCTAGACCCTGGACCCTAGTCCCTAGGAGGTACGGGGTACGCAGTACAGGGTACGGGGTAATACCTGCTAGACCCTAGACCCTAGACCCTAGTCCCTAGCTCTTGGCTCTTGGCTCTTGGCTCTTGGCTCATGACTCTTGCGTCTTATCTCTTGTCTCTTGCTTCTTGTCTCTTCTATCAACTATCAACTCACCCGATTTCAAGTCTTGGGAATAAATTCTCTTTCGGCATGCGCACTACGCCTTTAACAAAAATATGCTCAATCTTGCTTGCTGTGTCTGGCATGAACGGTACCAATAGCTCAGCTACCTGTAGCAGATCGCTGACGGCCTGCGCCAGTACATCTTGTAGATGCTCCGGATCTTGCTCCTTTGCTATCACCCAGGGCTTGGTTTCGTCGATAAACTGATTTAGACCCCGAACTTGCTCCCAAACCTCCGAGAGCGCAATGTCGAATTGGCATTTTTCCATTGCTGCGTCATACTCACGACGATCGTGCTTGCTTTCTGGCACGTCGCCTATCACGCCTGCTTGGTAACGCGTTATCATGCTTGCCACACGGCTAACAGCATTCCCAAGTTCGTTAGCCAGTTCGCCGTTGTAAGCCTTAGCCAACTTGTCCCATGTAAAATCACCGTCGTCACTACTGCTAGTGTGGCGTAGGAAAAAGTAGCGGTATGTATCTACGCCGTACTTACCAAGGATCTCTTTTGGTGCAATAACATTGCCTATACTTTTGCTCATTTTTTGGCCGTCAACATTTATGAATCCGTGAACATAAAGCTTTTTAGGTAAACTAAGTCCAAGACTCAGTAGCATTGCAGGCCAAATCGCCGCATGAAAACGAATAATATCTTTGCCGATTACTTGCACGTTGGCTGGCCAGAACCTCTTAAAATCATCGAATTCCGGGTAACCAAGTACCGTGATGTAGTTCATCAGCGCCTCAAACCAAACGTACATTACTTGGGTGTCATCACCCGGCACAGGCACACCCCAACTTATCTTGTCTTTTGGCCTAGACACACTAATGTCTTCTAAGCCTTTCTCTAGCACTGCCAAAATCTCATTACGGCGTTTTTGAGGGATAATCTCAAACTTACCACTTTTAATGGCTTGCTTAACTTCTTCGGTGTAGGCACTGAGCTTAAAGAAGTAGTTTTCTTCTTCGAGTTTGCGGTAGGCTTGAGGATGATCGGGCTTCATACGTTCTGGATCGGCCTGGCTCTCGGTGACAAATTCCTCCTGTCGAACATCATACCAACCTACGTACTTACCTTTGTAAATGTCGCCTTTTTTTAGATTCTGCCAGATAATCTGCGAGCGCTGCTCATGACCTTTGTCAGTGGTACGAATAAAGCGATCATTGCTGATGTTCAGCGCTTTGCATAGCTCTCTAAAACTGTCAGACTTTTCTTGTACAAATTCAACAACGTCTTTGTTTTCCTCGATCGCCTTTTCGGCTACTTTTGTGCCGTGTTCATCTGTTCCGGTGGAGAATAGCACCTCATTACCCTGCTGCCTGGCATAGCGTGCCAGTACATCAGCTTGGATAATCTCCATGCCAAAACCAATGTGAGGGTCGCCATTCACATATGGTATAGAAGTTGTAACGTAGTATGCTTTTTTCATCTGTTTTTAGTATAACAAAATATTTATTTTTCCTCTCAAGTTTACTCTAATCAACAAAAAAACCAGCTTATGCTGGCTTCATATTTGGTGAAGTTCTACAACTCCGCTAGAACCTATTTTGAGGAAAAATGGTGAGTAACGCAAGTGGGTGCAGGCTTGCGCCCACTACGCCCCGACCGCCCCGACTATTGCATATTTTTTGAACTTTCCCCCGCCGAATTTTTTTGGATTTGGAAAAAGTCTGGGCGGTCGGTTCGCTGCCGCTTTGCGGCAAATGCGAGGAAGTAGTGCGCGTTTAACCTTCGCCGGCTTGCATACTTTTGTTTTCCTGCATAACTTTAATTTGGCATAATTCTCGTAACCCATGAATACCGCGTTCGCGTCCCATACCAGAATTTTTATAACCCCCGAATGGATCAGCTGGTAGGAACCGTGATTCAAGGTTTAGGCTTACTGTACCAGCATCAATTTTTGCTGCAACTCTCCTGGCCCGATCAATGTCTTTTGACATAACGCGTGCAGTCAAACCATAAAGTGTATCGTTAGCTAATTCCACGCTTTCTGCCTCTGTTGCAAAAGTAACAATTGGAAATATTGGCCCAAAGACTTCTTCTTTCCAGACGCGCATATCTCTTGTGACGTTAGTAAGGAGTGTGGGCGGGAAAAACGCGCCTTTGAGGTCTTTGGGTACTTTAGTTTGAGCAGCGATTTTGGCACCTTTAACAAGTGCGTCGTTATATTGCTCTTGCAAGAGTGTCACCTGCCGCTCAGCAACTAAACTACCACGATTAAAGCTTTGATTAAGTGGATCACCTATTTTCTGTTGGTCAAGAAGCATTTTTAGCTCGGATAACAATTTATCAGCAATATCTTCGTGCACTATGAGGCGTTTTAGTGCGCTACACACTTGGCCATTATGCTGGAAACGCCCACTAAAAATAATAGGTGCTGCTTCAGCTATATCCACATCATCAAAAACAACACAAGGGCTCGAGCCACCCATTTCAAGAACAGCTTTTATGAATTTGTTAGCTGCGGTTTTGTACAGCGCCTTACCTGTGGCTGTGCTACCAGTGAACCATATAAGGTCGATGTCCTGTTCTGTAAGCAACTTTCCGACTTTGCCGTCGCCGTACACTTCGCCGAACACACCTTCAGGCAAGTTGTGACTGGTGATAATCTGTTCAATGAGTTTACCAACTAATGGGCATTCTTCCGATATTTTAAAGACAACTGTATTTCCGGCAATCAAATTAGGGAAAATGCCCCATATCGCCATGCCAAAAGGAAAGTTCCACGGTGCGATTGCTGCGACAACGCCATGCGGTTCGTAGACAATATAGTGGCGTGACTCATCGTCTTCGAAAACAGTTTCGCCAGCAAGAGCCTTCAAACCGTTTTCTAGGAACCAGCCAAGTTCAATATTAGTATAGCGTTCTGCTTCACTCAGTGCTTCGACAATAGGCTTACCTGTTTCAAGGCTAATAAGCTCGGCGATCTCAGTTGCACGATCTCGAAATTCAGCTTGGATTGGGCGCAGAAGTTCGATACGAGCAGTAACGCCTAGCTCCTTCCATATGGTCTTCACTTTCTGAGCACTGGCTACCTTTTGTTTTATTTCCTCTGGTGTAGATACATCGACATAACCAATAATTTTGTAACTATCCGCTGGATTGGTAGAGGCAAGTTTCATGGTCAAATAATATCATATTAATCAGTGATACGTCGCACACTACTCCCGCACATTTGCCGCAATGCGGCAGCAAACTGCCCGACCGGACTTTTTCCAAATCCAAAAAAGAAATTCGGCGGGGGTAAAAATCCAAAAATGCAAAAGTCTGGGCGCAGATTTGGATTTTTTCTCTGAAATGGTGGGCGAGGTGGGATTCGAACCCACAACCGTTTTAGCGGCAAGGATTTTAAGTCCTCTGTGTAAACCATTCCACCACTCGCCCGAATTGTCAAATTTATTATTTTTTAAAGAGCTTTGGAGGCACCTGCGGGTAACGCTCCCGCCTACGAGGTTTTGCAGACCTCTGCCTAACTTCTCGGCCAAGGCGCCATTACAGCTTATTATAACCCATTAATAGTTTTGTTTAGCAACCAGCAGAATGATATATGGCAGGGGCAGCACTTTTTGCATACAGCTCCTTTGGATCGGCAACCTCGATCGCCGCACGGATACCTAGCCCATGTGCAACAGCGTGAAAATACTCAGCACCGCGGCAATTTGCTTCACCCTCATCTGAGATCCCGCTAACGTGAGCAATTTCGTGGGCAATAACTCGTACGGATAGAATAGCATTCGTATCCCCCCACTTAGTCGGATCGTCCGCAGAGTACGGCATAGATGTGTTATAGATAATGCCGAGGCAAATTTCTGGTGTCAGTGTAATCTTGGGACTTTTGCCTGCAACAGTTCTTGTGTACATACCACTGACCTTGTATCCAGCGAATTGGCTACTCCTGCCTATGTTCTCGCAACGTACAGCGACATCCTCTCCAGTAAGTTTATGTGCAAGGAAAGAAATAGAGCCTTCTAGTTCTACGACCGATCTTGCCTGATCTTTTAGTTCGGAAGTGATCCCTGCCGCATCTCGTCTGCTTGTATCCGGTTCTGCCCAGCTTTTACCGGCAGTAAAAGAAACAGCGCAAGCCGCAACAACAGATAGCGGCAATATTGACCCTCTAAGGAAACCTCCTAACAAGCGACGCTCTGCTTGAATCGGGGCTTGAAGTTCATTAACCTCTAAATATTGATCATAAGGAGGAGTAAAGGATTCCCTCTCCCAATCATAAATGGACATAAATCTTATTTTATAACTAAAATACTATTTTTGCAAAATAACGAGATTTCAAACATTGAGTTAAAGGATAAAAAGCTGTCCTATGTGCTAAACGGTCCCTCTAAAACCATCGTTGAGGCAAAGAAAAAGAGCCTTTCGGCTCATAATTCAGATATTTGGTGCGGGTTAAGAGACTCTCCCACGTTCCGCGGGCCCGAAATTACGTGATTGAAAACAAGTTTTCATCAGTAAGTTTCCTTGCAAAAGTCCACTGGACTTTCTCACTCTCGACCTCTAGGTCGAGAATCTGAGAGTAACTTAATTCAAACCAAGTAAAAACCCCACGCTTGGTGGGGCCTTAACTTGGTGCGGGTTAAGAGACTCTAACTCTCGACCTCTTCCTTGGCAAGGAAGCGCTCTAAACAACTGAGCTAAACCCGCGAAAATTTAGTTACCGTTATGTAAACAAAAGACGTGACTTTTTGTTTACAATTACGTTACAAAATTTTCGCGGCCTTCCGACAAAACAATCCCCTCTTTTGTCGGGCACAATAACCTAATTCCATATCTAACAGATACAGATTATATATGAAAAACCTGGCTCGGACAATCACAAAATTACTTAGTTGGGCTAAAATGTATTAAGCCCCGATGCTGACGGTATTGTAAGCCAAATAGGAAGTAACTTTAGCGCTCGTCGCGCATGTCTTTGATGGGGTTGCGCTTGAGATTAGAGACCAGCGGCCCAACAGCGCTCAAAAGCGCCCCTGCCAAAACCAAAACGGATATGCTAGCGAGCTGCATAAAGTCTATGCCAACTAGTTCAAATTTTCTCGACAAATTAGTCGAATTAAAAGCAGTCAGAGCATCAATTGTGATCGAACTGGCATACCTAGATTGTGCCAAAGACGCCAAAAGCCATGCCACACCTGCTGCAAAAACAACCACAATTATTCCAAGCATTAGCGCATAGGTCATATATACCTGCGCAATATCTAAACGCTTAGCACCTATCGCGCGGAACACGGCCGTTTCACGCCGACTATCGGCAATTACTTTGCCTATCGTCCCCATAGTAATAATCACAGATATTGCTGCAACGACCAAAGCCACCCTAATAAACCCAACCGAGAATGATTTCTTGGCGCTTTCTAGCGCAACACTGTTACTGCCAAATCCGCTAAGAAAAAATGGTGTCCCCCGTTCCTTACAACCATTTATGGCCTGAGCTGGATCACCAAATATAGTGCCTAGATCGCAGCTTTTTTCTTTACTAAAACGCCTGGCCTCATCGGCTGAAGCAAACTCAAACAGCTTATTTACTGAAAATTGGTTGACCTTACCTATTTGATCAAAAATCTCAGAGTACTCCGGAATCTTATCTTTGGATTCCAAAGGCATAAACCAGCCACTGCCGAGATTCGAGACTAGTAATGACGATATAAGACTAGACACCGAAAAAGCTCCAGAAAAATCTGGTGGGTCGGGCGCAATACCCACAATCTTGAAGCTTGCAATCCGCTGTTTAGCAAGCTGCTTGCCAAACTTCGCGTCAAACTGCTCCTTTTTTAGATCGATTGCTTTGCTGTCAGCGCTGCGAACGTCTCTACTAACAACAACATCCTCGCAAGGTTTGTCGCTCTTAGCGTAAATTAGTTCTGGCTTAATGTATTCTTTGTTATTCTTGTTTCTCTCAAGCTGCTCTGCTACCGACTGCGCTTCGGATTGTCTGGACAATGAAGTCGAGTTCCTTAGACAAACCTGGAAAGTTATGCCTGCAGCTTTTGTCCGAACCTCTTTAAGTCGTTCTAGTCTCGCGGATGTTGTACTCGACTGTGGTAGCTTAGCTAATCCCAAAGCTTCTTCTGCGGCAGAAAACGGAGCAATTACAGCTATCGGCTCACCAGGCCCTGAGCTAAGAGCCTGATTCGGCAGCAAGAAAGCGCTTAGCAAACCGCTACTTGCGGCGTTGAGTCCCTGACTAAAGCTTTTAAGTCCTGAGGGTGGTTGTATCATACTGCTGCCAGTCGCCTCTGAATCTTCCTTACCGCCACTGATTATGGACATCGAAGTTGAGTCTAAGTTCTGTGAAGGTGCCCCATAATTCATACCTGTAAGCGAAACAATCCAGTACGACCCGACTGTCTTATATGATTTTTCGACTTCATCAGTTGCCTCGAAAAAAGCTTTTGAAGCTTCGGCTCTTTTGGCTTTGATCAGCGGAGAACTCTGAGGAGTTTCTTGAACCATTGGCTTACCGATCGGGCCGATCGCTTGATCGTTAACAGAAAGTACTTCTGTCTTAGGATCGTAATCTATCCCTAACCGTCTTGCTTCAGCGGTCTTAGCTTCTACTAGATTTTTGTCGGCTTGTTTGGCGTCTGCCAGTAGGTCTGAGTCACTTAGAAGCGTAAAATCATCCCCAAAAGGGCTTGAATCGATTCTTGTGATATACCTTTTGCCGAAGCCATCTTCACCAAACTTTTCGACACTTTTCATCGCTCCATTGAAAATCAAAGAAGCCAAAAACAAGCCGACAAAGAGTAGTCCTGCAACAATTATTGTTATAATCAGCCGGATTTTTCTGCTGTTTAGTTTTGTTCTGGCAAGCAAGAAAGAGTCTGCTACTCGAATCATACAATTTCTCCATCCTGCAGTTTTACTTCTCTATCAGCTCTAGCTGCTAGTTCGGCATCGTGCGTTACTACAATAACTGTCGTTCCGAAAGTATCTCTAACGCTCGAGAGAAGATCCATGATGGCAAAAGCGTTTTTGCGATCAAGATTGCCCGTTGGCTCATCGGCTAAGATTATTTTGGGATTATTAAGTAAGGCTCTAGCAATCGCAGCGCGCTGCATTTGTCCACCAGACAGCTCATTTGGTAAGTGCTTGATTCGATCTGAAAGGTCAACTTTCTCCGCCAGTTCCATCGCCTTTGCCTGTCGCAAACGAGGCTTAGTGCGCGCAAAAATGCCCGGAACTTCTAAGTTGCGTCCAAGATTCAAAAACGGCTGCAAATAGAAGAACTGAAAAACAAATCCGATTGTTCGACCTCTAAACTCGGCCAATTTACGGTCTTTGAGTTTAGATATATCGTCACCATTAACCGTTAAAATACCGCTAGTGGCTTTATCCAGACCGCCAATTAGCTGCAGCAACGTACTCTTTCCAGAGCCGCTAGTACCGGTTAGAGCTAAGAATTCACCCTGCATCACTTCTAGGGAAACATTTTTTAACGCCTCTACTTTGTCGCGTCCGACTTTGTAAACCTTGTTGACCCCCTGAACATTAACCACTACATCGCCGTACTCACGTTTTGTTTTTCTGTCACGAATCTCGTGTTGGAGTTTTCTTAGAACTTCTGTAATTTGAGCAATATCCCCAGAATATTTATCTAGCAACTGCTGTTCTACACTCATATTGCTTGCCATATGGCTTAAGCATAGCAAAAAGCTTAATTGTTTGATATGGATGTTTGAATACTTACTCGAGCGCAAGGCTCACCTTGTGTCCCAAAAAAACAAAAACGCCAACAATATCGCTGACGTTCTTATCTGGTGGACTCTAACAGGGGCAACTGGCACTACATTTTCTTTGACCTTATTGAGCTAAACAATCGTTTAGAACAACTAAAGGTAGATGCAATAGTCCTTGATTCAGATAAACTCGCATCATTCTTACCTATAAATCCTCAAACTGCATCTGCGGTTCATGCCGTGCAGTAAGAAACTCGTGATCAATAGTCGATACTCATGTATAGTCATCCTATGATGGAGGATATAGTCTACTTTGTAATATTTGCTAGTGTTGGCGTCACCGTAGAGGTAGTTTTTACCGCAATAGCTAGATTTAGAAAGTCTCAAGATAATAGCCTAAAAGGTTACAGCTATATATGGATGATACCTATCTATGGCTTGGCATATCCCTTGTTAGCTATTGCAGAAAACTATTACGAAGCTGTTCATCTATTGATAAGAGGGGTTGCTTATACCTTAATTCTTTACATACTTGAGTACAAGTTTGGACTCTTCCTCCGTAAGATACTTGGAAAATGTCCGTGGGAGGATAATTACAAGGGATCAAGGTATTCTGTGAATAATTTAATACGTCTAGATTTTATACCAGCATGGTTCGTGCTTACACTATTACTAGAAAGGCTCTACGTATTCCTGCATTGAAATATATAGACCACTAAAAATAGATGACCCTCATGCGACAAAAATGCAAATAAAAATGAAATACGTGTTAAAATTGTCGTATGAAACTAAACAAAGGCACTTCGTTTGCACTGATTCATGTATTGAACGGGCTTATGCAGGCGAGTCAAATAGCAGCGCAGCCTAATGCGCCCGATGTACGTTCAGTTCAACGTGCTCTTCAGCGCCTTGTTGAGCTTGGTCTAGTTACAAAACAAGGAAGCAATAACAATCCAAAATACAACTGTGTCTATGAAAACATTTTACAGACCAGCGTGCCGGCTAAGCTTTTTGACAATGACCAAAGACCCGATTCACAATATAGATTTCAATTCATAGACTGGCTGGACTCACTTAATGGCAGTGAGCTAGACGCATTGTTCCCGTATGGCGTAAACGTATCTGAAACTAAAATATCTGCAAAAGAACTCGAGCATCTTACAGTTGAACTTTCCTGGAAGTCCTCTTCGCTCGAAGGTAATACGTATACACTTTTGGACACGCAGTTGTTGCTTACTGAAGGCGTGCGTGCAAAAAACCGAACAGAGTTCGAAACACAAATGATTTTGAATCATAAAGATGCCATTGCATTTATTATGACTAATCTAGAATTGTTTAGAAGTTCAGTGAGTTTTGCGACTCTAGAAGAGCTACACAAAATTATAGGTAAAAACCTGGATATAGAATCAGGACTGCGCAGGAAGCTAGTGGGTATTACTGCAAGCAACTACAAGCTTCTATCTGGCCCACAGCAATTACGCGAACAAGCAGACAAGATACTGGGCATAATTAGTAAAGCAGCACAACCATACGGTAGGGCTTTACTAGCGCTCTCACTCATTCCGTACTTGCAAGCATTTGAAGATGGCAACAAGAGGACGGGGCGCTTGCTAGCAAATGCGTTGCTACTAGCATCTGTTGGGCGTGGGTTTAGCTTGCGCAAAACCGATGCACGCTCACTGTCTATTGCATACCTAAGTTTTTATGAATTTAGTAGCTTACAATCGTTAGATGTAATCTTAAAAGCTGAATTAAAGGAGTAACTTAGTTACTTAACTAGCCGTAAGGCATCTAGCTCTGCTTTATCATTCTAATGAGTATATCCGCTAGTTCTTTATAGCTATTCTTAGCAGCCCGTAAAATCTCTTCACAAAGTTCTTTCTTAGTCACGCGTATACAACCCCAACAAACTCGAACTAAAATAACAGATTGAAAACTAAAAAGTTCTAGAAAATATATTTTCTAGAACTTTTCGTATCTGTTGATAATTTTGGTGGCTCCTCCCAGACTTGAACTGGGGACACAAGGCTCTTCAGGCCTCTGCTCTACCAACTGAGCTAAAGAGCCATTTGGGTAACTAAATTTTATCAGTAAAGGTACGTTCTTTGCTAGCAGAGGCCCTCTGCTCTGGCAAGCTTCGCCTGCCCACAGAATTTTCATGCATACAACAAGTTGTATCCTGAAAAGTTCTCTTACAGACTGCCACAGGCAATCCTCACAACTAAAGCTAAAGAGCCATTTGGTTTGCTTTAGTTTAACAAACAAAGCAGTCTCTGCGCTAGTGACGGCCGAATTTCAGGCCTCGTTACAATCTGACTTGCAAGCAAATCAGTTGCGACCCCGCCTCAACTAATTTTAAACAAGTTCAAAATTAGTTTCCGGCCTTGCGATCCGCCAGCTGGCGGATCCACTGGACTTTCTCACTCTACCAACTGAGCTAAAGAGCCATTTGGTTTAACTATATTTTAGCACATTATCCCTCCAGACCGCACATTGTTAAACAATTATTTTGCAATTCTAGGTTTTTCTGTTATACTTGTGTTTATGAAGAAGTTTTTTGGTGTCGTTTCCACACTTATTGTCACGTTATCGGTTTTGATAAATATAGCTGCCAGCCCCGTTTTGGCTCTTAGCTCGTGTTACATGACTGCAAGCGGCGTAAATGTTTCTAAGTTTAGTGGCGCAACAAAAGCAGCAGATTTATCATCAACCTGCCTCAATAGTTCGCCGAATACGCGCTATGGCGTTGCTAGCGTGTCAAAAATGATAACCTCGCTTACAGTTCTAAGTTTAGTAGACGAGGGCAAAATTAGTCTCGACTCGCCTTTTATCGGCCAACTGGCGGCCGGCACAATGAAAAAACCCAGCGACACTAGATGGAACAAAATTACAGTAAGGCAGCTACTGAATCATACCAGCGGTATTCAGGTTTCAAAGAACTGGTATTTCAGCCAAACAACGGCTGCAAAGTATAACTACGACTGGCGAAATATTGCTAAGAATGCAACCAGCATTAGCCTACAGAGCACTCCAGGCCGCGCCTATCAGTACTCAAACACTAACTACACCATACTAGGCTTACTCATCGATCAAAAAGCTGAAAAACCATACCTACAAGCGGCTAGCGAAAAGGTTTTTCAGCCTCTTGGACTCGGCTCTGCTGAGTATATGCTTAATTCGGAGCAAGCTTTAACTACCCAGGATTTTAAGTACTATGGCTATGCGGCATGGAAAAATAAAGCTCTCGGTCCAGCCGGTGCTTGGTTCTTAACACCACATGCTGCATCTATACTACCCATCGCATTTAAGAAGTTACTTAGCCCAACATTATCATCTCAGGCGATGAAGGGTTCAACTGCTAACTCTGCTTATGGATTAGGGTTAATGAAAATGCCTGGCGGTTGGGGTCACACTGGTACAATAACAGGCGTCAGAGCGGCTGTTGCTTACAATATATCTAGCGGCAAGTCAGGAGCAGTACTATACAATGGAGCGAGTTTTAGCTCTGGCTCCGACCTAAAATACGCCGCATACAAACTCACAACAAAATATTAGGCCAACCATTTAGTAGCTAAGTGCCATAGTTGGCAAGACTTGCATTGGTAGGCTTTCAGCTTGGTTTTTTCTCCTCTATGATGCTGGAAGCTCGCAACTGTAGCAGCTGTCATAGCCGCTTTCTTGCTGTCAAAGCTCAGTTTCTGCTGACATTTTTCGGAGGTTGTACTCATGCTAAGTATTATATCCACCACCTGCAATCCACCACAATGATGGCCTCTGTTTGAGCTGTCTATTAACTGGCCAGAGACCGGTTATATTATCATATTTAGTTGATTTAATCGGAATATTGAAATATCTTTCTACTACAACAATCGGACCAATTAAGGCCGCTCCAAATGATTCTATCTCTACTTTAGTTTTAGTGTCACCAACAATTAAAATATCAGTGGTATTGACTCGGTCTCTTGGCAGCTTATAGCCTTCCCCGTCGCGGTAAGTCGAGGGCAGATTTAGCACAGCTCTACCGATTTTTAACGCGAATGTTTGAGATAGATAGGGCCAGAGGTTAGCAGATATCTGATTAAAGGTTTCGACGCAATCATCGGCTGGATTGTCTGGAAATCGTGCCAAAAGCTCTCGTAACTGACTAAACTGCTCTGGGTAATTCATTCCTCTAAAGTACCAGAAACTTTCTATTTTTGAAATTGCTCAAGCTTTGTGCTATAATAAAACTATTCTCATTTTTTGCGATATTTCGTAAACTTGAGAGGAGTGTGCAAGGGTACAATATCAAAGCTCTTGACGATTGATAGTGCGCAGCATACGACTAGGGGCTGAATTTAAGCTCGACGTTAGTTTAATAAGTTGGAATGGCAAGCGGGGCTGATCTGCACCTTAGCCGGATCAAAAAACTAGATGCAAAATCTAAGTTAGCTAGCGCAATTGACAGCATACTTAATGCTCGCCAGTTCGCTGCACAAGCTGCCTAATTATTTAGACAGCCGCTATATTTTCGACGTCAGATAGAGAATTATTAGCGCCAAATTTTCTGAACGCTCTTTGCTCCACTATTTGAGGAGTAAAGCTAAGATTATCAAGTTGCCCTTTAGCTAACATTTTGTTTGTTAAGAGTTAACTTAAGGAAAGAAAATTAAACAAACTAAGCTTGTAGTCATCCAATAAGTTAACAGACGGACGCGGGGGCGGTACCCGCCAGCTCCTCCATGAAAAATGCCTGATCTTTTGATCGGGCTTTTTTCATTGCCGGAGTGGAGGGCTACCGCCCCTAACGATACTACTTCAAAAAGTAAGTTACTGAGACGCTATAGCTGACTTCATTCTGACCTGACTGAACGGGCAGAGTTGAGTCTGCTACTGGAGCAACAGCCTTGATACTATCTTCGGCGTACATTGGCATAACACCGCCAAAACCAGCCCCATCGCTAACCGACTTAACCTTACCTACACTAAACCCAAGATTTTTGGCAGATTGATCGGCTTTTTTGCGAGCATCTTTGGTAGCCTCGTCGCGAGCTTGGCTCTCAAGTTCTTTACGCTTTGCTTCACTGAAACCAGCTTGTGGCGAAACAGCACCTTTTGGAGACGTACTGACCAAATAGTCTTGAACTTTTTGAGTTTTATCTTTGTCGTTGTTTGTAATTTCTAGCCGCAAGGTGTAAGTTGGCGTGTTGCTTGAATCTGGCGCAAAGTAGTATCTGTCATAGCCATCACTGTTAGTCTTGATATCTTTGTCCTCAACACCCAACTCTTTGAGTTTTGCCACAAGCTCGGTGCTTTTTGCTTTCAACTGAGCGAGTGCTGCATCTTTATTGGTATTTTGGAACTCGTAGTATGGATAAAACACGAACTGATCTGGCTGAGATTTAACTGTAGCCTGGCCAGTTACATCTATCGTCCGACTGCCGCTGTCAGCCTTTGATTGCCAAGGTTTCCAGACGATTAGCATAGCAGCAATAACAGCAGCCAAAAACAAACTTAGCCATTTATAATCGAGCGAAATACTTAGTTTCGTTTTTTTATCCTGTTCCACGCTTTTTAACCCTCCGATTGTTTATGAACACAGTATGCCTCAGGCGATGTGCACTTGACAAGCATAAACATAAGGAGTATTACAAAATTATTATATAAAGGAACACAAAAATGCCCCACGAAGCCTACAAAAGTCCTGACGGAGTACCTGTACACGGATTAATTCACGAAACCGGCTTAAAAGTAATAACTTTTGCGCAAGTCGCGGGAGTAGCTCTAAGAGGTTTTGCGCCGACCCTAAAAGAGGCATTTAGTCCAGACGGTCTAGTATTTAGTCGTCAGACTCGCTAGTGATTAGTGTGAACCAGCGAATTCAGGATGATCGTGCTCGGTTTTACGATGTCTTTGGGGGTCAAAAAATACCCAAAAAGCGATTTGTCCAAGCAGCACAACTGCCGCGCCAGTTAATACGACTTTTGACTGGCTAATAGAAGCAATATAGCCCGACATAGCCGCCAAAATTCCTTGAGCCAGTGCCTGCACGCTCGACGATATGCCAAGTGCTTCCCCCCTGTTGCCATCTGGAGCGACTCGGCTAACAATCGTTGGCATATTAGCAAAAGACAATCCGTTAAAAATTGCCATCAGCGGCGCTACAGCAAACAGCCAGTGATAGTTCGACACCCAGGCGTAAAGCGCCAAGGCCACAGCCGTTCCGGCGACAGCAAATCTTAGTACCTGATAATCCTTCAGCTTTTTGGATACCACAGCCACTACCAATCCTTGAGCGGCAGCAATACAAATTCCGACATAGGCAAAGTAGTCGCCGATGTTTCCTTGCGAGAAACCAAACTTTTGACGCAAAATCACTCCAAAGAAAGTCGTGAAGAACGTAAAACCGCCAGTAAAAAGGAAAACTGTCGGCATTACAGCACGTACACCTGGCATGGTCACAGCATGACGAACATTGGTAATAGAACGAGCCCAATCCATCGGCTCGCCCGAAGGCTTGCTGTGAGTCTCAGGAAACTTAAATAGCACGAAAAGCGTGTTGGCCAGACTCAAAAACATCGCAAACCAAAACGGCGTAGAAGTATGAAACCAGCTTACAACGCTTGGGTCGGCTAGTTTGCCGCCGATGTATGGTCCAATCACAAAACCAAGTCCAAAGGCCATCCCAACTCGGCCAAAGTTTTTGGCGCGGTTAGCGGGTGTAGAGACATCGCTCACCGCAGCTTGTGCAACCGAAATATTACCGCCGGTAAGACCATCAATTATTCTACCCAAGAAAAGCAAGCCTATATTTTTAGATAAAATACCGTAAGCGAATATCGCGTAGCCGACCGCCGTTCCAAAGATTGAGTAAGCCAGAACTCGCTTTCGACCATGACGGTCAGATAGTTGTCCAAGAATCGGTGCGGCCAAAAACTGTGCAATCGGGTAAGCAGCAGTAAGCCAGCCGAGCAGTATAAACCCACCCTTAATACTCCAGTAATCTGGTGTGATCCGGTATTCCCCAGGCGTTACCAGTAGCGGCATGACTGGTATCAAAATTCCGACTCCGAGCAGGTCTATAAAAATCGTCGTAAAGACAGCAGTCAAAGGACTAGGTGCTTTTTTCTGTAGTTTGTTCTTCAACTTTTTCTCCTTCAACCAATTATAACTTATGCGCCAGGATTAACTTAGCGCCGATCCCTCCACTCCTGTGATTAATACCGATGTCAACATAAAAACCACGACCAAAGGTTTTTATGTTGACATTTTTTGATATTAACCCCCCCTCGGTATAAAGCAACCCGGCTAGGTAGTATCTAAGAAGAGAAGGCTCGATAAAGATTCAGCCAATCTTCGATCGACAGGGTTTGTGCGCGCTGACTTGGTTCGATTTTGGCTTGTTTCAGAATAATTTCGACTTGGTTTTTGCCTAGACCCAGTCCGCCACTCAGTGAATTCAAAAGAGTTTTGCGCCTTTCTGAAAAACCGGCTTTGACCAACCGAAAAAAACTTTTTTCATCAACATTACTGGCCGCTATCTTAGTCTTCATGATCACAACTTGACTATCAACTTTTGGTGGTGGGGTGAACGATTTAGCAGGAACTACTACACCCAGCGAGCATTCAAAATACCACTGCGCTACCACGCTTAACATGCTCATTTGACCCGGTTTGGCACAAATCCGCTCAGCTACTTCCTTTTGCACAAGTAGCACTGCCCGCTCAGGCTTATTGCTCGACTCACCGAGCAGTCTAACAAGATTACTCGTCAGATAATAAGGAATGTTAGCCACGATCTTATAGCCTGCGGGTAACTGCCTCAGATCAAAAGTCCTGATGTCCCCCTCTAAAATTTTAACTCGATTTTCCGTGTTCCTATCTTCTGCTATAGCGTATCTTAGGAACAAGTTTTTGACTAATTCGTTGTCGAACTCAAGAGCAGTAACTTTGGCACCCCGGGCCAAAAGCTCATCTGTTAAAACTCCCTGCCCCGGCCCAATTTCAAATACTGTCTCTTCAGAAACGACTTCGGCAGCATCAACAATAGCCTTGAGAGCAACCTCATCATTAAGCCAATGCTGCCCAAGAGCTTTTTTAGGTTCAGAAGCGATTTTATTTGCACTCACTAAAAACTAATCTTCGAGTACGACTTTTGCTGGAGTTTTATAAAGTCGATTACCAATAACAAATCTACCCATTGCTTTGTGTAGTTTTGGAAACCGAACAATAGCATAAAAGTTAGCTTGCCCTTGCATCAACAATCCTCCCATAATCTCATGTATAGCTTCTTCCTTCTGGGTTTGGTTCACTTTACGATCTCCAATATACCCAAAGACCACCTGTGACATATCGATCTCTCTGTCAGCCCTAATCGCTGCTCCTACCTGAACAGGTGATGAACTAACGGCGCTCAATATCTCATGATTTATACCCTGGTCATAATATGTTTCTACAGTGCTCATTCTGATCTCCTGTTTACTAAGTATATATTTACATTAAACACTGCTATCTTTCAAGAGCCTTCTTCTAAATAATCGGCGTGGTATTGAACATATTTTTATAATACCCGGGGCCTTTTCAGTTTACGAGAGAATTAGCTTGGCAGAATCAATTTGCAGTGAGCTATGTAATATGGGTGAGAGATATTTGACTGAGCTAGAAGTTTTATTGTTAATTAGAAAAGATCGCGGCAAATATCCCTTACCACCAGTGTTGGGCGAGCCAGGCTTGGTAGGCTCCCCCCCAGCCACCATATCGTCCATTAGCATAGCCAGTGCACCAGATCAGCTGAGTGACGGGGTTGGTGAGATAATCCGCACCGGCTGTTGCCATTTTGCTGGCTGGCAGCGCTTGGCACAGACCATAGGCGCCACTGCTGGTATTCACGGCGCCCGGGCGCCAGCCAGATTCACGGCTTATGATATAGTCAGCTGCGCCATAATACTCTGGCGCAATACCTGCCGCCGCCATTAAGGCCTGCTTATCGCCAGAGACCGAAAGAGTAGAAGGTAGGAATGAAGCTTTGGCCCGCACCTCATTGATCGGCGGCCTAGTCGTAACCGTGCTCAGCTCAACTCTTCCGACTTCTTTGTCGCCATCGTAACTTACTTGGTATATCACAGCGCGCTCTCCCGCCACACCGGCACTAATAACTTTTGACTGGCCAGGGGACAAACTAGGGTCTGTTTTTGTTTCGATAGAGAATGGGATTGGTCTGACAGATGAAACTATCTTGGTGTTTTTACTATTCACAGAAATCAGCATACCCGCCGTAATCCCCGCATAGATTGCTTCTGGCTGAGTCGTCTCACCTTCGTTGAGAGTAATTTGGTTCTCTCTTAAAAACTCGGCCACTGTTTTAGCCTGAGTGTTGTACTGCGAAATCTTACCGTAAAGTATAGCCGTTACTGGTATGGCTCTAAAAACTGATATTTTTTCGGCGGTCAAACCACTACTAAGCGGTTCGTCTGAAGCCTGACTGGCAGCGATATCTTTGTCGCCCAAACTTAAACCGGCAGCTGCGGCGACCGCTTTGGGGTCTTGCTCGGCACTGACAACGTCATACTGATTGGCTCCGTCAATTACTATAACTGGCCTTGAACGATAAACCACAATCTCTTGTTTGTCCTCGATAATTGGCGTGTCTATACCTGGCACGACTTTGTCGGTTGGCTTGATCTCTATGCTCGAGGCTTTGAGAAGCTCGCCGACGGTTTTGGCACGAGTCGGTACTTCACGGATTGAGTTGTCGGCAGTTATTTTTACAATTCGCGTATCTTTGGCGCCGATTGTTTCCCCTCCATAAGCCACAAAAGCCCCCAGAACCGCTATAACAAAACCAAATACCATTACCGTCGGCAACAAGTATGGATGGCGAAAATTGAAAGTATCAAATTTTTTGTTGTGCAAAAATTTCATTTGTAGTTTTATTATAGCCTAGTCTATAGAGCTTGTTGCCCATAGATACTGCGGGCTAAAGCTTCTCTAGTGGTGCAAAAGTAATGTTGAGCGTTTTGGTGCCTTTATTTTTGAAATAGATTGCCGCATTGTCTCCGTCCAACTCAACAACTACACCTTCGCCAAAAAGCTGATGTCGAACACGGTCTCCTTCCATCAACTCTGGCGCATAACGGGGTTCTTGACTGATCTTTCCGCCTAACTTCTGTGTCCAGTTAGCATTAGCACCACTGTCAAAAGAATTACCAAAACCAGCACTACGGACTTCCTCACCGCTGACTTCGCTCAGAAATCGCGATGGCGGATTATGCTGTAATCCCCCATAAAGTAGCCTTGAGGCAGCATGCACCAAGTACAGTTCTTCGCGCGCCCTGGTCATACCTACGTAGCAAAGCCGCCTTTCCTCCTCAAGCTCACCGGCATCGTACATGGCACGACTATGCGGCATTATTGTTTCCTCCATGCCAACCATGTAGACCACTGGAAATTCCAAGCCTTTGGCAGCGTGAAGTGTCATGAGCGTCAGCGCATCGGCATCAAAATCTGCTTTATCGACGTCGCTGACCAGCGCTACTTCTTCCAAAAACCCCGCCAACCCAACTTCAGAATACTCGCGAGTAACACTGAGTAGTTCCTTGACATTCTCTTTGCGGGCCTCGCCAGCTGGCGTGCCGTCATCAAGATAGTCAAGATAATCTGTGCGCTGCAGCACTAACCTTAGTGTTTCTGAGGCTGAAATCTCTTCCATGTTCTCTCTGGCGCGAGTAATCAGATTGTTTAACTCTACTAGCCCGTTAAGTGCCTTTGCTGTGACTGTTGACTGGCTTACATGCTCGAGCGCCTGACTCAAACTCATGCCGGTACTTGCCGCCCATTCATAAAACTTAGCGATTGATGTTGCCCCAACTCCACGGGTAGGCACATTAACTATGCGCTCAAAACTAGCACGATCATTTGGCTGATAAATAAGCCTAAGGTAGGCAACAATATCTTTGATCTCTTTACGGTCATAAAAACGCACTCCTCCAACGATGCGGTAGGGCACACCGTACTGTATCAAAACTTCTTCTAGCGAACGGCTTTGAGCGTTAGTGCGGTAAAGTATGGCAAAATCTCGGTAGTTTCTTGCGCCGGTTCCGGCTGCTGCTTGGACGTGGCGGACAATAGTCTCAGCCTCTTGACGCGAGCTGCCAACAGCCACAACCTGAACGGGCTTACCGCCAGCAGCTGCCGTCCACAACTTCTTATCGCTGCGCTGCTGGTTCTTGGTAATAATCGAATGAGCGGCGTCCAAAATATGTTTGGTGCTGCGATAATTTTGTTCCAGTTTGATAATCGTAG
Source organism: Candidatus Saccharibacteria bacterium (assembly GCA_016700315.1). Lineage (NCBI taxonomy): Bacteria > Candidatus Saccharimonadota > Candidatus Saccharimonadota bacterium. The sequence continues at coordinate 663,313 of CP065013.1, read as the reverse complement.
TGTTGGGATAGTCTTTTTCGAACCGTAATATATTTCGAAAATCCGCGCCTCTAAACATATAAATTGATTGCCAGTCGTCACCTATGGCGGCGATGTTTTGGTGTTTTCCTAGTAGTAGCTTTAGTAGCTTATATTGCGTACCGTTGGTGTCTTGGTACTCATCGACTAAAACGTACTTAAATTGATTTTGCCACTTCGAGCGAATCTCATTGGAATCAATCAGCATTCTTGCGGTGTAGCCAATTAGGTCGTCGAAGTCCAGTGCGTTAGCTTCTTTTTTGATCTTTTCGTAAACTGGGTATACTTGAGCGGCAACTCGTTGAGCTGGTGAGCCGGCCGGAAGACTAGCGTATTCAGCCGGATCGATCATTTCGTTTTTAGCACTGGAAATAATATGACTAAGAACATTTGCCGGAAAATCCTTATCGTTTATTTGTAGTTGTTTACTGGCCTGTTTGATGGTACTAGTCCGATCAGGCTCATCGTAGATAACGAAGTTTCTGGCAATACCTACTTGCTCACCGTCTTGGCGTAAAATTCTAACGCAGACACTATGAAACGTGCCCATGAAAGGCAAGAAGAATCGATCGGACGGATTGCCGCCGATAAGGTGAGCAATGCGCTCTCTCATCTCGCGTGCCGCTTTGTTAGTAAATGTCACGGCCAGAATTTCGGCAGGCTGGGCTAAGCCTTGTTGCAAAATATATGCAATGCGGTGCGTCAAGGTTTTGGTCTTGCCTGAACCGGCGCCAGCTTGAATTAAAAGCGGTCCCTCAGTTGTTTGGACCGCCCTTTTTTGCTCGTCATTAAGTCCCTCTAATACATCTTGCACTAATAACTATTTTAGCAGAAAGTTACCTGATTAGGTCGAATGGCAACTTGATGCCCAGATCAATTGCCCCAGCGTCATGTAAAAAAGCTAGCACGGCAAGACCTATTATCACCACAAACAGTGCAGTTAGCACAAATGCTGTGGCTGAAGACCTGGCGGGGTTGGATGGCTCTACGAAGTATTTTTTGGTAGCGACGAGTTCCTTAATCTCTGCTTGCAGCACAGCCTCTTTTTCTAATTCTTCATCGGCAGTTTTTGACGCATCTTTTACCTCTTTAAAGTCTGCTGCTTCGTCAGTTTTAGGAGCTTCTTCCCCTAATTGCGACTGGTGTTTAAGGTCTGAAGATACTGGCTTTACTGCGACGGCCTGAGTTGAAGCTGGAGTTTCTGAAGCTGTATCTTGATTAGGCATGGGTTTTTCTTCGTTGACCATAGGATCGAGAACCTTCGGACGATGACCGACAATCACTGGTTTTGCTGTCTCGTCTGCCGGCGTAGTCCCTGGCTTAGCTACGTCAAGAATCTTTTTTTCAGCCATTACTTTATATCCCCTGTTTTACGCGCTGATTCTGCTGCGGCTTCGACAATCTTGGTGAACTTATGGTAATTCAGGCTGGCCGCTCCAACTAGCGCACCATCACACCCCGGAAGAGACATGAAAAATCCAGCATCATGATCGTCAACACTACCACCGTATAGAACGTGTACCTGCTCGGCTATATTTTGCCCATAGAGATCGGCTATCTGCGATCGAATATATTTTATTTCTCTTATAACAACAGCCGGTTTTGGTATTTCCCCATCAAAAGTTGAAATCGCCCAAACAGGTTCATAAGTAATAACAACATCGGCAACTTCCTCTGCTGTTAGGTCGGCGAGGGCCGTTGTTAGCTGATCGTGCAGAACACGCCGAGTCTCTTTGCCTAGGCGCTCTTGCTTGGTTTCACCGACGCATAAAACTGGCACTATGCCATTTCGGACAGCCGCCGCCATTTTCTTCCGCACCGCATCTAAGTTGTCGTCGTAATAAAGTCGTCTAGATGAATGCCCGATAATTGAGTAGTGAATAAGGCCTCGCATCATAGAAAAACTAACCTCCCCAGTCAAAGCACTTTCGTCTTGGTCGTTGCCGTTTTGTGCACAAAGGCGGAACTTCCGTCTGTTGATCTGTAGGCTTAACGGCTGTAGTGCCAAAAAAGTTGGTGCCAAAGCAATCTCAACCGTACGATTAACTTTGATATGATCGTCAAGACGCTTAAGCAGTAAACTAGACTCACGCACGTTCATGTGACTCTTCCAGTTTCCGATGACTAGTTTTTTTCTAACGCCGTGCATAAAATCCTCCTAATAAAGGGAAAAGAGTAGCCCGAGTGGCGAATTCACTTCGCACTCGGCGCGATGAGGAAAACCGTAGGTTGTCCTCATAAGCGAAGCGTTGACTCTTCCAATTTCCGATGACTAGTTTTTTTCTAACGCCGTGCATAATACTTAAGTTTATATTACCTTTTCTTTTGTAAACTTACTACACCTGGCAGTTTGTTACCACTTAAAACCTCTAAAGATGCGCCGCCGCCTGTCGACACATGTCCAAACTGAGCCGTTAAATCACGTTCTTCAACGTAGGCCGTGGTATCTCCGCCTCCGATAACACTAAATGGCTTGCAGCCAAATTCTCCAAGTAAAGCTTCAATCACAACCTCACTACCATGAGCAAACGGCCCCACCGGCCCCTGCACTCCAACAACCTCTGTCACGCCCATCGTCCCATTCCAGAGTACAGTTGAAGACAACTGAATTAGCCCTGCGATAAAAGCCCCACTAAATGGGCCAATATCTAGTATTTTCTCGTCTTCTGCAACAATGGCGCTCGAGCGCTTTGGCTTATTTGGGTAACTCTCTACACTGGCTATAACGTGAGCATCCCAGTCAACAATTCGAGTCGGCGATTTACTGTCCAATTTTTTGGCGACAACACCGTCCTGAGGCAAGTAAAATACAAATTTCCTTTTAGCTGTCTCCTTACGAGCAGCTGCGATAATCTTACGGGCAAGCGGTAGGTCTTCTTTATCATAAAGACTATCACCAACTTCTACGCCCTCGCTTTTCAAGAAAGTATTAGCCATTGCACCACCGATCACTACCGCATCAGCTAGACTAATGAATTTCTCGATAATAGTTATTTTGTCGCTGATTTTTGCACCACCGATAATTGCCAATAGCGGTTTTTGCGGTTTGTCAATAATGCCCTCAAGAGTAGTGACCTCTCTCTCTAACAGGAGACCGGCGACCGAGGGCAGGAGCTTAGTCACAGCCGAAGTGCTTGCATGGGCTCGGTGCACGACACCAAAGCCGTCTTGTACAAAAACTTGGGCGTCCGTTGCTTCGACTAGCTTCCTAGCAAAAGCAGCGTCGTTTTCTTCCTCTTCCTTGTAGTAGCGCAGGTTCTCTAGTAGCAGAACTTCGCCGCGAGCGAGTTTTGAGCAGCTTTCGCGAACTTCATCGCCGACGCAGTCACTCACAAACTTCACTGGCTGGTCTAAGAGCTTGGCTAGTCGTTTCGCGACAGGCTCTAAACTAGTCTTTGGATCCCCAAAAGCTTTTGGCCGACCTAAATGTGAGCAAATAACAACCGAGCAGTTCTTATCTAGCAAGTATTGAATCGTCGGTAAGCTCATTTTGATTCGATAATCACTAGTGATTTTATTTGACCCATCAAGTGGCACGTTGTAGTCAGCTCGTAACAAAACTCGCTTGCCCTTCAGATCAATATCTCGAACCGTTTTGAAGCCAAACTTCCCCACCCCTAAACTCCTTATTCCAAAGCTCTCACTTTTATAGTATCAGTTGTACCGACGACGCCGGGGTACTTACCTGATGCGGTAATAACAATATCGCCTTTTTCGAGCACTTTATGCTTGAGCAACCAATCTGTAAGCTTGCTTGCGGCGTATTTTCCATCTTTTCTGACATAGCTTTTGACTCCATAACAAATTGCCAATTGGTTAGCTACCCTTGCATCGCTAGTGACAGCAAGTAAGCTAATTTCCGGACGACGAGCAGCAATCTGTAGCGCCGTTGCCCCAGATTTTGTTTCTGCGACAATCGCCGTAGCAGGGAGTTGTTTCGCTAATGTAATAATCGAATTACATATGGCAGATTGTTTGCTAAATTCGTTAGCCCCATCATGAAGACGAAGCTGTAAAGGCAAGTTTGTCTCGCTATAGCGAATAACTTTTTTCATCATCTTGACAGCCTCAATAGGATATTTGCCGTTTGCGGTTTCGTCACTCAACATGACACAGTCGGCTCCAATTAGCACAGCAGTCGCAACGTCAGATACCTCAGCACGAGATGGCTCAGGATTTTCAACCATGCTACCCATCATTTGGGTAGCAACAATCGTTGGCTTACTATGTAAATGGCCGAGTCCAATGATTTTACGTTGCACAACTGGCACTAGTTCATGTTGAGTTTCAATGGCTAGGTCACCTCGCGCTACCATGACGGCATCGGTTTCGATAACAATTTCCTCGATATTCTCTACCGCTCCAGCTGTTTCAATTTTGGCTATAATACGAGCTTTACTGTTTAAATTATTCAGTTTAGTTCTAAGTGTTCTTATATCATTGGCAGTCTGAACAAAACTAAGTGCCACATAATCAATATCAACTGTTGATCCGTAAGCAATATCAGATTTATCTTTTTCTGTGATTATGTCACCGCCAAAGTCGGTGTCGGGTAGATTAATGCCCTTTCGGGCAATCAAAAATCCGTCATTCTCTACAGTTACATGAAGTACACCATCACGTACACTAGTTACAGTCGTTTGCACCTTGCCATCAAAAAGCAAAACGCGCTCTCCGCGTTTAACTTTTTTGCTAAGATCATATTGCGTTGGCAGATGGCCAGTTCTTTGATAATCAGCCTTGTACTTGAACGACAGACTCTGGCCCTTCTTAACTTCTAAGACACCCTCGAAGTCGCCAAGCCGTATCTTTGGCCCTTGCAAGTCCTGGATTATTGCAACATTTTCTCCTAGCTCGGTAGCAGCTTTTCTAATCCATTTGATCTGTTTCGCTCGCTCTTCGTAAGTGCCGTGACTAAAATTGAGACGCAGACCATTAGCGCCCGCCTCGATTAGTTTATAAATCTGTTCATAAGAATCAGTTGCAGGACCTACGGTTGCAATGATTTTAGCCCGCTTTAGTGTCGAAGAATGCGGGTGATCGACGTGTTTTGTGAGTAATTTCATTTTTCTAATTTTACATTAATTTACGTGAAAAATACAGGGGAAAATAGATGATATTTCGTAGACTAAAACTCAACAATAAATCCCGAACAAACTTTTAGCGACCGAGATTATTCTCGGTCTGTTTTAGGTCAATGGTTGTCTTAACGATAGTGTCGGGAGCAAGCGAAATACTATCGATCCCTGTCTCAACCAGAAACCTAGCAAATTCTGGATAGTCAGACGGCGCTTGGCCACACAAACCAATCTTGCGCCCCTTGGCCTTAGCTACCCTAACTGCCTCGCGGATCAAAATCTTAACTGCTTCGTTATTCTCATCGTAAACATGGGCCACGGTGTGGTTGTCGCGGTCTACTCCAAGAGTCAGCTGCGTTAGGTCATTGCTACCGATAGAAAATCCATCAAATAGATCAGCAAACTGCTCAGCCAGTATGACATTTGCTGGAATTTCGACCATTACGTAAAGCTCAAAGCCGTTTTCACCACGCCTTAGTCCGGTTTCAGCCATGACTTCTTGGACTTTTTTGGCTTCGTCGATACTACGGCAGAAAGGCACCATCGCCTTAACATTAGTTAACCCCATTTCATTTCTGACTTTCAGAAAAGCCTGGCATTCAAGCTTAAATGCATCACGGTACTGTTCGCTATAGTAACGACTCGCCCCGCGCCAACCGATCATCGGGTTGTTTTCGCTAGGCTCAAATTGTGTGCCGCCAATTAGGTTTGCGTACTCATTTGTCTTAAAGTCGCTAAACCTCACAATCACAGGGTTTGGGTGAAAAGCAGCTCCGATTATCGCTATGCCTTCAGCCAATTTGTCGATAAAGTATTGAGCTTTATCATCGTAACCTTTGGTTAGTTTGTTGATCTGAGCACGAACTGCTTTGTCTTTAACTTGGTCGAAATGCAGTAGTGCTTGAGGGTGAATCTTGATGTGCGAGTCGATAATAAACTCTTCCCTGGCCAGACCGACACCGTCGTTGGGTATTAGCGAGTAGGCAAAGGCATGATCTGGCGAACCAATATTCATCATTATCTTGGTCTTTGGTCGCTCGAGGTCTTTGATGTCAGTTCGTTGTACCTCGAACTCAATAATGCCGTCATAGACATGACCCTCGTCGCCACCGCCGCCGCAGCTCACCGTAACTGATTGGCCGTCCTTAATAATCTCGGAAGCGTTACCCGTACCGACTACACAAGGTATACCTAGCTCACGGCTGACAATTGCTGCGTGACAAGTACGTCCGCCCTTGTCGGTCACAATGGCGCTAGCAATCTTCATAATTGGCACCCAGTCCGGATCTGTCATTTCTGTGACCAAGACGTCACCCTCTTTGAAGTCATCAATATCTTTAACGCTCATGATTTTGCTGGCTCGGCCATTACCGATTTTATTGCCAACACTAGTTCCAGTAACAATAACGTTTCCTTCGCCCTTCAGCTTGTACTCTTCGACAACATTGGCATCACGGCGGGACTGAACAGTCTCGGCGCGCGCCTGCACGATGTAGAGCTGTTTGTCGTCTTCATCTAGCGCCCACTCAATATCCATCGGATGACCATAGTGCTGCTCAATTTTTATTCCCCAGTCAGCCAGTGTGCGCACTTGGTCATCGTTGATCGAGTAGCGATCTTGGTCGGCCTGCGAAACAGCAATGTTTTTGGTTTTACTGCCTCCAACAGGGATCATTTTCATCTTTTTGGTTCCCAAATGGCGCTTTAGGATTGCTCTGGTTGGCTTAAAGACAATAAACTCGTCCGGGCTAACGTGGCCTTGCACGATGTTTTCGCCCAAACCATAAATAGAACTAACGACGACGGCGTTTTTGAAGCCCGACTCTGTATCGATAGTAAACATTACGCCAGCACATTCGCTTTTCACAGCCACCATTTGTTGAATGCCAACACTTAAGGCTACTTTCATGTGATCAAAACCATTGGTAACACGGTAGACAATGGCGCGATCGGTAAACAATGATGCTATGCACTCTTTGACTGACTCTAATACATGGTGCTCCCCCTTGATGTTGAGGAAGGTTGCTTGCTGACCGGCGAACGAAGCATTTGGCAAATCTTCGGCTGTAGCGCTCGAGCGAATTGCCACCACCATGTCACGGTCACCATGACCGCATTTTTCACATAATTCTCGATAACCGCGCTTAATCTCTTCCTCAAAATCGTCGGGCAACTTAGCATCAACAATCATCTGCCTAATCCGAGCACCTCGAGAGGCTAAATCATGTACATTGCTAACATCTAGACCGTACAGGGCCTCTTCGATACCTGCGTTCAGCCCCGCTTGCTCTAGGAAGTAGCGATAAGCATCAGCAGTTGTAGCAACACCGTTCGGCAGATTAACTCCTTGAGGTCGCAAATGATGATACATTTCGCCCAGCGAAGCATTTTTGCCGCCAACTTGGGGAATATCACCGATTGACAGTTCTTCAAAAAACTTTAAGTATTTGTACATAGAAAGCCCACCTTTTAAATTGTTATTTAGTTTTCGTTACTTTTATGATACCTCTTATGCTAGTAGAGTTCAAATGCTATAATTTTGATATGGAAAAAAACAAAATAGACAAAATCAAACAGTGGCTCGGAAGCGGCTCGATCAATTTTTACGGCCCGCCCTTTTCAGGAAAAGACACTCAAGCACAAGCTCTTGCGGAACTGCTCGGCGGCAAGGTTGTCTCTGGTGGCGATATTTTGCGGCACAATCATGGTAATCAAGAGGTCCAGCGAATAATGGCTGAAGGTGGGATCATACCCAGCGAGCTTTTTCTTCAGATTATCCCACCGTTTTTTAATCATCATGAGTATAGTGGCGTACCGCTACTTCTCAGCTCAGTCGGCCGTCTGCCAGAAGAAGTTGCGGTCATCGAAAACGCCTGCCTAAGTTCCGGACACGAAATTAAAGCCGTGATTTTACTTGACCTCCCGGAAGCAGGCGTCTGGCATCATTTTGAAATCTCGAAAAAGCTTCATGATCGGGGTGTGCGTGCCGACGACGGCCGAGAGGCGCTAAAGAAACGTCTCGAAGAATACGCCAAAACCCAAGCTGTTATAGATCATTTTAGGGAAAAAGACTTGCTACTAGTTATTGACGACAACAAAGACCGCGAAGTAGTAGGCCAAGAAATCATCGACGCCCTATACCAATTAGCTACTGCAAAAAACTAGCCTCTTAGCATAAATTAACGAACGTTTCTGATAATCGATGGTTTTGGTTGGCAACAAGTAAGTTAAAGCAAAATCATATCAGCTATTTAGACCCTAGGCCTTTGGTGCGGGCGAATCAATCTGTTTTTCAATCTTACTGTTCATTTTGCCATCATCGTCAAGGTCGTAAATTACAATTCGACCAAAAAGCATCTCTAGCGACTCAACCGCATCGTCATCTAAGTTCTCGAGATACTTGATTAAAGATCTCATACTATTTCCATGCCCAACTAACATGACATTCTTGCCGCTCTTGAGTAGCGGCAATACCGTATCCTCGTAGAACGGCACTACTCGCTCGTAAACCATTTTCAGAGTTTCACCATTTGGTACTGAGTGATCCCAGCCACGCCTAATGAGATTAAATTCACTCTCGCCAACAAGTTTTTGGACTTCCCATTTGTTTTTGCCGGTATAGTCGCCATAATCCCGCTCATCAATTGCACCACTGCGCTCAGCGTCGACGTTGAACTGCTGTGCCGAGTCAAGTATTCCTTCTAAAGTTTCAAGAGTTCGAATTAGATTTGAACAGTAGGCTTTATCGATTTTTATACCTGTTTCAGCTAGCGCAATTCCAAGCATCGCCGCCTCTCGAAAGCCTTTTTGACTCAAGTGAACGTCCGTTGTACCCGTCCACTTACCTGAAGCGTTCCATTCCGACTCTGCGTGCCTAGTAATAAGTAGTTTGCCCATCTTTGGCTTGCCAGGTTCGACTTTGTTTGGCGTCTCACCGTACCAAAAGCGAATGATATTTTGACATGTGGTGCCATTAATCCGGCCAACTGCCTCAAGCGTATTAAAAGCATTATGCGGTGCTAGAATTACGTTGTCCATTTTATTCAGCGCCATAATCGCCATGCTATGATTTAGTGCATTTGGCGCTAAAGTATGCCGACGGAGCAACGCTACTTCCTCGTTCAGATCCATCAATTTCTCGCCCTCAAGCACATCTAAGGCTGCACCCGCTATTAGCTTGTTTCTTAGAGCTTCAACAAGTGCTTGAGTGTCTACTAGCTCACCGCGAGCGGTATTAATGATGACAGCAGTAGGTTTCATCAAACTAAGCTTCTCAGAATTAATTAAATGGTTATTTGACGGTAAATACGGAGCGTGAACACTAATCACATCACTAGTTGACATCAACTCATCCAGCGACACATACTCAAAGCCCAACTCTTTGGCAGCTTTTTCGTTTGGATAAGGGTCGTAGGCCACGACACGCATTTCAAAGCCTTTAGCAATCTTGATAGTATGTTGGCCGATGTGACCGGTCCCTACTACACCCATGGTTTTGCCGTTGAGATCCCAGCCAATGAGCGCACGAACATCATTGTCGCGCCCGACAAAATCCAAGCTTTGCGGCAACTTGCGTGCCAGCGCCAACAGAAGTGTAAAGGCGTACTCCGCTACCGTCGCTTCACCGTAAGTTGGAACATTTACCACCGTTATGCCATGCTCAGTAGCGGCTGCTAGATCAATGTTGTTGAATCCTGTTGAGCGACAGGCAATCAGCTTTAGTTTTGGCAATCTAGTGATGATTTCTCTGGTCACAACACTAGTCACAAAAACCGATATTACTTCGGTCTCCGGATCTAGATTTTCGGCATTTATGCTATCTTTGACAAATTCCCAGTGGTGGTCTGTCCCTGACAAACCTTCCGTAATCTGAGATACGTCAATTTCTGAAGCATCATAAAAATATATCAGCGCCATATTACTTTCTATTATAAGCACAAGCTTGTTAAAATTATATATATGGACATAAAACAAATTATTGCTAGACAAATTTTAGATTCGCGCGGCTACCCAACTGTTGAGGCAGATGTGATACTTTCTACTGGTATTCTGGGTCGGGCAGCCGTACCCTCGGGAGCGAGTACCGGCAGCCACGAAGCGCATGAGCTACGTGACGGTGACCCAAAAAATTACAGTGGCAAAAGCGTACTAAAGGCAGTAGCCAACGTTAACGGTGAGATTGCCAATGCGCTGCTCGGCAAACCAGCCGATGACCAGTTTCGCTTAGACCAAATCATGATCGATCTCGACGGTACACCAAACAAATCACGTCTCGGGGCCAATGCGATTTTGGCGGTTTCTCTAGCAGCTGCCCGCGCCGCCGCCAATCAGCGCGGCTTACCACTCTTTAGACACCTCAATGATGTCTCTGGCAACCCACAAATGAACCTACCAATGCCAATGATGAACCTCATCAACGGCGGCAAGCACGCACTTGGCGGCGCTGACATTCAAGAGGCAATGGTCCTGCCAATTGGCGCACAGTCTATGGCCGATGCGGTCCGCATGGGAGCAGAAGTTTTTCATTCACTAAAAACTATTCTTGAGCAGCAGAAGCTACCAACCCAAGTAGGCGACGAGGGCGGATTCGCTGTGCCAGTAAATAGCAATGAAGCTGTTTTAGAAATGCTAGTTGAAGCAGTGCGTAAGGCTGGTTTCAAACTTGGTGAGCAGATTGCTTTTGGGCTCGATGTCGCCTCTAGCGAACTTTATAAAGATGAGCTCTACCACTTCCCTGTTGACCAGAAAGAACTTGAAGCTACCGAAGTAATTAACTGGTACAAAAAGCTCTGTAGCGCGTACCCAATCGTGTCTATCGAAGACGGTCTAGCAGAAGATGATTGGGCTAACTGGGCTAGAATGACAGCTAACTACGGAGCTGATATTCAACTTGTCGGAGACGATCTTCTAGTAACTAATATCGAAAGGTTGCGAAAAGCTATCGACCAGAAAGCTGGCAACGCCATTCTGATTAAACTCAATCAGATCGGCACGCTTACCGAAACAATCAAGGCCATAAACATGGCTAGAGACAACGGCTGGAAAACGATTATTTCACATCGAAGCGGTGAAACTGAGGACACATTCATCGCCCATTTGGCAGTTGGAACTGGTGCTGGGCAGGTCAAAACAGGTTCGCTATCGCGCAGCGAAAGAGTAGCCAAATACAACGAGCTCCTCCGCATCGCCGAGCAAGCACCAGATTTGGTAATCGTAAGGCCTTTTGTACAATAACTTTGCTATCGAAATAATAATTTGACAGAATTATAAATAATTACTAAGTTATTACTGTGTCAAACTCAAGAGGCGGCGATATCCGCACATATCGTATTGGGGACTTCGAAGCCGAAAGTCGATTGTGGGCCCCAACAGCTTTTACGCCCCTAAACGAATGTATAGTTGGTCTGCCAGATAAAACTGCAATGGATGTTGTAGAAGAATCCGGTACACAGGTTCTTATCGCTTCTGCACCATCGGCTTTTAACAAAGTTGACTTAGAAGCCTTCCGTGAAAGTAGGATCGCCACCATTGAAGCTTTGAAGAATAGACTAGGAGAACTCGGCAGACCGTACGTTCTACTTAATAACACTGCCCGAAGTACAAGCGCAGACCAGGCTGTGGAAAGAGCTCTTGATGGCTCCAGGGCCACTGGGTCACCATATGTTAAGCTGGAAGTTTTTGAAGAGGTGATGATAGAAGGCAGACCCGTACTCGTGCCAAACGACGAGGCTGTGGAGATTGCCACAGCAAACCTACTAGTAGCAGCATCAGAACTTTGTGTTATCCCTTATATCAGCCAGGAAATTCCGCTTGCCGAAAGATTAATATCAGGATACGGTGTCACCGCCTTGAGGGCTTACTTCGGATATATCGGTCAGTCTACGGGGCCAATAAACTCAGATGAGTTTAGAAAATTTTGTGATGTCGTACATAGCAATTATCCAGAGGTGACGATCGTAGCAGAGGGCGGAATAGGCAATCCGGAACACGCCAAGCTAGCACTGGAGCTAGGAGCTGATGCGGTACTGGTAAACCATGCGATTACTGCTGACCCAACCAACGCTGTCAATGCGGCCGCGTCCTTTAAGCGTGCTGTTGAGTCTGTCACCAGGCACCAATAACTCTATTTTTTGTCATAATATTGTTGCCGAAAACATGGTAATTGTTTCAGAAAATGCATATAATCTCTAACCATGACAAAAACATTATTTGGAACCGACGGAGTTAGAGGGCTATATAAGCAACATGGTGTGCCTGGGGAGATTTGCCCTCCAACATTTTATGGGTTAGCTGCAGCTTGTGCTGAGTTTTCTGGCGCTGATACAGTTGTCCTTGGCCGCGACACACGAGTTTCAGGGGGAGATTTAGCTGACGCTGCAATGCGCGGCGCTTACGATCAGGGTTTAAAAGTTTATGACCTTGGCATAGCACCGACACCCGTCATTGGTGCCTCGGTTGAAAGATTAAGCTCTGAAGAAGGAGCTTTTGGTATCTCTATCACCGCTAGTCATAACCCGGAAGAATATAACGGATTTAAGTTTTTGTGGCCAAAGGGGCTTAAGCCGAGCGAGGCAGAAGCCAGAGTAATCGAAGATATGTTTTGGGGTATGGCGGGTAGCAGCAGGAGCAAACAAAACGGTAAATATTTCGATGTAGTATCCATACCCTACTTAACTGAGACTATAGACAAACTAAAATCTGCTTTTGGCGAAAGACCCCTAGCAGACAAGACAATCGCTCTGGACACCGCCAACGGTGCAGCCGCAAACTACACAAGTCTAATCTTTAAAGCCCTAGGAGCTAGAGTTATCCATATAGACAAACCGGGTGGCAAGATCAACGACGGCTGCGGCGCCAACGATCTTGCGCTAGCGACAAGATTTATTGAACAATACAGCGAAGCTTCGGACAAGGACTTCTTGGGTGTGCTGGCTAATGATGGCGACGGCGACAGAGTAATGGGTGTATGTAAGGTTGACGGTAAGATCGTCAAAATCACAGGCAACCATATTATGTACTACCTTGCCCAAGGCCAGCCAGGGATAGTTGGCACTGATTACACTAACAGTGGTCTGGTAAAAAAGCTAAGAGAAGAAAACATAGCTTTTGAATACTGCGAGAACGGTGATAGCAATGTCACTGAAGCCCTTATCATTAAGCAACAAGAAGGTCGTCAATGGACGCGCGGTGGCGAATTCACCGGACACCTTATAGACACCGACCACCTAATGAGCGGTGACGGCGTATATATGGCAGCTTGGTTCGCCTGCAAAGTCGCTAGCCTAGACGAAACATTTGCCAACGTATACAAAGAGTTACCCTTGTGGCATGAAAAAATGCAAAACATCAAACTAGTCCCAGGAATAGAAATAGCAAATGACCCTGAAACAATTAGCTTCATCAACGATACAGCAAAAAGTGTTGCGGGAGTAGTAAGAATCCACACTAGAGGTTCAGGCACCGAGCCTGTTTACCGCATTTGGGCTGAATCAGCAGTTGAAAGGAAACTAAATGAAACTGTTAATAAATTATCAGCTTTTATTACTAGCAGGGTTGGAGTTCTTTCTCAAAAGTGAGGATACGATAATCCAGGTTAACAGTGCGCCGGCAGAATTTGCCACTAGATCCCGCCAAGTATCGTGCGTATCGAAGCTCATTGTCCCAAGATGCGCTAACTCGTAAGCATACTCAGCCAGTTCGTTGATTGCTCCGAGCGCCGATACGAGCATAAAAAGCATGACAGCATCCACTCTCCAAGACCATTTTGGCCTGACGTGAGCCTTGAAATAGAAGTAAGTTAGAGCCGTTACCGCGCCGCCACCAACAGAATGTAAGATCCAATTGGCAACCAAGTCGCTAAAGACATCGTAAGAAAGTACCGCCAAAACCCCAAAAACCACGCCTACGGCCAACCAGCCCCAGTGTTTGCGCGGCTCGAACTTTCTACCAAACTCTCTCGTCAAAAGCCAAAGCCCCACATAAGCAAAAATCAAATGAAAAAATACGTGCATGCTTTTAATTATACACTTCCTCTTTTACCTCTGTTGTGTTATAATTTTGTTGTTGAAAATCTAGTTAGTTAGAAATCTTAACAAACGAAGTTTCTTGGGGTAGCTAAATTCCGATTTAGTTTTTCTAACGAGGAAGCTTGGTGAAGTTTCTAGTAGTGTCGAGCAAACTTGTTTTGTCGACACTACGGAAAGTACACCATCACATTCCGAAGTGGTCTCATCCATACCACCCTACAAAAACAAGTTTTTGTAGGGACCCCAAAAGCACAACAAAGTGCCTAATTAGGTAGGTCGATTCCCAATCGAACCCCGTTCATTTACAATGTTATATCAAGGTCTCATCGTCTAACGGTTAGGACACCAGGTTTTCATCCTGGCAATCGGAGTTCGATTCTCCGTGAGATCACCAAGATATGAACCTCAGGATTTATCCTGGGGTTTTTATCTTGGCGGATTTACAGAGTAAATCTTGAACTCCGAAGGAGTTCGCTAATCCCCCGCTCTACAAAGCTTTAGCGAAGTAGGGCAAACGGGCGGATTATACAAAGTATTCTCCGTGAGATAAACAAGAAATTACAGAGAAGAAATATAAGTACCACCGTGTATTTTGGAAACAACAGACGAAGTAATCTGTTGTTTTTCGTTTTGCTCATGCTTGCATTGGCTATCTTTTATTAGGATAATATCGCTATGAGCGAGAGAGAAACCAGAGGATTCCTTCAAGAATTAGAGGGTATAGAGAAAAGTCCCGAAGTGTCCGAAGCTGAGATGAAAGCTTGGTATGACGCCGTAACGATTTCGGACTATATTGGTATGTCTCGTGCTGGCTCAGTATTGAAAACAACTATTTATGGTTCACCTTATCCAACGGATTCGGACGCCTTAAGAGATAGTGAATATAGCGATCGGATTGCTGCATTACATGCCCAACTTACAGGCGAGGGCTTCCTGACAATTGACATCGCAAAGCCTAAGCCAGAAGAGCTTTTCCCAGGACCAGTCAGTAGAACTCCCACCGAACATCAGGCGGAGATGTTCACAAGCTCTAATTCAGATCATCTTCGAAAAGTTTACCAAAGCCATTTTCACAAGATGATGTACGGTTGGGGCTTTAGAGACATACTGCTTACTGGCGTTCAGGGTTATCTTGACCAAGTGCCCGATAAGCATTCACTCTTAACATTTTGTAGCCCAGACGGTACGAAATCATTTATTACGCAAGATGGTTACTTTGCAATGGGCTACGATCCAAAACCTGACTTTGAGCGACCAATGAGCCAGAGAGGTGGCGAGAGCGGTTTTATGAGAACAGAATACTTAAGCCATGCTCATTATTTTGAAGAACTAACTTCTCAGTTAGGATTCTTAGCACTGCATAAAGATAGGTTTGATTTTGATGCTGCGGACTTGCTTGGCTATCGACCAAAAGATATGACAGAGACTGGTATAGCTAGTGCATGGGAGGGCTGGCAGCCAAAGTAGTTGAGAGTGTTGAAAGACAAGCTCTAAGATATACTGTAGGTTCTACTCTGCAAGAGAATGTTATCCATCGCTGTTATAGCTCTCATGTAGCTGTATACTTCAAGTAGCTCAGTACAGATTGCGTTCGATTTCGACTTAACATAGTTCACCAAGATATGAACCTCAGGATTTATCCTGGGGTTTTTATCTTGGCGGATTTACAGTGTAAATCTTGAACTCCGAAGGAGTTCGCTAATCCCCCGCTCTACAAAGCTTTAGCGAAGTAGGGCAAACGGGCGGATTATACAAAGTATTCTCCGTGAGATAAACAAATCAGAATTTTTGACGGAATTATCCGTCATTTTTTCTATTAACAGATAAGATTTTATCTTTTCTGCGGTTCCAAAACCAGTTTCAAAGTCGTACACAATTCCATTCGGGAAAAGTAACAGTTGTACAACTTGTCGTATCTTAGTATTTGCACGGTTCCAGCAAATGTCAGGCGTTTTGATGAATAACAAGCATCTAATCTATTTCACTTAACTGACTTATATCGTTCTTGTCATCTTACCTGCAGGCGCTGTACATTTTAAGCA
Source organism: Candidatus Saccharibacteria bacterium (assembly GCA_016700315.1). Lineage (NCBI taxonomy): Bacteria > Candidatus Saccharimonadota > Candidatus Saccharimonadota bacterium. The sequence goes on along the minus strand of CP065013.1, from coordinate 647,149 downwards.
ACTGGTTCGCGTATTTCTAAGCTTTTCTGGTTTTGTGCCTTAAGACTTTCCTAAAAACTCTGCCCAGAATGCTATTGAATGACTCATCAATTAGGTAAAAGTATGGGAAGACCAGAAGCACCAAAAGCGTACTAGATATCAAACCGAAGATCAGCGCATAAGCTAAACCTTCCCAGAATGGGTCGTTAAGCGCCAGCGGCAAAAGCGCCAAGACACTAGTGATACTGGTGGTGAGGAGAGGCCGTAAACGTTCTTTGATGGCTGCAGCCATCGCTTCTGAAGGCTTTAGGCCCTTGTCTCTGGAATGATTGGCATAGTCGGTTAGCAGGATCGTGTTGTTAAGGCTAATCCCAATTAGCGCGAAAACTCCAAGCATCGAGAAAAAGCTAATTTCATTTTTGGTTAAATATAGCCCAGCCGCTACACCAAAGAAGGCAAAAGGCAGAGCTGTTAGAATCAAGATTGGCTGCAACAAGCTCCTAAATAGAATCGCCATGATCAAGAACATCGCTAGAAACAAAGGCCCTGCGGCTTTACCCATTGAGGCGAATGATTCCTGGTTTTCTTCTTCGAAACCAAAATCAAAGGAAATGTTTGACTGCTCTGCCCCAATCGACTTAATGTAGCCAGCCGTATATTTGTCCTCAACTAGCTTTTGCCCCAGCTGTACCAATGCCGAGGTGTCATCAGCATTGAACCTGGCATCTACAGTTACCACTCTTTGGTTGCCACTACGAGTAACTATCACCGATGGTGTCACACTAGACTCAATAAACTTAGCCTCACTGCCATCAGGTCGCTTGATTGAAGTAGTCTCGAGGAACTTTTTCACATCATTAGCCAAGACATAGGCCTGCTGTTCATTGTCGGCATTTACTTGAACACTAAAGCTGCCCGGAGGAGGACCGGCTCCCTGAGGCGTAACCTTGAAAAACATTTCTGGTACGCTTGCGTTCAACTCTGTCTCAAGCTTACGAGACAAATCCACCGAACCAGTCTTTCGCTCGTTCATTGGCGATAGCCTGATGTTCGCGCCGTAACCTTGAGAGGAGGCACTGCCACTGTTACCAACTAAAGATAGATGTCTTAGGTCATCGCCTAAAACGTCTTTTATTAGCAATAAGGAACGGTCTGTCACTGCAGAAGTTGAATCTATAGAAGCTGCTTCTGAGTTCTTGACTTTTGCCGTAACGACAATTTCTGTTCCGTCTTTAGGGCTAGGAAAAATATTGAACTTAACTTTTGAAAATATTAGACCGCCAGCCACTAAGAACGAAAGCCCGACCATGACAGCGCCAAGACGCATTAGTATGCGCCTTTGCCTAGTTTGATCCGACCAACGGAGCGTAGACGACAGTCTATTGCCCAGAGCTTCTTCGATTTTACCGGCTGGGTGAAACTCCCTTTTCTTATGCTTTATTATTTTGCCGTATGTCGCTCGTTTTAATAGCGGAATAAAGATAAATGACACCAGCAGGCTTACACCAAGACTAGTGATTATTGTTACAGGTATGGCCTTGATGAATTTACCTAGTATGCCACCAATAAAAAGCATCGGCGCAAAAGCCAACATCGTGGCCAGTGTCCCGGTTGCGGAAGCGCGGATAACCTTGCCAATAGCCTCTAGCACCGTATCGCGATATTTTTTGCCTTTTTTGAAGCCTGCATCAATTGCTTCTACCATAATCGTCGTGTCATCAACTATCAGTGCCAGGCAAAGCACCAGCGAAAACAGTGTGATCGTATTTAGACTATAGCCAATTGCATATAGTACGGCGACGGTACCAAGCACAGTTATCGTCATGGAAAGAGCGGTTACGATTGAGCTTCTAAATGATATCAATATGAAGCTGACAAGTAGCACAACCGCTAAACCTTCAAGTAAGTTTCGTTGAAGCCCTGATATCTGCTCGCGAATATTCTCAGCAAAGCTAAGCGCGATCTCACCATCTATATTTGCGTCCTTGACTCTTGCGGAGTGCAGGAACTCATTTACCTGATCATAAAGCTTTAGTTGGTCTGCCTTGTCCACCCCTGTCACTCCAACTAGTGTAGAGGTTAGGAACTTATCGCTTGATTGATCATAGAATCTGTCGAACCTAACTTGGCTAATCTTTGACTCCCCAGTTACGGGGTTAACATTTCGCTCAAATGAAGGAAAATTATGGACGTCTTTAACCTGACTTAAACCAGCACTTTTGATCATTGACGCTAACTCTGCTGCTTTTTTGTCGACCGCATCAGCATCAGATGATTCGTCATGAACGCTGACTAGTAAATCATCGCCCTCAGGCGTAAACTTACTAGCATTGATTTTGACATAAACAACCCGAGCGCCATTTTGCGGTAATTTGTCTTTCAGCCCTGCCTCAAGCTTATTTAGCTCCGATTGAACATCTGTACCGTCTTTAAATGTAATGCTAACGGCACTACCCTGTTCACTACTTGAAGCTTGGACTTTTTTGAAACCATTAGCTTGTTTAGCGGCTTCGATTATCGGCAACGCGAAGGTCTGATCATTAGATTTGGCGTCGCTCCCAAGCGAAACCACCTGTACAAACCCGACAGGTATTTCAACAGAAGGAAACCCTTCCCTACGCATCATTGTCGTGTAAGCGACTAAACCAAAACCGGCTACCACAGCTATGAGCAATGAGGTATAGCGCCACTTATCATAAAAGAAGATTCCGAAACGCTGCCAAACTGATTTTTTCTGCATCTTTACTCCTAGTTATTATTACCATTGTAGCAGCCAGACATTTAAGCTCAAAAATAAGCACCCCCGAAGCAATTACTTCGGGGGTGCCTTTTGGTTTTTTGAAGAGTAGCGGTCAGTCAATGAACCTCACTTGCTCTTGCCTATATTGTAGCAGTAGGCTCGCTTTCTTACCAAGACTGTTAGCGGCTGATTCGTCGGGCATATGTGCTGTGAGCTACCGCTGCACCAGCCGTCATAGCTACTATGAATACCATCAAGGTTGTCCCAGCACCAGTGTCAGGCAAGGTTGACTCACCTAATACTACTGGCGGCTTTTTACAGTCTGGACTGTCCTTTGGAAGATTCTCGTTGTATGGGCATACTTCTGGTTTCTTACAATCTGGGCTATCTGCTGGCAAAGTTTCGTCGTATGGGCACTTTGGCTCTTCACTGACGTTAATCTTTACTACGCAGTTTGCATTTGTATCGCTACCCTTATCGGTTACAACCTTCACAGAAACAGTGTACTCACCCGCTTTATCTTTTGAGAAATTGAAGCTGTTAGCAGTAGTATCCTGTACGACTGCACCATCTACGCTGAACTCATAAGATTTAAGTGTTGCGTTGGTAAGTTTTGCTGTAACAGTGATAACTGAAGTTTCGCCGATCTTTAGACCTAGTTTGCTTGCGGTTACGTTGACACACTTGAAATCTACAACTTGTGTAACTTTAACTTTCTTCTCACAAGCTGCACTAGTGGCATTGCCCTTGTCGGTCATGACGGTTGCTTTGATTGTGTATTCTCCAACGGCAGTTGGTTTGAAAACGTAGCTTGCACTAGAGGTATTCTGAACAACTTCACCATTTACACGGAACTCATAGGACTTGATAGTCGCACCCGTTGCGCTTGCTTTTGCAGTCGCTGTTGTTGATTCGCCCAGCTCAAACGCGTAATCGCTTAGAGAAAGCTCGTCACATTTGAAAACTGGTTCCTGCGTAACAGTAAGTGTTTTCTCACATGCTGCGCTAGTGGCGTTACCCTTGTCGCTCATGACAGTTACTTTGACTGTGAAAGTCCCAACGTTTGTCGTTTTGAGATCTAGAACATTACTAGTTGTGTTCTGAACCACTACGTTGTTAACCTTAAACTCGTAAGATTTTAATGTGGCATTTGTCAGAGTCGCACTCGCCGTGTACTTTACAGTATCACCGAGCTTCGCTGTTGTTGAGCTAGCTGTTAATGCATCACATTTTACGACTGCACAAACTACATTCGTGTTTCCGCCAGCGGTATCTTCGTCAGCAGAAGTTTTATCTCCATCGACTACTGCTTTGTTAGTGAAAGCGGTATTACCACACTTGTCAGTTGCGACCGACACTTTGGCCTGGAATGTAATTTCAACGCTCGTTCCAGCCGCAACCGTGCCTAGATTTAAACCACTTGAAGTTAGAAGAGAGTTGCCTGCAGCGCCTTTACTGACGCCGTTTACCTTAACGGAACCCGCAACAAAGGTGTTGTATGAAGGAAGAGTGTCTTTAACGATAACGTTTGTATCGGCGGCTTTACCAGTATTTTTTACGACCAATCGATAAGTTATCGTGGAGCCGTTTGCAAAGGTATCGTTTTCAACCCATGCAGTGTTAGCTGCGTTTCGTACTGTCTTTTCAATTTCAATAGCTGGTTTATTCCATTTAATCGGGTTACCACAACCGGCTAGAACTGCCCAGGCTGGCGAGCCGTTGCGGAAGCCAATGAAGGCTTCGATCGCGTCGCTCGCAAAAGCAACTTGAGTGCTTCGAGCATAGGCTTTTGTTCCAGGAATTGCAGTACTACCGGGTTTATTAACACGGCCAGCCGTTACTGCTCCTGAACCAATTTGCTTACCATTTAGCCAAACAGTACCGTCTTTGTGAACCTGTCCCATTTTAAATGTTGAACCCATATTCTGGATATCACTTGCTGAAATTCCAAAATAGCTATATACAGCTGCGATATCTGGGTATCGTCCACCGTCACGGCTAGCATAATCATTCTTAAGTTCGGTAACACTAGTTGCACCACAATATATGATTGCGGTCGGGTCACAGTTCCTAATAATTGTTAGGGCGTCACTTTCGCTGCTTTTCAAAGCAAGGCCAGTTGCGCCAACAGCACCCACTACCAACACAGCAGCAAGTAATGTCTTAAACTTATTAAAAATCCTTTTCATTTTCTCTCCTTCAACTCCTGGCCCTCACGGCTTTTTATAGAGTTATTGATTGCATTATACTACTGCTTAGCATTTTTGTCAACATACTTTTGTTTATTTTTTTATTTTGACGGCTTAATTAGCTAGTTTTACCAACCCGCCCCTGTTATTTTGGTTAACTTAAGTATAGGAAACTGGAATAAATAAGTCAATCACATAATGGTTTAGGAATATTTACAATGCTTATGCTTTGAATTATGAGTTTACGAGTTCAAGTAAAGGGTTGTTGCAAGCCAAACGCTCCAACACAATGGCTTTTGTTTCGTCATCTACGTCTATTATAACTATATTTTCTGGGATACTCGCTCCACTAGCCTGCATATCTGCTAACTGTTCAGGAGTTAATTCAATTACCCACACCTGGTCATTCTCTTTAAGATTATTATATCTATTGTTTGGACCATCATGCCTAGTAATCTCGCCAGTTTTGGGGTCACATTGATGGTTTTGTAAACGCATATCGTTACCCAGCGCATAGGCAACTGTGCGAGCTTTGAGCGCCCTCACACCGCTGTCTATACCACCGTCAAGTACATCATCATTGGTAATTGAAACATTTTTCCTGATGTAGTCTATCCAAGCCGTGTTGCCGCTGCTACTAAGCTCATAGAATCTGTTTAAGCCAAGTTCTACTTGTGGGTTTTCGTTCAAAAATTCAGCGGTTTCACCTGGCTTAACTATTGTCTCGCCATTTAACATTCGCAGAGCTACTTCTTCTGCACTGACATTTGGGCCGCAGGGCTTATAGCCAATTACGTTTGGCTCCATATAGGCCAACTCTGGTTCAACTAACTCTATGGTTGTAGTGGTAACTTCTACGGTTGACGCGGGCTCCTCGGTTGTAGTTGTAGTGGGAGAATCTTTGATGGTGGTTGGGACCTCGGTCGTGGCAGTACCGACATGGACTTCTGCGGTTGTGGTAGTGAAACTTGTAGTAGTCGTTGGAGCTTCAGTGTTGGTGGTCAGAGGCGCTTCAGTCAAAATAGTTGTAGATGTCTCAGTAGGGGTGGTAGTCACAGGTATTGCTAGGTCAAGCTTTCCAAAACTTCCATCAATATTATCGCCTTCACAATTGTGAGCAATAACTGCCATCGATGTAAGAAGCGCGGCAGCAAGTAAATATCGATTTTTGCGAGGTCTGCGCCACCAACTTTCACCACCATTCGGGATAATTGGCCCTCCACCGCCATTATTTCCACCAGAACCTCCAGTACCAAATCTTGCTTTTATCCTAGACCAAAAACCTTGATTATTCCAATTGGGAGTACCTACTGGCGGTATTACGGTGGTTATGACATTTGTTGGCGGTGCGTTCGGAACCTGCTGGTTAACCACATTATGTGACTGTGAGTTCGGTGCGCCACCCTCTGACGGCACTACTTTACTACTTAATGATCCATTAGAGCTAAGTGCAAGCCAGTTACTGGGTTTCTCTGAATGATTTAAGGCAAGATCAATCAAAAAGCCAGAAATCTTTATTTCTTGAGGGACATCGAGGGACACCCTGTCAAATTCCGTATAAACATTGGGGGAATTAAGACGATCAAAATCATAACTTTGGTAATGAGATTTTACGTCTATTGCCTTGAGTCGATGGAGCCTGTATCCAGTTGGACTACCGTCTTGATCATATGAGGTACATTCAGCTCCGTAGTAACTTAGATATTTAATTTCTTTGCCTTGTTTGTTGGTATAAGAAACCTGCCTCATTTCTATTCTTGCGTAATCGCATATTTCTAGTTCGGGAGTAGAAATAATCTTGCAGTCAGCGCGTTGCTTATCACTATCAAAATCTGGAACAACACTCAAATGACGATCATTAGTGGAGGATATCAGGCGGTTGGATCCGTTTTGATAATAACCTAGTGGTCTCATAGTCTTCCTTATGAGATTAATAATACCCTAAAAAAACAAATTTGTAAAGTTGTCTATACAACAGGAAAGCTAAAACCAAAGGTACTGCCCTTACCCTCACTACTTCTGAATATTATACTTCCGCCCTGCGCTGTTATCACTTTTTTCGCCATGAATAAACCGATGCCAGTCCCGTCAGGTCGCATTTTGCGAGCATTATCTGCCCTGTAAAACTTCGTGAATAGGTGATGCTGTACGTGTTTTGGTACCCCAATCCCACTATCTGTAACTGTAAATTCGATTTTTCTATTGGTTACTACGAGTTTAATGTCCACATTTCCTCCGTCGGGGGTGTAATATATAGCATTGTCAACAAAGTTCATTACTACTTGTCTAATCTTAGTTTCGTCGAGTTCAATTGTTGGAAAATCCTCTGGTAAGCTAGTAGCTAACTTGAGGTGTTTTGCATCGAATGCACCTTTGAGCTGCGATAACTCTTCATCAATCAACTTTGCAAGATTAGTCGGAATCTTTTCTATCACGAACTTACCAGTCTTGAGCCTAGAAACGTTGAGCAGATCAGAAATCAAGTAAACCATGCGCTGACTACTTGCAAAAGACTGCTCAACGAACTGCTGCTGCGTCGGGTTTAGCTTGCCGGCATCGCCTTCGGCCAACATACTGAGGTAGCCTTTTACGCTGGTTAGAGGCGTGCGAAGCTGATGGCTCGCCATGCTAACAAATTCATCTTTGGCTTGGTCTAATGCTCTAAGTTTATCGTTGGACTGCTTCAACTCACGTGTCGCAGTAAATATCTTCTCCTGCAGAGTCTCGTTAAACTGCTCAATTTCCTCAAACCTCAATGCGTTTTGGATTGCCAAGACCATTTCGTTAACGATAATCTCAAACACTTCAGCGTCTTGACTAGTATATTTATTGCCGCTCTTTTTTGGGCCCAGCAGTAGGTAGCCGCTTGATTGCTGCTTAGTATCCCGTCTATCGACCAGACGCGCCAAAAGTTCAATGGAGTATTTTTTTAGAATCTTTGAGATCCCTGCTTGAGCTGAATCATTCTTATCAAGAAGTTCGCGAATTATTATGCTGTTGCTCATATGAACTGTTAGACGACGAAGCTCACTTAAATCCTCTTCTTTATACGATTTCTTGATAGTACCTACTAGACGACGGGGCATGCGCTCTGTTTCACGTAAACCGAAAACTACATATTCACTCTTAAGATGTTTTTGGATTATTCTTGCTGCTGAGCCGAGTAGCGTGTCAACATCTGCCGTGACAGCTAACAACTGGTTAAACTCGTTTAGTAGATCTTGAGAATTGTAAGAATCCCTGTAGAATATAAAATTTGTTGCCTTATCAAAAAAACGCTTCAAAGGTGTAAAGATCGCCGCGGTTATTACTGCAAAAATGGTATAGATAAACCTGACGACAGTTGTATTGGCCTGGTTGCTACTGAAAATCTTTTCGCCAATAACGTACGCAAAACCACCGTATACAAGTATTATCAAAGAAAGAGAAAAGGTATAAGCTGTTGCTCTGGCTACCGTCTTTCTAATATCGAACAAACTTGCTTTACCGATTCCGATGCCAATAAATGCAAGGAATACTATCGAGAACATCGGCCCTACCCATATGAAGGCGAAATTATCAAACCACGGTAGTACAAGGTTGAAAATTATACCAAAAATTGCTGCAGTCACAAGTGCGAGCAGCATATAGTCCAGTTGCTGCCTAAGCAAACTATCCGTCGAGGCTATGCGTTTTTTGGCCATAAGCCATACCGCCATAAAGTATTCGATCAGAAAGACCAAGGAGTAGAGTAGATAACCTAAATGATCGAGGCTGTAATACGTGCCGTTCACGAGCTGCTCAGCATAAACTACGAGAAAATCTTTTACGATGATAATCGGTAAGCTAATAGAAATAAAAACAAAGAAAATAATGATTTTATGCAAGCTATTCATCTTATTGGCACGATCAATCGCCATGAGTAGAACTATGTGACTAATAGCTATTGCCGACAGATAGAAAATTTTTATCGACCAGTAGACTAGTTCAGGTGAGTTAGCAATATAATACAATCCCAGCCCACCAGCCCAACCAGCAACTGCAGCTGCAAGATAAAAAAAGTGACGATTTAATGCTTTACGGGTTCCGTTTGATAATACAAAAATACCGCTCAAAAGATTGAGAAGTGAGACTGTTAATAGCAAACCTGACCGCAGCAAACCGTATTCCTCTTATACTTATATCCTAACTTATTCTGTGTAAAACATACAGTGCATAAACACCGTCTTCTGGTAAGTAGATACTAATTTCATACTTGCCTGGTAATTGTGCGTGTTTGACAATATCGAGCACCTCTTTGATTGATCGAGGTTTAATGTGCGGCCACTGGATAACGTCCAAAGTAAACGAGAGGTGAGGGTGGCTATCTAGCATATTGCCAAATATTAGGACTCCTCCAACATCAACAAATGAGTATGCGAGATTTAGAAAATTTTTAGCACCTAATAGTTTCCTTTTAAACCTTACAACTACTTTGTGGTACCTATAAAACCAATCCTCTTCGTTTAAGTACTCGAAGAGCCCGAGAATCTCTACAACATCTGATTTTTTGTCTTTTAGAACTTTACGAAGCGACTTTTCGTCTAAGATGTTTGCTCTAGAGATCTTAAACTTTCTTACGTCAAACTGCGAAGCTAAGTTTTTAGAAATTTTCAGTGCATTTTTGTCGTAATCTACAGCTGTTATCGAGGGCTCTTTGTTACTTTTTTTTACCTCTACTGCAGCCTGTAGAATTGGCAAACTTGCTCCGCTGGCTAAGCTAAGCCAGTTTTTGTACTCAGCTTTTTTGCTGATTCGGGCTAAAACTTCCTGCATTACTGCCGCGCGACTCCTCAAACCTATAGCATCTAGCGTGTGCGCAAACCAAGCAGCTTCCTCATTAGATAAAACAGTTCCATCGTAGAGCATTCCTAGATCTGGTCTCTGTAGGGGTATTAGCGCTTCTGCGGTCGGAACGTACTTGGTTCGCCAGCGGTGAATTGCAGGAAATTTAGTCTTGTCGAATATCTCTGTTGTCGCAGGGTTAGTCCAGTCTACCCTGCTAGTTCTCTTTGGCCGAATACCAAGCTTCTGGTAGTGCTTTGCCGCATGATCACTGAGTCTCTTTGACTCATCATGAATTCTGGAAGTTTTGTCAGATGAAAAAGGATCAATATACGAGCACTTAAAAACCTTAGCTCCTTTAGTGGCTTTTTCTGGTAAGATTGTTACCCTGTTGTTTAGTGGTTGAATTTTTATTTTTGGCATTTTTGTTAGTAGTTATGTTTATTTTTCTGTATGATGAGTCTAAGTATACAGATATAAACAAAAGATGAAAACAAACCCGCTCATCAGTCTGACAGAAAAGTTAGTCGCGCTTACAACAAAGCTGCTGGTTAGAAACAAAAAAATATCTATCAAAGTCAATAAACCCTTAAAAGTCGCGAACATTAATAAACCCGTAATAATAGTTGCCAATCACCGAAGCAAGCTGGATCCATTTGTAATTATTTCCTACCTACCGAAAGAATTACGTAGTCAGTTACTGCCAATTCGTTTTATGACGGCAAACATTTACTACTTTTCTTGGCAAAGGCCTCTGATGTACCTTATGGGCTGCTTCCCTTCTCACCCACACAAGAATTTTCGTAATTTTGGAGTTGATGGGGCTGTAAACTCGCTAAATAAAGGCTACAGCATGTTGATCTTTCCTGAAGGCAAAAGAACTAAACAACGAATAGCGGCAAAGAAAGGCGTCACTACTATTGCCCAATCGGTCGAAAAGCCGAATTTCTTACTCTGTCACATAGACTGGGAGGGCAAAGAAGTCGAACTTTCTTTTAAACTGTTGGGCAGCAGCTCAACGCCAGAGAAATTAACACCAGATCAAGTAATGGACGCGATTTATGCGTTATAATAAAACGTAATATGGCACAAAAAATAGCAATTATCGAAGACGACGCTGCAATTTCGCAGATGTACCGCATCAAGTTTGAAGCTGAGGGCTACAAAGTCGATACTGCAGACAACGGTTTTTTAGGATTAAAGCTGATAGAAGAGTTCGAGCCGGACATAGTTTTGCTTGATCTGATGATGCCTCAGATGAACGGCGATGAAATGCTAAAAAAACTCCGAAGCAGTAAATTTGGAAAAGACATGAAAGTCGTGATCCTGACTAACATGGGTGAAAGTGAAGCTCCCGACATCATAAAGCAGCTAGGAGTTTCAGCCTTTATCGTCAAGGCAAATATGACACCGAGACAAGTTACTGAACTGGTGAAAAAACACCTTAGCTAGTAAAAACTGTATACTAGAAGTATGAAGATTGCGATAGTCGGCTACGGAGTAGAGAATCAGTCAGTTTACCGATATTTCCAGCGTATGGGCGGCCAAGAGGTTACAATTTGCGACCAAAACGAAAACGCTGAAGTTCCGGTAGAATCTTCCTCCAGACTCGGCCCTAGCTACCTAGAAGATTTGGATAGTTTTGACGTGATAGTTCGCACTCCCGGTATGAACCGTCAGACGATTCTAGACAAAAACCCTAATGTATCAAGCAAAATCACAACCGCAGTTAATATTTTTTTTGAGAACAATATCACACCTACCATAGGGGTGACAGGTACTAAAGGTAAAGGCACCACAAGTACTCTAATATCTAAAATACTTGAGGCGAGTGGCAAAAAGGTCGTGCTCTGCGGCAACATTGGTACTCCGATGCTAGACAAACTTGAAGAGGCCGCGGTTTCTGACTACGTTGTCATGGAACTGTCCAGCTTCCAGCTTAGTGACGTCCGCCATAGCCCAGAAACTGCGGTTTGCCTGATGGTAGTTCCAGAACATCTCAACTGGCACAGCGATCTCAACGATTACATCTCGGCAAAGCAGAACATCTTTAAATTCCAGCTCCGTGATAACGTTACGATTCATAACTCCAACAACCAGCTAAGCGCCAGAGTAGCCAACATAGCACTAACCGACAACAAACTTAGTTATGACTCAAGCGGCAATGAAGCCGACTGTTGGGTCAATGACGGCGCTATTTATTTTCGGGACGCTCGGGTTTGTGAGATTTCTGATATCGCGCTAATTGGATCACACAACATAGAGAATGTTTGTGCAGCAATCTGTGCGACATACGAAAAAATTAATGGTAATGTAGAGGCTATAAAAAGTGTAGTTACTACATTCACTGGCTTGCCTTTGCGACTAGAGTTTACTAAAGAAGTTGAGGGAGTCAAATATTATAATGATTCGTTTTCGACTACTCCCGAAACCGCTATCGCAGCTATCAGATCCTTCCCGAACCCGAAAGTGGTTATACTTGGGGGTGCTGATAAAGGAGTACCCTTTGATGAGTTAGCAGATGCAGTAATACGCAATAACGTCAAACATGTAATAGCTATAGGTGAGCGCGGACCAGTCATTGCAAGCTTACTCCGCGATCGTGGCTACAACGCCATAACTGAAGAAGGCCTCGACAACATGCAATCTATTGTTCTTAAAGCAAAGCAGTTTAGCTCACAAGGTGACATTGTTCTGCTATCGCCTGCCTGTGCAAGTTTTGGCATGTTTCGAGACTACAAAGATCGAGGCGCTCAGTTTACGAGAGAAGTTGAAAAACTATAGCTGCTTCAAGACCGTTTTGAGTCTAGCTATTATTGCCGGCTGCGGCTGCAGCACCAATGCTCTACCTTTGGCCGCAGCCTTGATTCGATCTTCGATCCAATGATAGTGTGTACAGGCTAAAACAAAAACGTCTGCGCCCCTACTCAGGCCTTCATCTACATTTTTCTGGATTACTGCTTTGTCCATAGCATTATCCTCGATAAGTTTCGACCACTTACTACAATCAGGCTCAACTATTTCCACACCCTGGGCAAAGTCTTCTTTCAATTCTTTGTAACGTTTACTTGCAAGAGTTGTCGGAGTGGCAAAAACTGCGATAGTTTTTGACCTAGAAGCTTCGGCGGCAGGCTTTACCATTGGTTCAATGCCGATGAGCGGTACAGCTATTCGCTCCCTGAGCTGATTAATAATCGTCGTCGTCACCGTGTTACAAGCTACTACTATGACTTGGCAGCCTGCCTCCACCATCGATTGTAAGATCGGGGTAACCAAACTAAGTAAGGTCTCGGGGCTTTTGTTGCCATAAGGTAAATTCTTACTGTCTTCACGAAGTATAATATTAAGTTCAGGGATAGCGGTCGCAATAGCATTGGCCACGCTCTTACCACCGACGCCAGAATCAAAAACACCTACGCTGAAACCTGACTCATCTTTCATTGAGTTTCCGCAATATTTCTTGCGGCGGTTATTACATTTTCGAACAAGGCACAAACTGTAAGTGGCCCTACCCCACCTTTTTCCGGAGTTATTGTGATGCCTTTTAGCTCACGGACCTCAGCAGCTACATCGCCAACTAGGCCGTTACTATCTGTAGCGACTCCAGCATCGACAATTGTCATACCCGGCATTATCATCTCTTGCTTTATTAGCCCAGGTACTCCTGTCGCCGACACCAAAACATCTGCTTTAGAGACTACGTTTGCTAGATCATTGGTAGTCTTGTCGGCAACTTCTACATCTAGGTTCGATTCTCGCCAAATTTTTGCCAAAGGTTTACCTACCAAGCGCCCTTGCCCTACAATTACTATTTTTTTACCACTAAGTTCAACGTTGTAGCCCGCCAAAAGCCAGTTTATAGCCATTGGGGTAGCCGGATCAAAACGACTATTTTTACCCAGACCGTCAACGTCTTTGGAGGGGCTAACTGAGTTAAGCACCTCATCTGTTTGGCTTGGATCAGGGAGAGGGATTTGCACAATTATTGCGTGCACGTCGTCGTCTGCATTGAGTTCTTTAATAGTGTCGATACAGTCTGCCTGCTTGACAGTATGAATACCCACTTCCACCAGAATGTCCGCACCATAAGCTTGCTTAAGGTTCATGTAACTATCCACCACCGGATCGGGATTAGTGCGCACTATTGCTAGTTTTGGAAAAACTTTCTTTGACTGTCTGAGTCTTCGCACCTCGTGAGCCTGTCTTTCTTTAATATACAGCGAGAGTTCACGACCATTTAATTCCTTCATATCTGTTATTGTAACATTTTAAATTATTGTTATTGATTCGTCGTTTCTTTAAGCATATATTTAAGTCATAAATGGAGGAGCGCTTTTTATGAGTAAGAGATATACATCAAACCCATTTACCGCCAGTGCGGTGGGTCTAGGAAGGGCGCTGGTTGTCAACCCGGTGTCTTCACTATTAATTTTGGTGCTAACTACGTTGATGCTTTTGGGTATTTACCTGTTAGCTATTCTGCTAGCAGTAGCTACTCGAGGGAGCAGTGGTTTAGTTTTTGTATTTATGTTGGCAGCCTTTATTGGGGTAGTAATTGTCTCCGCACGTGCCTCTTTGGGCTCAATGTTTATTCTAAAAGCTAGCCGTGAAGATAAAGAATTATCTGCCAAAGAAGCTTTGACCGTTCAAGCAAAGCCATACGTTGGCCGGATGATATTAATCATAGTTTTAGAGCTAGTGCTTTTTCTTGTCATTTTCCTTGTTACAATGGCATTAATTTCTGTCTTCGGAAGTTCAAACTTTGCCACTATTATCGTGGGCATATTGGGAGCTGCAGGAGTTTCCTGCATAAGTGCCAAAGTCAGCTTAGCTCCATTCGTACTGGTGAACGAAAATACTAGTTCTATCGATAGCTTAAAAACAAGTTGGGAGCTAACAAAAGACCACGTAGTAGAAATGCTGGGCGTAATGTTCGCGCAATCTCTAGTGACTTTTGGTGGCTTAGCGTCAATGGTGGGCGGGGTTTCAGGAGTAGACACGCGTTACCAACAGATTAAGGCTTACAAAGCTGCTGGCACGGCTAAGCCTAGAGTCCACTGGTTAAACTGGCTAACTATTGTACTGATGCTACTATTTTGGGGTATTTACATTGCGGTTCTTAATACGAGCTTAAGAAGTAAAGGCGGCCTGAAAACCAATAGCACAAATCTGTCATCTCAATACTGTTACTTCGATTCTAGCGACAGATACAAATATAAATGTGCTGACTCAAAATCAGACTGCGAGAGCATCCAAGCTTGTGCTAAGATTATTGAATCAACAGATAGATTCAATAAAAATCTTTATAGCAACTAATCAAAGCTCTAAGATCAAACTAAACAGCCTCCAAACCAGGAGGTTGTTTAATATTCACAAGTATCTACAACTAATGACAACTTTTTTTGGTACGGCCGGACGGATTCGACTCACCTTCGGCGGTCACTTTCAGCGACCCCGACTTTGTCTTTCTTCAAACAAGTTTGAAATCAGACAATAGTCCTTGCGACGATTCACTGAATCGTCTCACCCGAAAATTCATCTTTGCAAACAAGTTTGCAAGAGAAGATTCGTTTCCGGACTGCCACAGGCAGTTCTCACACCGACCCTCTTTTGAGTGGCCGACAATTCGAATCCGCCGATCACAGCCACGAAAATACCTCAGACAGTCTGAGGTATTTTTGTTGGTACAGCATCCTTATCGAGCTTAGAAAAAAATTGCTAGTAAAATCAGTTAACTATCTAGAAACGGGCCAGTATATACGGGAGCAGGCAGGAGCATACTCCTTCCAGTATGCTTTGCAATGACATACAAATCAGGTAAATCTTTAGGTCGTTGCAATGCTACTTTAGATTTCCAAACATCGTCTAGCGGTGCTACTGCATGGCCTCCAAAAAGCTCCAGGTCTACATCATCATACATAGCATATGAAATAGGATAGTATCCGTCACCCATTTCAGTAGCTCCGCTTATTGGAATCTTCGTCCAGTCAGTATTGATCCATACTGAAGTGTTGGTTGCTCCATTGTTAATTGCCCTTTTTGGAGGGTATTTAATCTTCGCACCTTCTATTTGTGACATTGTGTAGAAAACTCCATCTGAGACCAGTATATCTACATCAACAGTGGTTCTTTTGATTCCACGCAGAACCAAGTTAGCACCTCCAATGACAACAAACTCTTCAGAGAATTCGCCAAGTTGTTCGTTAAATCGATCAAGGGTTTCGAGAATATCTTGCCTACCTCTCTCATGTAGCAATTCTTGAGTTGCGGGGTAAGATGATATGTCGAGACTTCTAAGCATGGAATTATTATTTCAATACAGTTGGCACAATGCAAGCAATAGCACGATGAAAGTGCAAATCTCGTAGAAGGTGCTCTGTGGAGTTAACCTATTATGAACAAAACAAACGGATAGGAAGTTAGGTATAAGTACAGAAATGTTACACCCGGACGGATTACTTAGGTATAATCCGCCCGTCTGCCAACAAGTTGACGGGGGATTATCGAACCGACCACGGCGGCTCGCGGTTCTGTGCCAGAACTACCAACAAAAATACCTCAGACAGTCTGAGGAATTTTTGTTGGTACACCCGGACGGATTCGAACCGCCGACCCTCTGTTCCGAAGACAGATGCTCTAATCCGCTGAGCTACGGGTGCTCTCCAAAACTTTCTGGCTTTTCAAGCGTACAAAATGTGAATTTTGTGCGCTAGTGGTAGCCATAAAGTTTTGTCGCTATTCAAAACAAAATCGGAATTTTGTTTTGGGTTAGCAGCTTCTAATACATTTAGCTGCAATTCTTTCTGGCTTTTCAAACGTACAAAATGTGAATTTTGTGCGCTAGTGGTAGCCATAAAGTTTTGTCGCTATTCAAAACAAAATCGGAATTTTGTTTTTGTAGTTAACCTAAACTAGCCGTATAGCCTCTGTTATACTAGCACTTCTGTTGTCTTTCTGCCAAACGCTTCTGCCGTAAATAATGCAGTATGTCGATCAAAACAAAGCTAATATACATAAGTAGCAGCCAGGCACTAAGTTTTTGTAGGCTTACAAAATGCCAATGCTGCTCCTGACTGGGATATAGCCAGCTCTGAGTGAATGTACCAATGTTCTCTGCAACCCAAATAAAAAATGCCGACAAAAACGCAGACAGCAAGAACGGCATATGATGCTGTCTCTGATTGATCCTGTAATGTATATCGCAGCGCCAATAAAATAGCGCCATTAAGGCTAACAACAGCCATCTGAAATCAAAAATGTAATGATGCGTGAAGAAGTTTATATAGATAGCTACAGCCAAAAGCAGAGAGTGAAGTTTTCTAGGGCTATTGGTATACTTTAGATCTAACACTCGCCAAGCTCTTGCTATAAAACTACCAACCGAAGCGTACATAAAGCCAGAGTATAGCGGTACGTTGCCAGCATGGAAAAATCCAACACTTAAGTATTGCCACGAACCGATTGTATTTGAAGTTTTAAAAATCTCCATGCCCAGGCCAACAAGGTGGAATACAAAAATCGTTATGACCTCATGAGGCTTCTCCAGTTTTGTTAGTAAAAGTACCAACTGCACGGCAACAGCCCACAAAAAAAGCCAGTCTGCTCTTGCGAGCCATGGTAGCTCAACATATCGGGTTACTATGATAGCCAGAAGCATTAGCCCGCCAAAAACTGCAGCCCAACCTAGTTTAATAACGAAGGATAATAGCCAACCAAGAGGCAACTTCCGAAGACTTTGTAAAAATTTTTGTTTTTTAGTCCGGTTCATTGCTCTATTATAGATGAATGATAGTTATTGCGGGCAGTGGAAAATATCCAGTTATTTATACGGTTGAGCATGCCAGTGCAAATTTGCATAGGTTCGCTGAGCGCTGCGCGCTTTCGCCGAACGATGTTAGACGCTTTTCTGACTATGACACAGAACTTACTGTTCCATCCACTAATGCCACAGCCACGGTTATATCTGGCCATAGTCGCGCGCTTGGTGATGCAAATCGACCGCCAAATAACGAAGAGCTATTTCCACTCCAAGACTTTGGCAAACCCCGAAACAATGTCTGGCTACCAGGTCGAGAACTAACAAAATCAGAGCAAAGAGTACTTCGTAAAAAGTATTATAATCCTTACCACGATGCAATTATCTCCCAGCTGAAAGAAGCTCCCGCTAAAGTCTTGCTGGTATCTTGGCATAACACCGCTAATAAGCAACTAGCCATAAACGACGACGGCAAACCGGTAATGATGCCTTCAATAATTTTGAGTAACCGCGGTCTCCCCGACACTGCTGAAATAGGCGATGAGTTAGTTACCTGCAATCCTGAGCTTTTACGCTCTCTGGGATTTGAGCTTTCCAAACAACTCGGACTAGCAGGATTAGCAAGTGATGTTTGCTTGAATTATGTCTTTAAGGGAGGCTATGCCACTCAGCGCTATTCATCACTCCGAAACTCAGGAGAGCTTAAATCTTTGGGTATCGGAAATTTCGTCCAATCCCTCCAAGTTGAATACAATACTCGACTTACGAACGACCAGAAAAGCCTCGAGCCAAATCTAATGGCCATGAGAGCTTTAAGTAGTGCCTTCGAGAAAGCCTTAGCAATAACACTTGAAGTAGTCGGTTTAGATGTAAGATGATAAGACTAATCGTGGCAGTTGATAGTAAAAGCGGCATTGCCAAGGACGGCCGAATGCCGTGGAGCCTGCCAAACGAACTAGCTTATTTTCATAATAGAATCCGTGGTTCAAGTATTATCATAGGCCACAATACACACAATGCAATCGGCCGAGCTCTGCCCGAAAGCCATAACTACGTTTGTTCTCGACGTTCTCAACCCGCAAAACCTGGAGTTACTTGGATCAAAGATCCGACAAAGTTTATAGATAGTTTTACTAACGATCTCTGGGTTATTGGCGGCCAAGAGATTTACGAGTTGGCGCTACCTCACGCAGACGAGGTATACATCACAAGAATCGATGCTGATTTTAGCTGTGATAAGTTCTTCCCACAGCTACCAAAGGCTTTCAAGCTTCAATCAAGCTCAGCCCCAAAAGCCGAGAACGGCCTCAGCTATCATTTCGAAATTTGGACAAAAGACTAAGATAGTTGGAGGGGCCACTGGGACTTGGTCACGTTCCGCGACCCCCGAACTTCGCGATCAAAAAACAAGTTTTTGTCGGAAGATTCGTTTCCGAAATGCCACTGGCATTTCTCACCCATGACACTCTGAAACCGGGTGCCCCGGGTTGAAGCTTATAGACCCTCCAAATAAAAAACCCAGACATGCTGGGTTTTTTATTTGGAGGGGCCACTGGGACTTGAACCCAGGACACTCTGCTTAAGAGGCAGATGCTCTAACCAACTGAGCTATGGCCCCTCGTCAACGGGTGATGGCGCTTGCGCCGGAACCGTTGACGAAACAAGTTCACTCAACAATTCCGGCACCCCCGCCAAGCCGTTTCCTCTTAATTTTGCGATTCCTCTCGCAAAATTGTGTAATTTCTAGAACAAATCCTTGAAATACTAGTACTAAACTAGCAGTTTAACAGAGAAAAATCAACTTTTTTTGCTTGCTCCTGGATCAGTAGTAGCACCACCTTCCAGAAGTCGCGGTCCTCGCTCACTAGACTCAATGGCGCTACTTAAGAGCTTGACTACACTTTTGGCATGCTCTAAGCTCATGCCAATCCGAGCAATAGCGACCGGTTGTTTGTTCGGCCCCAAAGAGCCACCAACCTGCATAAAGTTCATGACTACCCCATGATTGTTGACTGAAACTTGAACCATATCGCTATAGACAATCCTAGGGTCAAAAGGAAGAAGAGTCATTGTCATCATCTGCATATGAGGAATGTTCTGATCTGATTCTTTAGGTGAATCGTTGAACCCGGCCAGTTCCCAGATTTTGTCTTCTTCAGACTGAGCAGGCGAAAAATGACCGATTAAAAGATCCAGTGTTTCCTCTGCAGGCCTCAACTCACCCTTCTCTAACTTGGCAATCTCGGCCTCTTCAACTTCAATTGCATCGGACACATCAGACAATGTCTCATTTGCCTGTTCCCTCAAAGATTTGATAAGTTCGCCTAGTCTAGCTAACTGCGGTTTATCTTTTCCCATAAGTCATAGTTTAACACATTAGGTATAATGTTTAAGTGATAGATATTCAAGAAAACATAAGCCTAGCTATGTATAGCACCATGCGGCTCGGTGGTCGCGCCCGTTTTTTGACGGAAATACAGACAGCTGATCAAGTAATCGAGGCCTTGCAGTTTGCTCAAAGCCAGGAATTAAAATTCATCGTAATTGGTTGTGGCAGTAACATTGTGTGGCAAGACTCTGGTTTTGACGGACTAGTGATTATCAACCATATCGTAGGTAAAAGAATCGAGGGTAATAAGCTAGTAGTAGCGGCTGGTGAAAACTGGGATGAGGCAGTAGCCTACTCTGTTGAAAATGGCCTATCGGGCCTAGAATTTTTAAGTCTAATACCAGGCTCTGCCGGCGCCACACCAGTCCAAAATGTCGGGGCCTACGGCAGCGAGATTAGTCATAGCTTAATTGAGCTCAGTGCTATCGACACCACTACAAACAAGATTGTCTGCCTGCAAAATCAAGACTGCGAACTTGCTTATCGATCTAGCATTTTTAAAACATCACAAAAAAACCGCTATATAATACTGGAGCTGACCTTTGGGCTTTCGCGGCAAGAACCACGCCCACCATTTTACCCTGCGCTACAAGATTACCTTAACGCCAAAAGCATAAGGACTCCATCAGCCCTAGAGATAAGACAGGCAGTAATCGCGATACGTTCATCAAAACTGCCTGATCCCGCAAAAGTCGCCAACAATGGCTCGTTTTTTGCTAATCCTATCGTTAGCAGAACAAAGGCCGAAGCACTAAAAGCTGAGTTCCCTACTATGCCCTCCTGGCCCGTTGATGACAATAATGTAAAATTGTCTGCCGCTTGGTTGATTGACCAGGCAGGTCTAAAGGATTTTCATGATCCTAAAACTGGTATGGCAACATGGGCCTCACAGCCTCTGGTTTTGGTTAATGAAAAAGCCAAAAGCACTAGCGATCTATTATTATTTAGAGACCGAATAGTCGATACCGTCCGGCATAAATTTGATGTGCACTTAGTCCAAGAACCAGAACTGGTCCCATAGACTTGAGTATGAAATTTGAAAAACCAACGCTTAGTAAACGCTCTAGCATCGGCCTAGTGGTTATTAGTTATTGTTTTTTTGCCGTGGTGCTTTTGGTCACAGCCTCAGCGATCATTGTTGGACAAAATGACAAATTCATCTTAAGCACACCCAGTGATGTTGGAAACAAACTGACTGAAAAAAGAGTAGCAATCGTCTTTGGTGCAGGAGTATACGATAGTCGACCAAGCCCGCTACTGCGTGACAGGCTAGACGCCGCCGCCGAACTATATTTGTCTGGCAAAATTGACAAAATAATTGTCAGTGGCGATAACCGCTTCGCCGACTACAACGAACCTCAGGCAATGTATAAATACCTTGACCAAACTTACCAAATTCCAGATGATGTCTTACAGCCAGATTTTGCGGGTTTTTCAACCTTTGAATCTTGCGAACGAGCTCGAAAAATATTCGGCGTCACCAAAGCAGTTCTGATTTCACAGCGGACGCATTTAGCACGTGCAATCTACCTATGCCGTGCGTTCGGTATTGAAGCTTACGGCTATGCCTCAAAAAGTGACAAAGCGCGAGTTAGTCAGACAATCCGCGAACTTGGTGCAAATGTAAGGGCGGTTTTTAACCTTTACTTTTCACCAAAAGATTCCATTTTAGGTAATCCAATAAACCTCTGGGGACCTAGTTCGGCAGAGGAAAACCCGCTGCAAAAGCCGTGATTTGTTGATGTAGATTTTTTAGTAGCGTTTCGTCATCAGCATTCTCGACTGCTTGCTGGATCCAGCCTGCAACCAACTCCATTTCAGCCTCTTTCATACCGCGCGTAGTTAGCGCAGGAGTACCTAGCCTGATACCACTCGGATCAAACGGGCTTCTTGGATCATACGGGATAGTATTTTTGTTAACCGTTATACCCGCTTTACTCAAAGCTTTTTCGGCGTCTTTTCCGCTGATATTTTTATTTGTCAGATCAAGCAAAAGCAAGTGTGAGTCAGTTCCGCCTGTCACCAGCTCAAAACCTTTAGATTGGAGTATGTCGGCCAGTTTTTTGGCGTTTTTTACCACTTGTTTTGCATAGGTTTTAAACTCTGGCTGCAAAGCCTCGCCTAGTGCAACTGCAATCGCAGCAGTCTGGTGATTGTGCGGACCTCCCTGTAACCCAGGTATCAGCGCTCGATCAATGAGGCTGGGTAGGTTTTCCCTAGTCCGCTCAGGTTTTTTGAGTGGATTGCTTGGATTTCCGTTACAAAGTATCAGTGCACCACGCGGCCCGCGAAGTGTCTTGTGGGTAGTCGTTGTCACGACATCGGCTATACCAACCGGACTTGGGTAAACACCGCCGGCTACTAGCCCGGCGACATGGCTCATATCGGCAATCATCCAGGCGCCAACGGCATCAGCAACTTCTTTATACTTGGCCCATTCGTAAACACGAGCATAGGCGCTACCACCAGTCATAATTACTTTTGGCTTATGCTCACGAGCTAGTTTGTACATTTCGTCAATATCGACGTAGCCGTTTTTGTCGGTGTGATACTGAACACTATTGTAAAAAGTGCTCGAAAAGTTCAGCTTCAAACCGTGAGTCATATGGCCGCCGTGAGTCAGGCTAAGGCCCATTAGCGTATCACCCGGATCCATAATTGCATAATAGGTTATTAGATTTGCTGGGCAACCAGAGTGAGCTTGTACGTTTGCATGGGTTGAACCAAATAATTCTTTAGCAAGATCGCGCGCTAGATTCTCTACTTCGTCTACAACCTGACAACCACCGTAGTAGCGCATTCCAGGGTAGCCCTCAGAATATTTGTCAGTTAGGCGCGAACCAAGTGCGTTCAGAACCGCTGCTGACGTGTGGTTCTCGCTAGGTATCATTTCTAGCCCGTCTGTCTGACGAGCAATTTCTTTTTTGATTAATTCTTCAATTTTTTTGTCTACATTAGCCATGGGGTACCCTCCTAAACGTAAAAATTAATATAACCGGTCTCCCACTTGTGTCAGATCATAAGCATATTATAGATGGACAATGGACAATGGACAATCCTTCTTTACTAAAGCTTTGAAGAACATATGGGGTTGTGGAAAGTTGATTAAGGATTAAGGAAAGAGTGCGGGCTCAGATTGATAGTTTATAGTTTAAGGTCTATGGAAGAGCCAAGAGGCAGGATTAGGTTATAGGTTAGAGGTTAGAGTGATTAGGCTCTAGGTGCGAGTTCATACTTTATACATGATACTAACTACTAACTACTAACTACTAACTACTAACTACTAACTACTAACTACTAACTACTAACTACTAACTACTAACTACTAACTACTAATTTTATACTCTTTGTGATATAATTGACCCATTATGAATGACACAAACCAAAAAATCGGACAACTAATTACCAACCTAAGGCAAGAACGTGAGATGACACAGACTGCTTTTGCCGAAGCACTTGGCACCAGCCAGTCAGCGGTTAATCGTATCGAGAAGGGAAAGCAGAACCTCTCTCTAGACATGTTAGCTCGCATCAGTGAAGTCCTTCAAAAACCACTCGTCAAAGTAGAGACCAGCGGTGCGATCAATCTCAAAATAGAAGGTGGCCACGAACTAAAAGGTGAGATAACTGTCAAAACTAGCAAAAACGCTGCGGTAGCTATTCTCTGTGCCAGTCTAATCAATTACGGTGTTACCAAACTCAAATCGGTGGCTAGGATCGAGGAAGTAAACCGAATTATAGAAGTTCTGCAGAGTATAGGCGTACAAATTAAATGGCTGCCCGGCAACGACCTAGAAATCCGCCGCCCCCAAAAACTACTGCTCGACAAAATGAACGAAAATGCAGCGCGTAAGACTCGAACGGTTATTATGTTCGTCGGTGCGCTTATGCGTGAATACCCCAATCTTAGGATTCCTTATGCAGGCGGTTGTGAGCTAGGTAAAAGAACGGTTCTACCCCATATCTATGCCCTCGAGGAGTTTGGCGCAAAGATCGAAGCAAAAACCGGACATTATCAAATCAGCGGGAAAATGCATTTACCAAACCGGGACATAGTTCTTTACGAAACGGGTGACACTACTACCGAAAACGCTCTGATTGCAGCAGCCACTTTTGAAGGCGAAACTGTTATTAAACTCGCCAGCAGCAACTACATGGTGCAAGACACCTGCCTATTCCTACAGAGACTTGGTGTTCGCATAGACGGAATAGGCACACCAACACTGCGTGTTCATGGTCATAAATATATCAAGAAAAACATTTCGTACTCTCCTAGCGAAGATCCTGTTGAAGCCATGACTTTCATCGCCGCAGCTATCACCACCGACTCTTCGGTAACTATCAAGCGCTCACCTATCGATTTTCTAGAATTAGAGATGCTAAAACTTGAAAAAATGGGGCTAAAATATGAGGTTTTGTCCGCTTATAAAGCCGAAAACGGCTATACCAATCTCGCGGATATAAAAATATATAAACACGGCGGCAAGCTCAAAGCGCCCGGCGAGAAAATACACCCGCTTCCTAGCACAGGATTGAATATAGACAACTTGCCGTATTTCGTCCCCATTTGCGCTGTGGCAAACGGCCGCACATTGATACACGACTGGGTCTACGAAGACCGAGCCCTAATGTTTACCGAGATCAAAAAGATTGGTGTCGAGCTTGAGTTGGCGGATCCTCACCGGGTTTACGTCAATGGCCCAACTCGTTGGCGAGCGGGTGATGTTGTCTGTCCTAGCGGGATTCGTCCAGCCGTAATGCTATTGATCGGAATGTTGGCAGCGCCAGGAAAATCCACTCTTAGAAATATATACACCATAAATCGTGGTTACGAAGATTTAGCCTCCAGACTAAACTCTTTGGGAGCAAGAATCACCATTCAAAGTGATATAAGCTAGAAAAGACAAATTTATAGTGCTATAATTACCTCTGTTGCGGGTGTAGTTCATCGGCTAGAATGCAAGTTTTCCAAACTTGAGAGGAGAGTTCGATTCTCTCTACCCGCACCACGTCGGAATCAACTCCAACCCTACCTAAATTTTGCCAATCAAGTGGTCAAAATTTGGTAGGGTCTTGCATTGTTCCTCCTCTACCCCAAACAATCGGAATTGTTTGGGGACCCCTGTAGCAGACTGGCTAATGCCAGTGAATCAACTCCAACCCTACCTAAATTTTGCCAATCAAGTGGTCAAAATTTGGTAGGGTCTTGCATTGTTCCTCCTCTACCCCAAACAATCGGAATTGTTTGGGGACCCCCTTGAAGATAGCAGCACTGGCTAATGCCAGTGAATCAACTCCAACCCTACCTAAATTTTGCCAATCAAGTGGTCAAAATTTGGTAGGGTCTTGCATTGTTATTTTGTAGAGGTAACACCGATAATAGTTGTTTGCTGATCACCTTCTAGCACTTTGATGATTGATTTGTCAGTTAGTTTGAAGGTGCTTAAGCTATAGTCTTTTATGTATCCATAAGCGTCGGCAACCCCAGTCGCTACGACTACTTCCGTGTCCGACACGTATGCAGCTTCTGAAATTTGTTTATCGGCTTCAAATTTTGTCACCGGCGTGCTAACTAATTCCACTACTTTTTTGTCACTTACATAATACGGTTGAACGTTAGAGATGTACGCTACATCCTGGACTTTGTCATTGGTTTCACCTACTTGTTTTTTATCCCCAGATTTAATATTGACAGATATAAATTTGTAAGGGGGTTGAGTAATCGGTCCACCTAAACCTTCAGATGGAGGACCTGTATATTTTGAACCTTCAGCCACGATCATTTCAGTACCGTCACTTGTTACTCCTAGAGAAAGGCCACCGATTGGTGATTGATATAGCGACTTCCTGGCTTTAGCGTTTATATCGTAAGAAAATATTTCTTTGTTGTTGAAGCCATCACAGTTCCAGCAACCTTCCGAGAAAACAATTGACGATGCTTTTGTGCTGTAAGAATACATCGCTACTCCCGCTGTAGCAGCTGTGAATAGCTCTTTTATTGAACCTGAACCATCAAGAGGCACCTCGTAGACTTTATTTTTGGAAGCTGGCGTTTCGAGTAAGGCCATTGTAAGAGAGGTAGCATCGTCCGACAGCATCAAGCTTGTTACCTGTAGCTCGGAGTTTGCCTTCTGATAGATCGGCTTGAAGGTTACTCCACCGTCCGAACTAAACATTATTTTGAGTCCCTTAGGGCTACCACCAGTAATAGCAAGGGCAATGCTCTGGCCTCGAACGCTGTAGCTCTCCATGATTTCACCCGCGGTAAAATTGAGAAGCTCCTTCTTGTCACCGCCGCCTGCGGACCGGCTGTAAATCTTCAAGTCATTAGCGCCCGAGTTTGAATATGCATAGATAATTTTATCGGCACTGATTTTCTTCTGGGCTGGCTGATTAGATGTAACCTGTGCAGAATTTGTGTCTGTCGTGACATTACTAACTGGTGCTTCGGCTTTTTTGGGATTATTAAAAACCAATAGCCACAGCACAACCCCTACGGCAATTAGACCGATTAAGGTCAGCACATAAACTTTACTTTTGTTGAACTTCTTTGGGGATGATGCACTTGAACTAATTGCCGTTGAAGGCTGCCCCAATTGTGATATCTCGTTATCCGGATTACTAGTTTCATTATTATCACTGTTACTTGCTTGGACATTATCTGCTTTAGCAGTTAAGTCTTGTTTTTCGTCCACGTTAGTCTCCTCGCTTATGCTTAAATGTTAGCACAAAACCCGTCAAAATCTATCTCACATAAAACTTTAATCTAACTCTTTAGCTCCGGTGTTCGAATCCGTTAAGATAAACAATAAAAAAAGTACCCTAGACAAGCTAAGGTATTTTTATTGGTACCCCGGGAGGGATTCGACTCACCTTCGGCGGTCACTTTCAGCGACCCCGACTTTGTCTTTCTTCAAACAAGTTTGAAATCAGACAATAGTCCTTGCGACGATTCACTGAATCGTCTCACCCGAAAAAACATCTTTGAAAACAAGTTTTCAAGAGTTTGTTTCCTTGCGATCCGCCAGCTGGCGGATCCACTGGACTTTCTCACCCCGACCTTTTTGGTCGGGCGTTCTAATCCACCAATATAACCAATAATAATACCTCAGACAAGCTGAGGTATTATTATTGGTACCCCGGGAGGGATTCGAACCCCCGACCTGTGGGATAGAAGCCCATCGCTCTAATCCACTGAGCTACCGGGGCAGGTACCGAAGTATATTATAACAGGGGTTCAAATTATATAAACCCAACATAAATCTGATTCTCGCCACGATCTCGGTAATCCGCCTTAGGCGGATATAGCCGAGTCTCGGCTCCGCCTCAACTTACTTACTGCAAGCAGTAAATCAGTTTCCGTCCTTGCGATCCGCCAGCTGGCGGATCCACTGGACTTTCTCACCCGACCTGTGGGATAGAAGCCCATCGCTCCGAGTCCCTTGAGCTACCGGGGCGAGTATCACCAAATGATTGTAGCAAAAATCGCTAGCAAAATACAGGGGTAGGTGATAAAATAACACAGTATTTATAGTCGTGGCGAATGTAGTTCAACGGTTAGAACGTCGGGTTGTGGTTCCGAAGACGAGGGTTCGATTCCCTTCATTCGCCCCACGTCGAAGCTTGCTTCGCTATAAACCAAAATGCCGAAATCAAGTGTCGGCATTTTTTGTTTACGCTTGAGCAGCTTCTCCTTCTCAAAACTCAATCGGAATTGAGTTTTGTTTTTTTAGCTTCCCTAGAGCTTGCTTCGCTATAAACCAAAATGCCGAAATCAAGTGTCGGCATTTTTTGTTTCAATTATAAAAATCTTAGTACTGCCATCAAAGCCACGGGGATCACTAAATTATCTAATCCATACGCAAGAACATTCTCTAATAACGTAGCAATTCCAGTAAACACAAAAATGCTAATCCAAGACAACACATCAAAATCACCAATCGTTTTGAAAATTGTAAAGATTGCCATCGTAAGCAAGAAATAACTTGCGGTTCCCTGAACCGTTTTTGTATGATTATAAACTCTATACATTATAGCCTTTTTGCCAAAATGGCCCCCAATTATTGCCGCCATTCCGTCTGGGATTGCCAGTACCAAAACCGCCAAAGTAAACTGCCAGTTTTCCCTAGCCAAAAATGCTAGAATAGCAATTGAGAGTGGGTAGATATACTGCCCGATGGTTTTACGAGGCACATCATAGCCTACATGTATTAGCGGCAAAAAACGAAATAGTAGAGTACCAAAAAACATCAATATGCACAGAAAAACGATTTCGTTAAAACTAATAAACAAAGGCCAAAAAGCTATCCATATGCCAAATAAAATGTGCACTAGCTTTCTCCCAAGTTCACCCTGCATGATCTTTTTACGCCATAGCTGCTCGGCGACTAGGCCAAAAGCAAAAAGCGGTATCACTGCGATCAGCGATGGCAGAATCCGGATCATCAATTAAACCTCACCGGAATATTCTGCACAACTAGTCGTAAATCTTCCGACAAACCATAAAATTCATAAGTCGGTAGCGTTGTATGGTTCATAAACTTGAAAACGCCGTATCGCAACCTATACCACCAAGACGTAACCCCAGAGCCGAGCGACAATCGGTCACGACCAGCTAGCACCACCCAATCGTCTAGATTACCCAATATTTCTAAATCGCCAAACTGGCTAATCTGCTCCAAGATTTGCGGAACACTTACTCTTTCCATGTAACCGAAGCGTGCCTGAATACTCAAAAACTCCTGCTCAGCCTCGCTTCTAAACCATGTGTAGCGAAAACGATCATTTTTATTTATCTTCGGGGTGTGAAGTGTAGAGACCGTCAATACGACTAGTCGCTTCGGCAATGCCTTAAACTCGTCATAGAACAACTGTAGCTGGGCTGGAACCAGATCACTTGATTGATTAACTAGCGTACCTGTCAGCACTAGCACCGGCTTTGGGAACATTTCATTACTCTGTTCTTGTAGTTTGATAAGATCTCCTACCGTCTGCTGTCGATCGGCCATGTAGCCGCTGAGCACTTTTCGCCTACCCCATTGCCAGGTTATCATCAAGAAGAATAACGTAACCCCAATAGCTAGCGGGATATAGCCGCCACTCCTAAACTTAAGTGAATTAGCGCTCAAGAACAACAGATCAATTGCTAATAAAGGCAACCAAACTAACAATGTCTTAGGTAAATTCCAGCGCCAAATTTGCCTAACAACAAAGATCATCGCCAGACTGGTCACCACCATATCGAACGATACAGCCAATCCATAAGCCGAAGCCAAAGCGCCGCTCGTTCGAAAAGCGAGAACTATCAGCACACAACCAAGATAAAGCGTCCAGTTGACGAAGTTCAAATACACCTGTCCCTCACGCTTAAGGTTAGTGTAGTTTTTGCGCAGCTTAGGCAGTAGGTCAAGAGCTATGGCTTGAGAGGTTAGCGAGAATGCCCCAGAGATTAGTGCCTGACTAGCGATAATCGTCGCCAGAGTGGCCAGTATCACCATTGGTAACAGTAGACCACTTGGCACCATACTGTAAAAAATGCTACCCCCCAAAACCGGCTGCCCGCTTAAGAGTAATGCCCCCTGACCCATGTAGTTTAGTAGCAGTGCGGGCATCACAACGTAAAACCAGCCGAGCCGAATCGGCGCTTTGCCGAAATGCCCAACGTCAGCAAACACAGCTTCACCGCCCGTCACTACCAAAACAATTGAGCCAAAAATCAAGAAAGTTTTATGAAGCTCAGAATGTCTGATAAAATCAACCGCTTTAAGTGGATTAATTGCTTCTAGCACACTCGGATTCTTAACTATTTGAACGAGGCCCAAACCAGCAATTACGCTGAACCACAGCAGCATTACAGGACCAAAAACAGAACCAACCCGAGCCGTACCTTTGTGCTGGAAAGCAAATAAAAGTGTCAAAATCACTAGGGTAGCTGGCAAAACATAGCTTGCAAAACTTGCATTAACTACCTGCAAGCCTTCTGTCGCCGAAAGAACGCTAATCGCTGGCGTAATCAAACCATCACCATATAAAAATCCAGCAGCTAAGATTAGCAGAACTAGCATTATTTTGGTCGAACGTTTACCAGCGTGCTGATGAAGTTGCCCGAAAAAAGCAAAAACACCTCCTTCGCCTGCGTTGTCAGCTCGCAGCACCAAGCTCATGTATTTTACTGCGATGACTATTACTAGCGTCCAAAGAATTAGGGAAATAACTCCGATAATCGACTGCGAATTGTGCGAAACACCGGTGTGACCGAAGAATATCTGGTTAGCCGCATAGAGCGGCGAGGTACCAATGTCGCCGTAAACTATACCTAGCGCTCCAACGCCTAGGCCGGACATACCTAATCTTTTTGACTTGTTCATTTTAGCCCGAATCCTAACTCATATGCAGCAAACGTTTCTTTAACCGCTGCCTCAAGATTGTTATGCTGGCACATATAAAGGCTAGCAAAACCCTCAAAGCTTACCCCGTTTTTTAGTTTTCTTTTATGGCTTTGGTTCTTGCTTCGTTTTGTTCTTATTTGTTTTTTAGCAGTCATTAATTGTTATTATACCTCTTTTCGCGTTGCTTACAGGCTTTTATAAACTAGAGGTATTGAACTATAATTAGACTAAAGGAAGAGAGACTAAAAATGCCAAAAAAATGGAAAGATTTTGAATACAAACCGGCCTTTTTTGCTATAAGTTCTTTTACTGTCGGTATTGCTAGCTACGTCTTAGGTTACAAAACCGCCGGCAACTGGATTCTGGGTCTCAGCGCTAGCATGCAAGTACTGCCAATGGCCTATGAGATGATAAAAAACGTTTTTGAAGGCGAACTCGGTATTGATCTGCTAGCAGTTACGGCAATCGCGACAGCGCTGCTACTCGGTGAATACGTTACAGCGGCGTTGATCGTGGTAATGCTCACCAGCGGAGAGGCGCTTGAGAACTACGCAGAAACTCGAGCCAAACGCGAACTAAATAGCCTACTCGAGCGCGCCCCGAAAACCGCCACAGTAGAAAGAGGCAGCAAGACCCTGACTATCAAAGTTTCGGAAGTAATTGTAGGTGACATACTAATTATCAAGCCTGGTGATGTGGTGGCAGTTGATGCCCAAATTGTCGAGGGAAGCTCGAGCTTTGACGAGTCCGCCCTTACTGGAGAGCCGATGCCGGTCGAACACAAAAAAGGAGATGACCTACTTTCTGGCTCAGTCAACGGAACCAAACTCATCAAAGCAAAAGCCCTAAAAACTTCCAAAAACAGCCAGTATGAGCAGATTATTCAGCTAGTTAAAGAAGCCACTTCTAGCAAAGCCCGATTTATCCGCATGGCCGATCGTTACTCGGTTGTATTTACAGCAATCTCTTTCGCGATAGCCTTCGCCGCTCTTTATATTTCAGGTGGGCAGTGGCTAAGGTTCTTGCAAGTACTAGTAGTTGCTACCCCGTGCCCGTTACTGCTGGGAGCGCCAATAGCCCTCGTCAGCGGCATGAGTCGGGCTGCCAAACACGGTATCATTGTCAAAAACGGTTCGTCACTGGAACGTTTGGCCCGCGTAAAAACTTTTGCGTTCGACAAAACCGGCACACTAACTCACGGCGTACCAGAGCTAGCAGCTATTAAAGTGTTGAAAGGCTACGAACAAAATCAAGTAGTCGCCCTGGCTGCCGCATTAGAGGAAGGTTCCAATCATATTCTAGCCAAGACTATAGTCGATAAAGCACGCGAGCTAAAGTTAACCTTTCCCAAAGTTAGTGCCGTGCACGAAGAAAGCGGCTTCGGGATACTCGCCAATCAAGGCAGCAAAAAGGTGATGATCGGCAAACACGGTCTAATGATTAAGCACAAAGTTACAGTGCCCAAATCCCATGAGGCCAGCTCAACCGCTGCTTTTTTGGCGATCGACGGCAAGCTAGCGGCTATTTTTGAATTTGCCGATCAGCTACGCGCCGAGACAAAAAGCACCCTGTTAACTCTAAAAAAACTAGGCATGCGAGACTCGTTGATGCTAACGGGAGATAACCATAATGCGGCAAAGCAAATTGCCGAGAAAGTCGGTATCTCCGTAGTTCACGCCGACGCCCTACCTAGTGATAAACTGCACACACTCAAAAGTCTTGATGAGTCAAAACGACTAGTGGCTATGGTCGGTGATGGTGTCAACGATGCACCAACGCTTGCGGCAGCCGATGTAGGCATTGCACTCGGAGCACGTGGCTCAACTGCCGCAAGCGAATCTGCGGACGTGGTAGTAATGTTAGATTCTCTTGCTAAAGTCGCTGAAAGTTACAAAATCGCAAAAGATACTTTCAAGATTGCTAAGCAAGCTATTTTGCTCGGTATATGTATCAGTGTGGGCCTCATGTTAGTTTATTCAACCGGTAAGTTCTCACCAGTGTCTGGCGCTGCCGTTCAGGAGCTAGTCGACGTCGTTGTAATGATCTATGCCCTACGCGCCCACGGGCCTTGGAAACGCCACGAAAACGTCCTTGAAAAGATACTTACTTAACTCTTACAACGGCACGGTCTGCATTGAATGCATTTGGCTTCCAGATCACATACTGATGCCCATCTTCGACCGGAACCTCAAAAACTATTTTGCCAGAGGCCTTTCCGCCAGCAACCATATCTCCAGAACCCAGATTAGCTACTGTAGAAAACGTACCGTCTAACACTTGTCCCCCGGCTGTTTGAATTCTAAAGTTAAAAACGTTATAAGGCTTCGTGTCTTTGTTTGTGTTTTCAAGTGCCACATCTGCTAGGACGTATGTCTTACCGCTTGCGGCAGTTTCAAAATCACTGAGTGATGTCTTAACTTCGACATTGGTAAGCGTCATCTTAACCCCGTCAACGGTCGCAGCTTCGCCTGGCAGTACTTCTACGTCTTTATTTTGTTTATCTGCCCTATCGTCGAACTTGTAAGTCTTTTCATTACTTTGTTTAGCGCTGCTGCTAGACTTGTTTGAGTTGTCTGAGGACTTCTTGGATCCCCCCGTCGCTCCTGCAATACCGACGAGTAATACCAGTGCGAGTATAACTGTTACTATTTTGTGTTTTTTAAACCATTCCATGGCATCACTCCCTAATTACTTAATATCTTTAATATAGAACAACCCCCGTTAAAATAAAACACCCAAGAAAAGCTTTCGTGAATAAATGTTAAATCGTTTCTAGCCTTGCCAAAGGTGAATAGTTTTTAACTTATACCTGACTTTTTTAATACGCACCTAAACAAAGCGTGGGGCACAGAAAACATACGAAAAAACTGCAACGATTATAGCTGCGATAGATGAGTCGAAGGCTCTTATCAGATCAAAGGCAAAATATATGCCTATTAAATATCATTAACCAATATGGGTTTGAACCAGTTTTATTTACTAATCGTGGAGACAAGTTTTTCTGCTCTTGCCAGTAAGCCACCATTAGCAAGCTGTTCTCTTTGTATAAGTGCAAGCACTGGTAATTGTGCAACACCCATAATTTGATTATGGATTCTTTCAGGCCAAGTTCTCGTTATATCTGGCTGTGCAGCAGCAGCTAAGATAACTCCAAAAATACCGCTTCTTACAATACGCCGACCCTGAACTTCTCTTTGCTCATCATCTAAAACAAACTCACGTTGGTTGCCGTCAGCATTTGTACGCCAACGTATTTCAGGCTTAACAAGTGGAGCGGTGGGAGCAGAACGCAAACTTCCTCGTTGAACAGCACGGTCTGCTAAAAGCATTGGTCTGTAGCCATAACCGTAGCTATCGTTAAAAGCAGGATTCGTTAAAGTTGCTGTTTTTCGTACAGTGCCATTCTGTTCCCATTCTGTAAAACTGTCCCATTCTGGTATCAGCCATAACCCCGATTTATGAGTGTAACCCTCTCTTGCAAATGGCACGGCTGTTACGTTGCCTTCTTCATCTCGTTTAGCTTGGACACAATATCGTTCACCAAAGAAAGACGAAGGTATTATAAGTTTGGTTTTATATCTACCAGTATTGTAATCAAGCTCCTTCAAACCGAAACTGTCTAGTACGATTGCTGGCTTAACCGTTGCATTTACGACCTTCTTTGTAACAGTTTTAGGTAATTCGGATAGCATTTGTTTGATAGCGTCAGCGGTTTCTTGTGCATTATCACCAAGCCTGTAATGGAAATCCATACTGAATGAACCTCTTGGTGGCGATACTAGAAATGGTCGTATTGAGTTCCAAATAGCTGTTGTATGCTTTTTATCAACTCCTGCGTTACTCAATATCTTTAGGGCAGTTTCTGCGTCATTAGGATTAACTAGATATGCTGCTGCAAAACTTGCTAATTCATCTGGTTCGGTAATTGGGCGAACTTCTTGTTCGTTTATATCAAGCTGTGGTACTGCTTCAACTACTTCCATAAACACAGGTCGTGAAATCATAAAGTCGTGCCAGTTCTGACCAAGCAATCGTTCGTGTCTTACTATTCGTTCTTTAGCTTCGGTAGTGTGATTATCTGGCTCTTGCCAATCGGCAATTACATCTCTTGGTGTTTCAAATTGTCCATCATAAGGTGCTGCAACACGCATTACTCCGTATGCTGTTTCAGGAGCAAGAGAACCACCCTTAAAGATAAGGGAGTAATCATAACCACCGTCTTGGCTAGGCTGTTGCGAAATAGTTACATCACGCTGAAAAAGGTCGCCAACTTCACTATCGGCAACTTGACTATCTATAAGTGCTTCGGGTGCTATTGAAACTCTCATTAGGTGCTATATTATACTACACTTAACACCTTTATGCAATACTTACTTATATGCTAATTTATTGTGTCGTACAATCTACCTTGAGCGACATACCCTAACAGGGGTAGTGTCATTTTCTTAGCAAGATAAGCGCTTGTCAATTGTTAGTGCTTTTCCCGACCACCCCTGTTAAAAAACCTATTATACAATGACGAAGAATTTGAATCGTAATTACACTTTTGTTTTAGATAATGCTACGCCAAGCACTGCCTGAAATACTTCGCTTAGCGTATCACGGATCGCTTGCTCATCTGTTTCGGTGTATCGCTCTGGGTCTTGCTCTACTTCAAATTGGCTAACCGTGTAAGTATCATTGTCTGCTGGCTGTAAAGTAAAGCGAAACAGCTCCATGCCTGTCCAACTTCGGTGAAGATGTACAGTGTTATCTTCCATATAGACGTTCCACTTATCTTCCATTTCGTGAGCCAAATGACCAAGTTGTAAACGCTTATATGTTTCTTGGTCAAGCTTCCAATTTACAGCTATTGTCTTAGGGGTGTTGATGGGCTTAAACTGCTGCCTTTGCTCCTCAGTAGGCACAAAGGGTGTTGTAGGTGCTGGTCCTGGCGAGCCAACATTACTCCATGATTTCAACACAGCTTTATCTTCATCTGTTAGTGGTTCTTGTGGTTGGTTGTCGTCAGCCATCGGGTTCTCCTTATTTTCTAATTGTACTCGCTTATCATCTTTATCTTCGGCGAATCGTGTTCTAATAATTCCAAAGGTCTTAATACCAGTCAGCTGCTCCGCTAATTTTACTATATCGCTATAATCATAAAGCTGCTCAAGCCACTCTTGCGGTATGCCAGCTAAACCGTAATATGCACCTGCGAGCTGACCGTAAACAGCACCAATCGTATCTGAATCACCTCCTAAGTTAACCGCTTTGAGTGCACCCTCTTTGAAGTTGTTAGTAGTCATGAAAGCCCAGACAGCTACTTCCAACGTGTCCAGTATATAGCCCGTAGGCTTTAACTCATCTGCCGTCTTTTGGTTCGCTTTATTGACGACTGTAATTAACTGCGTATCTTGCGTTGCCGTCGTGCGCATTTGCAACACATCATCTTTGTTAGTTGCACTCACAGCATTAAAAAGCAAACCAGCGAATAGAGCTGTTGCTTCTTCGGCAAGAGTAGAATAGTGAGTTTCTCTACCACTAATAGCGGCAAGTTGCATAGTCCGCTTTAGACTATTATTTGCTGCCATTGAAGCAATCACAACTGGTGCAAGCCGCATAATACAACCATTACCAGCCGATTCAGTTCTTTGTTCGTCAATAACTACTTCGGGTTGAGCTTTATAGTGACCTATCGCCGAAGACACCTGATTGCCAATGTCAAAACAAACGCCTGTTGAACTTCTATAACCATTATCTTGCCAATCAACATAACGATCCATAACGTCATAAGAATCGTAGCCTTGTTTCGCAAGAATACTATCAGCTAAGCACAGAGCCATTGACGTATCGTCAGTCCAATAGCCGAGGGGTAAATTAAAAGGTCCACCTTCAGCAAGCGTTTCTAACGGCGTAAAAGTGCCTCGCTGTTTAAACTCTAAAGGCATACCGAGCGTATCACCAATCGCCAAGCCAACGAGCATACCTATTCGTTTGTCTTCAATCATAAATAAAATTATAGCCTATCTCTTGGCAAAGTGAGCTATCACCAAACTTATTGGGGAAAAGATGACTGTCCTCTAACAGATAGTTAATGTGCAAAACCTGAATTTACTGATAAAGATTCGAATTTTTATAACTACAACTGGCAATCCTGGCTTTCGACCTCTTGTCGGTCGAAGATTCGAGTTATTCATAACCAACTAAAAAACCCAGCAAGAATGCTGGATTCATTAGTTGGTCGGGGTGATGCGCCGTTACTCAAACTTCGGGTACCGGGGGCAACTCGTTCAGCGGCTGGTTGGGTTACCGTTGCGGGATGAGACGGATGAGGTCGAGCGCGTGGTGGTTCCTGCCCGGGTTCGAGCTGCTCTGTCTGGTTCGGACAGGGATCGTCTTGCCGAGGCGTACGTGTCGGGGGCGACGATTGATGAGTTGTCGAGGCGATTCGGGATCAATCGGGGGACCGTCTCGAAGATCCTGGCGGGGCGCGGTGTCGATCGCCGGTATCACCAGTCGTTGGTGGTGGACATGCGGCGCGCTGCCGAGCTGTCGGCGGCGGGGTTGAACGTGACGGCGACTGCAACTGTGCTGGGAATGGGTCGTACGACCCTGATCCGGGCTCGCAAGCGGGCGAGAGAAGCCCTGTTGTCGGCTGGGGCGGTGGGCGATCCAGGTGGCCAGGCTGGTGGCGGTTGATGTGCAGCTGCGATGCGTTACGTTCTCATCGGTGATTCTGTCGGACGCCGTGTGAAGCTCGCAGAGGCTGCAGGAGGGCTGTGTGGTGAGAGTTGAGGTGGACCTCGGGTGGCAGGGTCGGAGGTTCTGTCTGGTGGGTCGTGGTGCGCGAGGCGATGATTTTGATGGAGGGTGTCGGAGAGATGGGCGGGGGTGCTGGGGGGTTGGCCGTCCTGAGTCGCCTGTTGAGGCGGCTCAGGACGGACTTAGAGCCCGAACGCTTAAAACGCGCCAAAAACGGATCGGTACAGGCAGTCAGCACGGGACAGTAAAAATGCCCGCTAGCGCTGCTAGGCCAAAGTTAAGCTAACTAATCATCTGAGCGTAACCCCCAAGGCTCAGGTAAGGAGCAGAAAGCCATGAGTGCAAGCAACAGAAGCAACGAATTATCACGATCCCCAGAGATGGGTGCTATGCCTATGGCTAAGACAAAAGAAAAAAGAGGTTTTGGGGCTAAAGTTGGCGCTGTACTTGCAGGCGTAGCATTGGTAACTGGAGCAAAAGTAGCTAGCGAGCCCAAAGCTGTAGAAGCCGCACCGGTTCAGGTAGAGGGTATGAGACCTGCTGGGAGTGTCTGCGTGAATTGGGACGATAATGGTATTTGTACGGAAACCAGTATTGTCAACAACCCTTCCACAACAAAGGTAAAGCCACCTCGCACCACAACCACTAAGCCACAAGGCGGTGGTAATGGCGGTGGTAACAATGGCGGCAATAACGGCGGCGGAAGTAACAACGGAGGCGGCACAACTAAATCCACCAAGGCCGTGACGAGTTCGACGTTGTCGCTCGAGGACGTATCGAAGCGGTTGTGGGAGCGTATCGATGCGAATGCCGCGGTCAGCGAGGGTCGATTCTGTTTGCAAGATGAGCCGTTGAAGTGGGTGGAGGGGTCGGTGCTCTTCCCTGACTTCAAGAACCGAGACGGTGAGGCGACCACGGAGTCGGTGTCGACAACGACGTCTGTAGCGCCGGGTGACACAGGCGTCACAACCGCTGTTCCAGTGGTCGAGCAGTTCTCGACGCCGGAGAAATACATCGGCAATGTGGCTGCCGCCGTCCGGTTCACGCAACAGTTTGAGGATCCTCAGACTGGTGACTCACAACCCGGTAGCCGGGTGTTCCACGAGGTGGTGGAGCGTTGTGAGTTCAGGTTCCTGACCAGAGAACAGTACGTCGCGATGTTCGCTGCCTCAGCTCGTGAGGAGCGCGCCAAGACCTATGACGCTTACCTGTCCTTCTTCGACCTTCCGCCCACCACGTGGACGGTGCTGGCAGAGCTTGGTGGCGATCTCAGCGAACTGAACCCGCCTCAGGCTCAGACGGTGATGGACTTCACCAGGGAACGCTGGGCGACGTTGGGCGCTCTGTCGGATCCTACGTTGACGCTCGAGGCGTTCGCCGACGGGAGTGTGCCGCTGGGCGGCGATGCGTGAGGGAGGTGGCGAGCGCCTGACTCGGTGAGGTTCCAAAGTGGCGCTTCGGATCTGAGGGTGGGTTGATCGCCGCGTAGGTGATCCGCGACGCGATACAGGGGCTCTGTGATTCTCAGCGGTGTTCGAAGTCGTTGAGTCTCGAGGAGCCCCTGCTTGGAAACGGATCCTAGGCGCATGTGCGCGCTGCTGGTCGGCCGCCAGCTCGGTTGGGGCGACAGCTGGATCGACCAGGTCTGTGTGATCGGCCTCGCGTTCGTCTGCTTGACCAGCAACCGTCGACTCGACGACGTCGACGCCGCGGTGTTCGCGTCGACGACCACGGCGCTTGACGCGTCAACGACAGTGACCACGAACCATCGCCGCGTCCTCCACGGACGACTGCGAGCGTTGCAGCAGGTGTGCTTCCAGCTCGGTCTGCTCGACGACCAGCCGCCACACCCCAACACCCGGCATCGCAGCCTCGCCGACCAGCTCGCCCGGGTGCCGCAACCCGAATCGCTCTAGTGATGTGAACGTGACCCGGTTTCTTGGACACCTGATTACGCGGGAGACCGTGTAGGAAGGAGCCCGTCATGGGGCGTCCAAGCAAGTATCCGGAGAAGTTTCGTCGGGACGCGCTCGAGTTGGTGAAGAACTCGGGGCGCCCGATCGCGGAGGTGGCGCGTTCGTTGGGGATCAGCGAGGGGACGTTGTGGAACTGGGTCAAGCAGGCCCGTGACGCGACGCAGCGGGCGGCTGATCCGGACGAGTTGACGGAGTCCGAGCGTGACGAGTTGCGCCGGTTGCGTCGGCAGGTGATCGAGTTGGAGACCGACACCGAGATCCTGCGTCGGGCGGCCGCATATTTTGCCCGAGAGACGATGAGGTGATCCGCTTCCGCTTCGTCCAGGACAACATGACCGAGCTGCCGGTCAAGCGGATGTGTGAACTCGCCGAGATCCCACGCTCGTCGTTCTACGCGTGGCTGACCCGCAAGCCGTCAGCTCGCGACATCACCGACGAGGCGCTGCTCGTGACGATCCGTGACATCTATGCCCGGTCACGCAAGACCTATGGGGTGCCGCGGATGCTCGGGCAGTTGCAACGCCGCGGGCATCGGGTCGCCCGGTCCCATGTCGCCCGGTTGATGCGCGCAAACGGCCTGGTCGGCGCACACGCCAGCAAGAAGTGGCGGCGTGGGCGCCCTGATGCCGGTGGTGTCCCGGACCTGTTGAGCCGCGACTTCCGTGCGGTCGCCCCGAACCAGCGGTGGGTCGCGGACATCACCGAGTTCCCGACCGGTGAGGGCAAGCTGTATCTCGCTGGGATCCGGGATCTGTTCCATCGTGGGATCGTCGGCTGGGACACCGCCGGCCGCCAGGACGCCGCTCTCGTGGTGTCGGCGTTGACGATGGCGTTGGCCCGCACCGGCCACCCGGGCGACGTGATCCATCACTCGGACAAGGGGTCGCAGTACACGTCGCTCGACTTCGCGTTCGCTGCCGGGAACGCCGACATGCAGCTCTCGTTCGGGTCGACCGGCGACGCGTTCGACAACGCCGCGATGGAGACCGCCTGGGCCAGGCTCAAGGTCGAGATCGCCTGGATCCGCGGCAGCATCTGGTTCCCGACCCGCGCCGAGTGTCACGCCTACTTGTTCGAGTTCATCGAGGTGTTCTACAACCGGCAACGCCACCAGACCGGCCTCGGCCACCTCACCCCAGCCGAGTACGCTGACCAATGGCGCCACGACCACGGACAACCGAATCTGGCATAACCCCGTGTCCAGGATTCCGGGTCACGTTCAATGAACCGCTACCTCCAAGCCTGCTCGACCACGCTGCGACCATCCACGATCGAGGACCGCTGCGACAGCTTCGAGCTGTTCGCCATGTGGCTCCACGACCACCACCCCAACACCGCCGGCCTCGACCAGCTCGACCGGCAGATGATCGAGGAGTTCCTGGCCTGGAACCACACCCGACCATCACGAGGACGACGCGCCCACGGGCGACCGGTGTCGATCGCCCGCCAGCACGGGACCGTGTCGGCGCTCAAGTCGTTCTTCGAAGACATCACGTTGTGGGGCTAATGGACTACCGTCCCCACCTACAGAATCAGAGGCCGCAACCCAGCGTTGGCCGCGTAGAGCCGCATTCGGGATCCGGAACTTCGAGCACTACCGCATCCGGTCACTGCTCTACGCCGGACGCCCCAACTGGGCCCTGCTCGGCACGCTCACTCCACCGTGAAATCCGAAGTCCCTCCAAAGTTC
This sequence comes from Candidatus Saccharibacteria bacterium, assembly GCA_016700315.1. Lineage (NCBI taxonomy): Bacteria > Candidatus Saccharimonadota > Candidatus Saccharimonadota bacterium. The sequence continues at coordinate 606,495 of CP065013.1, read as the reverse complement.
CGATGACGGCCGCTTCCGTAGGCATCAGCCGTGACCGCATGTCTGCGATCGTGCAAGCCCACGGGGTTGAACGTCGCTACCACGGGACTGTGCCCGATTGCGGGCTCGTGCTCTATGCCGAACAGGTCGAGAACCTGGTCGGCGTCACCGCTCAACCCTCAGCGAAGAGACGAGCCGAGATGAGAACCGGCGTTCGCCCCGGTTTCTACGGCCCGGCGTGGAAATGCGTGTGAAGTTGTTCCATGGGGGGGCCCAGCATGCGCCTGGCGGCGGCAAAGGGGTCCGGACCGCCCCCACGCCGAGCGCATGCATACCCGCAACGCTCCATCGACCAAATCTGCCACCACTGATCAGCTTCGACCCGGACAGAATTGCCTCTGTCAGTCGCGTAATTCAGGTTTGCTTGCCAGAACCGCGAGAAATCGAGGAAAGCGAGCCGGAGTCGTACCGTATTGCCGTGCAACTTTGGCCGAAGGCATTAGCTCAACGAATCTTTCTATGAGGAATCCCCGATTGCATAGAACGTCCGAATATCTTTCCAATGGGCGATGGAAATGAAAGGTCTCCACTTCACTAATGGCCTTCGTAATTCTGAAAGTGGCTTCGATGGCAACTTCCTTTGGGTATTCGAACCAATCTTCATAGGCGTAGCCCCAGTAATATGGCCAATGGCATGGATGCAGGACGCTGATCACTACGGTTCCGCCTGGAACAACCAACCGATCAATAGCAGAAACAGTAGACTCCAGGTCTGGGGTATCCATGAAAACCATATTAGCCACGACCAGATCAAACTGTTGGTCATCGGACATTTCCTCAACCCATCTCTGAATATAGCTCGCTCTCGTAGGTTGAGCACGTGCCAGCTCGATCGACAGCGCTGACGGGTCTATTCCAAGCACTGTGTCAAACCTCCGAGCGAGACGTTCGGTCAAGTAACCGCTCCCGCAACCCACATCGAGTACCCGGGTCTGCCTCCCCAGCTGGGCGCTCCTTATCAACCCAACGACCCCAGGGATAATCACGTGTCGCATACTGATATCTACGCCACTTCTGATCTGACCGTCACGTTCCTCGGCAATAAGGTCCCAACGAGCGCAGACTTCGGCTCGCGTGGGAGGCCGAACCGGCCGCATACGTATAGGTCGTGTATCACCCGCCAGGTCGATCATTGTTCGCTCGCTGGGGTGTCGGAGGTGGGTTGAGTTAGCTCGGATGCTTCACAGGCGGCGCTATCGAGCGGCTCCGGCATCCCGTTGCCACTCACGTGTCGAACATCTCCCGTTGACCCGCTATCTTTAGTAAGCCGCAGAGACTTCTTCTTTGGCTTTTTCTGCGACTTCTTGACATACCCGGCGAGGTCCTTTGCCAGCGAAATGACGGGCGACATCGGATCTGAGTACTTTTCGATCACGTGGTTCTGGTTGTCTGGACGTCCGATCAAAACACACGCACCCAACTTGGAATCGTTGATTATCGTGAACCGCGACTGAGGAACAAAGCCTTTCATACCATAATAGTATACCTGGGCACCCTGTCTCGCAAGCTCCTGTATGTCCCCCTCACCAGGCTCCTGGGCAAGGATGGTCAAATCTCCAGTCTTGGCCTTTTTGGTTAGCTCATCTCGCGCCTCTTCGTTTAGCCAGGACATGTCACGCGTAAGAATCGTTGTTCTTCCACCCGACTTGATCCAGGCAATCATGTAGCGCTGGATTTCGCGATCTTTTTTGGACTTATCGTTCTTATCTTCTTTAAAAATCCGCGAGCGATTGGCTCGATATTCTTTAACATCGTAAAGAAGGTTCACCGACAGGGCTGCAACACTCAAGGCAATCAATAGAACCCAACCAATTGAAAACGACCTTGCCGGGTCTTTGAACACCAGGGCGAAGCCGAGCAACGTCGCCCACGAAGCAACAGACGTCACCAGTTGCCGAACAAGTTTGGTTTTCATTTTTGATTCCCCAGAGCCACGGCCTAGTGCCCGTAGCGAATATAGATCGTTGACCGGCTGAGCTGTGCCCGGTGCGGCAGTCCAGTCGATTCGCGTACCTGCCGTCCGATCCCGGGCAACAGACCATCGACCACGAACTGAAGCCGAACGAGCGCTCGGCTGAGGGCATCCCGTCGCTACGCATATCAGTCATCGATCACCCGCCAGTTTCGCACGTGCTGAACGACAAGTCCTGACGGACCGGGCACAACCTGGAGCCGTGCGGTGACTGGGCGACCGGCCCTATGTGCAAGGACTGCCTCGTTGTAGCTCAACTCGTCGAGTGGAACCTTGACAGTACGTGAACGTCCGGAGTCGTCTGCCCCCTCAATCACACCACGGATCGTTACCTCACCCGCACCAAGTTGATTCTCTCGATGAAGCTTGACGACTAGGCCGGTAGCTCTGATCTCCAGCTGCTCCGACTGAGAGCGCAAGTACACACCGCCAACCTCCAGGCCCGGCGATGCCCCGGCGGGGATACTGACCATGTCGGAATCCGAGACGCCCGACTGCCAGGCCCTGCCGACACTGAGTTCAGTGGTCATGGCCTCGCTGCCGCCGCCAGTGAGCCGCGCCAACGCATCACAGAGATTTGAGCTCACGCCTTGGGGTACGGCGGCGTCCCACGAATTGAGCTCTCCTCCGCCTGAGATTGCCGACGCCGTCGCCACCGCCACTCGCGTTGCCTTCATCAGAAGGTCCGATACTGCTCTGTGTTCCGGAACCGCGATAGCCGAGCCCTCCAATTCCAGCTGTGGGTCGTCCGACAGCGGTTCAACCGGAAGAAGTGCTCGGACTACGAAACTTCCCGGCAATGACGGGATGAGTCGAACCTGCTCCACGTATCGATCGACGGCTGCCGGCCGACGGCCGCGATGATGTGCGTTCGGAGCAATCGACGACCTAGTCGCAGCAATGATGAGGTCTTGCAAAGCCTCGTGCATCTCCAAGCCGGTTGCTAGCGATACCGACGCATCCGCGGTGAGGCGACGAACCTGGAGATGATCACGACGCTGCCAGAGCAGCGAGCTCCACACATCCTGCTCGTCTCGGCTCTCCGCTGCCGCGATGCTGACGACGGCCGCGGCAACAAGTTCGGCATAATCCACCTCTACCGATCCCGGCACAAAGGCGCGCTGACCACTCACATGCTCAAAGATGGTGCGTCGATCGTTCGTGACGGCCACGCTCCAATCCGGTGTGCGTAAGAAGTAGCTGGTCAAAGACTTGGGACTTACAAGGACATCATCCTCGCTCACTTTGCACACCCCCTTCGGCAGGAAACAGCAACGGCACCTGATCTTGCGTCAGCATGTTGCCAGAGGGGAGTCGCACAGTGATCGTGGAGGCGTTGTTCGTCGGCGGTAGACCACCCAACCGAAGCCAGTATCCTGAGGCGCGCACGACAACCCACGGCCGAAGTGACGCGCGATCACCTCGAGCCTGCGGTGCAGGACGACAACCACCAGAAATCCGGGGGTTGTGCCTTGTCTGAGCTTGTCGTATGTGGCGACGTCAAGGTCGAAGGCCAAGCTTCCGTCACGCCATTGTGGCTGTTCGGTCGCTTTGACTTGAACTCGGATCGTCTCGCTCTGCTGGTCTGTGACCAGAAAGTCAAAACCTGCCGTGTCCTGATTAGGTTTCGAATGAATGCAGCGAGACGCGATACACATCGTTCCAAACCACTGCTCGCCGAATGATCCGATCCAGTTTGAATTCATCCCGTCTCGAGAGAACGAAGAATCTAATGAGAGCATCGAAGAGTCGTCAGCCCGCACCGGGCGAGTCGGCAGTGGTGTTTGGAGGTAGAGCCAATTGAATCGCATTGTCACCCAGCTCGTTGAAGAACCAAGCAATATTGTCAGATGCTTCGCCTATACCTGCAGGAGTCGTTGCTAGGCTTGCTTCATAGCTGTACAGCAGGCAGATGAGGATTCGTATTATTCCGGTGAGACGGTTCTCTCTGAAGTTGTCGTAGGTTATGCCATGGTCCTTCAGATATTGCCAACAGTGAATCCTTGCAGGTTCTAGATCAATCGGCTCACCCATTAACCAGCAAGCCCTGGCGTCTGCGAAGTGGGGTCGGAGCTCGACTGGAAGTTCTCCAGAAAGCGGCCCAAAGGTTCTCGTTGCAATCTGCATGAGCCGTTGATACACAGCTTCTGATTCCGCCTCGCCGGCCATTAGCGCCGCGTTATAGAGTCTGTCATAGTCAATCATAGTTTGAATCAATTCTACCACACATCAGGCGTGCGCAATTCCAAATTCCTTGCGGACCCAGCTGCAAGATGAGCAGTTGCCTTTGGTGTCCCCATGCTTAAGCCTTCCACGGTCGCCAATCTGAGTGGCATGGATCGACCCTCCGCTGGGGTCAATACCCTCGTGGAGCGCGTCACTGATAGCCCATATCTCGGCACACTTTCCATGTGTTTTAGACTGCTGACCTTCGGGCACTCGATCCAGCACCTCCTGCATAGCAGGATGTAAGGAGCCCACTGAGGGGCCAGCCTCGTCTGATGTTCGAACAAACTTGCGCCCACCAACCGTGAGCTCTGCTGCTGCTCCATAGTTACGTCCGGTCGCACGCGCAAAGTCGGCTTCGGCTGAAGCGCTCGATTGAGGGGTCGGGACCGACGCAAGCTGATCGACCCGTCGAGGCAGGACGACACTCGGCGCAACTTGCCCGGCATGCCCAGGGCACCCGTTGCATGAATGGTTCGCCTGGTCGATGAGTGATCGAAACTTGGTTTCGATCTGTCCGACGGTCTGCTCGTGCCGGAGAGTCTGGTCTAGGAAGCTGTGGGCAGATTGCTCGTGACGCTTCGCCCGGTCGACTTCAGCGTTGACGACCTCGACAACGGCAAACGCCTGTTGCTGGTAGCCGTATGCCTCCTCGGCATGGTTGCTTGCGGCACTGTCGTGCTCATCCTGCTCGGCCAGGCCTTCGAGAATCCCCGCAGCGGCGGACGCATGAGGCCGGAGATACCGCTTGTGGATGTGCTCCGACGCTTGATCACGCCACAGCCCTGCGGACTGGGCGACCACGTCGGCCAAATGCCGTGTTTCGTAACTCAGACGATCAATGCTCTCGTGGGTCGCCATCAGCCGGCTCTCTCGAAGTCCTGCAGCTGGCCAATCCGCATCTCGATGTCACTCAGTCCACCAACTGCCGTGTTGCCAGCCTCTTGGTATCTATCATCGGCTCGGCGTTGCGCCTGACGAGCGCTGTCTGCATCAACCACCCAACCAACAGCGAAGTTGCCCGCCACGGCACGACGGAGAGCACGCTGAAGCAGCTGCGTTCGCTGATGCCCTCCCGCGTCCTGACCCTGGGAGAGGCGCTTCAGATCGCCGAGCGGCAAGCCAACCGACTACTGAGCCTCCATCACGTGGTCGGACCGGCAGTGCCGATCGAGCTGATCACCGAGCAGCCGCGCACCGCCAGCGCTTGCGAGACGAGCTTGCCGGACTGAACTCCGACATCCAAGTAGGAGCAGAGCTGATCAACTTCATCCTCGACCTGCTCGCCAAGCCATCAGGGCTATACGGGAAGCTGACGGACTCAGGGCGACGCCAGCTCAACCAGGCAGTATTCAACAAGATCTACATCCACCGCCATCAGGTCGTGGCCGACGACATCAACGAGCCGTTCCGGCAGATCGTGCACATGGAACGTGAAGCGAGACGGCTCGGCCGCGAGGACTGCCGTCGGCGAATGAGGCACGAAGCCCCGGAAACAGAAACTCCCGGCTTGCCGTCCAGTGAGGACGGGCAAGCCGGGAGTTTGAGTAAGACTTCTCTGGTCGGGGAGACAGGATTTGAACCTGCGACCTGACGGTCCCAAACCGCCCGCGCTACCAAACTGCGCCACTCCCCGATAAATACATTATAACTAAAAAGTTCGTTACACGACTTGCGACTTTACGACCACGATCACGATCACGGTAGCCTATGGCCAGCCATGCCTCGGCCCCGCTTCAACATACTTTGAACAGGTTCAAAATCTGTTTCCGGCCTTGCAATCCGCCAGCTGGCGGAGCCACTGGCACTTCTCACTCAAACCGCCCGCGCTTGCCTTACTAGCGCCACTCCCGAATATAACAGAGATAATTATACTTAAAAATTACAGCCAACACAAATGCTGGCATCTACGGAAAAAGTTACTGCCTATCGATGAAGAATTGGGGTAGTGGTGCGTCAAAACAAACTTCGGCCAGCTCGCCTACACTCTCCCCTGGTTTCATCTTTTTGTATTTTTCCCTGTAGGCTGTGTCGACACTGCCGAATTTTGCATCGGCCCAATCAAGTGCCAGTCTAGCTGCTGCATCTTTAACTAATTCTTCGCTTTCGGCTTCGATTTCGATGTAACTTGGCAGCCATAGCCATTCATCGATAACGACCTCTACTTGACCCAGCTGCCAGGTCTCTCGCCTAGATTCTTGATAACTGAATACTTTAAACCCAACCGCCAAAAGTAGCTCTATCATTGCATCGTAATC